>NZ_CP188040.1:3557033-3880400 GCF_049943125.1 Alloiococcus sp. CFN-8
TTAATCTCTTTTTCTATTTCTTCTGGTCTTCTGCTTCTTTCTCTACCTCTTACATAAGGTACTACACAGTAAGTACAGAAATTATTACAGCCATACATGATTGTAACAAAGGCTTTATAATCACTTTGTCTCTCTATAGGTACACCTTCTACAATTTCCGTTTCTTTATCTACTATCTCTTTTACTCTTACACTGTCCTGCTTAACCCTAGATAAATATTCTGGGAATTTATAAGCATTGTGAGTCCCAAACACTATATCAACGTGAGGGAACTTTTTCATGATTTCATCAGCAACCCCTTTTTGCTGCATCATACACCCACAAATAGCTATAATTAAATCAGGATTGGCTTCCTTAAGCTTTTTTAAAGCTCCTACATTCCCATAAACCTTTAATTCTGCATTTTCTCTAACACAGCAGGTATTAAAGATTATTACAGATGCTTCCTCCCTTTTAAGGGTACCAGTATAACCCATTTTTTTCAACATTCCTGCAAGCTTTTCTGAATCCTCTTCATTCATCTGGCAGCCCCAGGTTTCTATATAATATCTAGGCATTTGTCCTTTGATCATTAGTTTACCCCTCTTTTTAGTTATTTCTATCCTAGTTTATTATATATAATTTAATAAATTTTTTAAAGTAATTTTTTGAGGTTAATATTAATACCTATTATAAATTTCAATGAAACAAATTTATAGTTATATTTTTACTAATTATTAATTTATTAGAAATTAATGCAATTGTTTTCATGGTAAAATGTAGTGGTATAATTATCTAGCTAGTTTGATTAAGGGGAGGATTTATGTGAAATTGAAATTAGCCGAGAGAATGGAAAATATAAAAGCCTCGGAAATTAGAGAGCTTTTAAAGCTGACTGAGGATCCAAGCATCATCTCCTTCGCTGGAGGTCTTCCATCTCCAGAATTATTTCCCATAGAGGAGATTAGTAAAATAGCATCTGAAACTGTATTAACTGAAGGAAAAGCAGCTCTGCAATACAGTACTACTGAAGGCTACCATCTTTTAAGAGAAAAAATAGCGAAGGAAAGGATTAAGGGAGGTTTTCTCAAACCAGAAGCATCAAAAATTCTTATTACTAACGGTTCACAACAGGCACTAGACTTCACTGGAAAGCTATTTATAAGCCCTGGAGATATAATTTTTTGCGAAAGTCCAACCTATCTAGGGGCAATAAATGCCTTCAATGCATATAATCCCCGTTTTATAGAATTACCTATGGATGACGAAGGAATAATTATAGAAGAATTTATTGCTGCCATAAAGAAATACCCCAATGCCAAATTCTTATACACTATACCTGATTATCAAAATCCTTCAGGAATTACGCTCTCCATAGAAAGAAGAAAAGAAATTGCTAGGCTTTCAGAATTCTATGAGCTTCCTATTATAGAGGATAGTCCATACAGTGAACTAACCTTTGAAGGAGATATGCTTCCATCAATCAAAAGCTTCGATGAGGGTGGCTATGTTATTCAGCTAGGCTCTTTCTCTAAAACCTTCTGCCCAGGCTTTAGAATAGGCTGGATATTTGCTGAGGATGATATTCTTCAAAAGTATATTTTGATCAAACAAGGCGCAGACCTCCAGAGCGGTACTCTTGATCAGCGTATCATTGCAAATTATTTAAAGGATTATTCCTTGGAGAAGCATATATTAAAGCTTAGAGAGACCTACAGAATAAGAAGAGACGTGATGCTGGATACCATGGATACTTACTTCCCAAAGACTGTTAAATACACTCATTCCAAGGGTGGCTTATTTACATGGGTTGAACTCCCTTCACATATTGATACAAAGGTATTATTAGAAGAAGCTCTACAATATAAAGTTGCCTTTGTACCTGGTTCGTCGTTTTTTCCCACGGAAAAAAAGAATAACTTTATGAGACTCAATTATTCAAGTATGAGCGAGGAGAAAATTAGGGATGGAATTATAAGGCTATCACAAATAATCTCAAAATACTGCGAAGCCGCACATACACAAGAAAAAAAATTAATTAAAGTATAAATTACTTTATAAAATTATAAGGGGGACCACAATGGATTTATCAAACAGAATAAAAAATATGCAATTTTCACCTATTAGAAAGCTCAGTTCTTATGCTGATTCCACAAGAGGAAGAGGAATAAATATAATTGGTTTAAATATAGGACAACCCGATATACCAACGCCAGAAATTTTCTTCAAGGCACTGAATGATTTCTCTTCCAATGTGTTAGAATACAGCGACTCAAGAGGAATTGAGCCTTTAAGAAAAAGTATGTCTAAGTACTACACTGATCTAGGATATGATATAAATGATACAGATATCTTAATAACCAATGGAGGAAGCGAAGCTTTATTATTCACCCTATTGAGTATTTGTGATGTTGATGATGAAGTTATAATCCCTGAGCCTTTTTATACTAACTATAATAGTTTTAGTGATATTGCTTCAGTGAAGGTTGTTCCTTTCAAAACCCTAGCAGAAGAGGGTTTTAAGCTTCCCAAAGCAGAGGATATAGAAAAACTTATAAGCCCTAAAACAAAAGCATTATTAATCTCTAACCCAGGAAATCCTACAGGAGCTGTTTATGATAGAGAGGATCTTAATAAACTTGTGAACCTTGCCATAAAACACAATCTATATATCATTTCTGACGAAGTGTATAGAGAATTTGTTTATGACAATTTAACCTTCACCTCATTACTGGACTTTCCAGAAATAAAGGATAGGGTTATTATAATAGACAGTATATCTAAGAGATATAGTGCCTGTGGTGCAAGAATAGGATCTTTAGTAACAAAAAACGTTAATCTAATAAGTAATGCCTTAAAACTTTGTCAAGCAAGATTATGCTCTCCAACTTTAGAACAATTAGCTGCAGCAGAGTTAATTAATGTTTCAAAGGATTATTTCACTGAAGTAATAAGAGAATATCAAGAAAGAAGAGATATATTATTTAATGCATTAACAGCTGTACCAGATATAATATGCAAAAAACCTTCTGGAGCCTTTTATTTGATAGCCAAGCTCCCTATAGAAGATGCAGAAAAATTCGCTGTTTGGCTTCTAGAGAACTTTTCAATGAACAATAAGACAGTGATGATAGCACCAGCCTCAGGCTTTTATTCTACTAAAGGTTTAGGAAAAGATGAAATTAGACTTTCCTATTGCGTTAATCAAGAAGAGTTAAAGGCTGCCGCAGAGATTGTTATCGAAGGCCTTAAGGAATATAAAAAATATAACAAATAAAGAGGTGTTTTTACACCTCTTTATTTTATTTCATATTCATAATGCATTATGTTACTGCAGGTTCTAAAATTAAAATCACTATAAAGCTTTATTGCTGCTATATTATTTATATTTACTCTTAAGTAAATATATTTATATCCCATTACTTTCGCTTGATTTAAAATATAATTTAGTAGAAGCCTTCCAAGACCATTATTTCTTTTAGCTTCTAGTATACCAAAGTTAACCAATAGCACAGAATCATCATAGTCATGCTTAATAAGCTGGCCATATCCAACGTACTCTCCCTTATGGGTAATAAAAAAACCTCCACCCATCAAATAATATTCCTGTTCCTCATCATTGTACATATCCTTTATATTAAGAGGTACTCTTCCTTCACTAAAAAAAATATCATTTTGCAATTTACATCGAAGAATTTCATCCTTATCTTCGATAAAGGGTCTAAAAGCTATATCTTGCACCCTTTTATAATCGCATATATGAGCCTCTAGCGAATACTTCATCTCAATGTAATGATTTATACCTTTAAAGGATAAACTGTCTAATACTTGCTTATTAAAGCTATTTAAACGGCATTCATAATAAAATTTGTGTCCACGTCTAAAGTACTTGGATAAATCAATTAAATCAGTAATATTTGAATTACCGTTTATATACAAAGAATATATTTTATTTACCTTGTAGTCAGTTTCTTCCGTCCAAATATATCCTATGTATTCACTGTCAACTTTTATTAAAAAAACTTTCTTCTTAAGGCGAAGTAGCTTAATCCAATCTAAACAATTATAAAACTTATAAAAATCTTCATTAAGCTGATTAAAATCTCTAGCCTTAAGCAAAAGCTTTTCAAATATCCTTTTATTAGAAGAACTTAATTGTTCCAATATCATATAATAACCTCTCATTGCAACTCTATATAATTTAAAAAATCCTTAAGGAAACTTTCATAAAGCACTCTGCAGTTTTGAATCTTTCTAAGTTTTTTTAAATATCTATCCTCTGTCCAAAAGCTTCCCTTAACATATCTTTTTCTCCCCAACTTCCAAAATCTATGAGGAAAAGCAACCACTGCCATAATAAGATATAATTCACTTTTCAACAACCTCTTAACCTTATCATACTCTTCAATCAAAATCCTAGCCTTAGAAAAATCCCAATAGTACTCATCTTTATACATAAGTCTTCTTATTAGCTTTGCTAAATCAAGTACCTGAAAACTCAAAATTAAGCTATCTAAATCAATTATATATAGCTGGTCCTGAAACATGATTAAATTTTGATAATAATAGCTGTCATGGCAGATTCCTGTTTCCATATTATTAATTTTATTATAGGTGTAATTAGAAATCAATTCCAAAGCATTTAACCCATACTTATACGCGATAGATATTTCATCCTTATAAGCTTTATCAAACTCTGTAGGGATAATTTTTTTGTCAATTATCTCTGAATACTTGGATAAATCTTTCAGCTTACGCTTCCACTCTCTATTATAGTTTAAATAATTATTTCTTAGATTTAGTTTATTGTAGCGAACTTTTTGTACTTCTTTATGAAAGATAGCTAGAAGTCTTACAGCCCTCATAGCCTCATTGATATTGTTGAGATTTGCCTCTCTCCCATCAATCCAAGTAGTCATGTAAAATAAATATCCTTGTTCTACCACAAAAAGCTTTTTATCCTTTGTAGTTATATACTTAGCTAAATATATAAAATTCGATCTCAAAAGCTCTTCAGATACCAGATATCCGTTCTTAACTTTTTCTTCTCCTGACCTCATTCTCTTTAAGCAAAAGATTCCTTCTTCCGCAACGATTTTGTATGCACTACGCTTTCTATAAACATATTTAGGTATACATTTATAATGGCTTAAGGCCTTTAATAATAACATCTTTTCTCTTGGAAGAATATGTTCGTGAAAGCAAACCTCCTGCTTCATCCTTCTACTCCTATAATATTGCTTGTAATATGTATATTTTAAATAAAAATTAATATAACTACGATAAGTAATTAAGAGGGAAATTTATATTAAAAAACCGGAAGAATAAACTTCCGGCTTCTTTTATATTTCTTTCATGTTAAGAGAGATTCTCTTCTTTTCATTATTAACATCTATAATTACAGCTTTAACAACCTCACCAATTTTTAAAGCCTCACTAGGATGATTGATTCTTTGATTACTAATTTTTGATATATGAAGCAGAGCATCAACTCCTGGTTCTAATTCAACAAAAGCTCCAAAATCAGTAAATCTAACAACCTTACCCATAGTGATATTTCCTACAGGATATTTTTCTTCAATGTTTGTCCAAGGATCTTCCGTTAAAGCTTTTACGCTTAGTGAAACTTTTCCTTTCTCTTTATCTATAGATATAACCTTAACATCTATAATATCTCCAACCTTGAAGAGGTTTTTAATTTTCACCTTACCCCAGCCTATTTCTGATACATGTATCAATCCTTCAATACCATTTACATCAACAAAAACACCATAATCAACGATATTTTTTACTTCTCCCTTAACTATATCTCCAACATTTAAAGTTTCAAGAGCTTCCTTTTCCCTTTGCTCCTTTTCTACTTCCAATAGAACTCTTCTAGAACCAACAATCCTTGTCTTATATCTTTCTTCTTTATACTCTATTATTTTTACAAGGATGTTTTTTCCAATGAAGGTTGATAAATCATCTATTCTATTTAGATCAATATGAGAAGCTGGAATAAATATTTGAAGGCCATTGTAACGAGAAATAATACCGCCCTTAATAACCTGGTCTACCTTTACTTCAATAGCCTCATTGTTCTCATATTTTTTGATTAATTCTCTTTTTGAAGACTCTTTAATTATTTCTGTATTGGATAAAATAACATATCCATCAGAGTTGCTTAAGCTTAATACCTTAACTTCAATGGTGTCTCCTACATTGTAAACCTCATTTATGTCCTTGCCAGCCTCTATATATACTTCGTTCTTAGGTATTATACCATCTTTCTTATACCCAGGAATTCCAACATATATTTCATCATTAACTATATTTAAAATGGGCCCTTCAATTCTTTTACCAACGTGGATGCTTGTAGAATTATTATTCATGTAATCTAACTGTTCATTATTTTCCATTATGACTATCTCCTTTTATTTCATTTATAACTTTATTTATAACCCAATCTGGTGTAGATGCACCAGCAGTTACTCCTACCTTATGTTTTCTTAAATCTTCTATACTGATTTGGGAGAGTAAATCCTCATAGTTTTCTGCCAAAAAAGTATTATTACAACTACTTTTACTTATTTCAAAAAGCTTCTTGGTATTAGAGGAGCTTCTATCACCTAAAACTACCATAGTCTCCGATTCAATAGAAAGCTTAGAAACCTCTTCCTGCCTTTCTTTAGTGGCATTACAAATAGTGTTAAATGCTAATATTTCCTTGCATGTATTACTTAAATCCACTAAAGCCTTTTGATAATTTTGAAACTTTTCAGTTGTTTGAGAAACCAAACACACCTTATTAGGTATGTAACCTTCTGGCCTTCCGCCTCGGATTATTAATGCAGTATTATTACACCATCCATTTATGCCTATTACCTCAGGATGTTTATCATCACCAACAATAATTATCCTATATCCTTCATTATAATATTTTTCCACCTTGTTGTGAATAGCTTTAACAAAAGGACAAGTATTATCTACAATATTAATTTGTTTTTCCTGTAATTTATCTATTACAGCTTTTCCTACACCGTGGGATCTTATGACCACGGTATCACTAGCATTTAGCTTATCTATATCAGATATATCTATAGAAAAGATATTATTCTCTTCCAATCTTTTTAAGACCTCCTTATTATGAATTAGTGGTCCTAAAGTATATATTTTCGTATTTATCCTATTTTGTAAATCTATTACCTCATCTACGGCTTTCTTAACTCCAAAGCAGAAACCAGCTTTTTTTGCCAAAGTAACGTCAGCCATTATAATTCCTCCGTTAAAATCTTTACTGTAAAATCTAATGGTTAAGTTTATTATTTATAATACAAGATAGCTTTTCTACAACTTCTTCAATATTCATATCAGATGTATCTACCTCAATGGCATCCTCTGCTTTTCTTAAAGGATCTACATCCCTATTCATATCAATATGATCCCTCTGCTTAATATCATGTAATATCTTGGCATAATCCACTTCTATCCCTTTTTCTTGAAGCTCTAAATATCTTCTCTCTGCTCTTTTATCTGCAGAGGCTGTAAGATAAAACTTAAAAGGAGCATCCTTCAATACTACTGTTCCTATATCTCTACCATCCATTATAACACTGCTATTTTCTGCTATTCTTCTTTGTTGCTTAACGAGCATTTTTCTTATTTCAGGAATAGAAGCATAAAAGGATACTTTTTTAGCTATTTCAGGCAAACATAAATCTTCAGTTATATCCTTATCATTTAGATATAAGCTTTCTCCTTTAAATTCTATTTTCAATTCGTCTATCATAGAACAAAGTTCTTCTACAGATTCATGAGATATCTCGTTTTTTATAGCAGCATAGGTAATTGCTCGATACATAGCCCCTGTATTGATGTAATTTAAATGAAATCTTTTGGCTACAAGCTTTGCTATAGTACTTTTACCTGCCCCTGCTGGTCCATCTATTGCTACAGATAGTTTCACCGTAAGTTGTCACTCCAATCATTATCTAAATATTAAATTTCTCACTACTATATAATATCATAAGATTTATTGTTAGTGGAGGAATTTTATCCTTATGTAATTCTAAAAATAGTTTTAAGCATCGATACTGATTTCTTTACCCGCTATGTATCCAGTGGAAATGGCAATCTGAACATTATAGCCTCCAGTAAAAGCATCAACGTCAATTAACTCTCCACAGAAGGAAACATTAGATATAAGTTTTGACTGCATTGTAGAGGGATTAATTTCCTTTACACTTATACCACCTGCTGTAACTATAGCTTCCGCTATAGGCCTAAGCCCTTCTACCTCAAAAGTTAAGTTTTGAAGCAACTTCACCAGACTAAGTCTTTCTCCTTTAGTTATAGAATGTACTTTTTTATCTGGTGATATTCCTGATCTATTTACTACATAATTGATAAGCTTTTTAGGCAGTAAATCGTCTAAGGAATTCTTATAATCCTTATTGCTATATTCTTTAAAATCCTTTTGAATTCTGGTGTCCAGCTCTTCTTCTGTAAGCGCTGGTTTAAGGTTAATAGATATACTGTATTTATTATTTTCCTTTATATGTCTGCTAGCGCTTAAGATAATAGGTCCTGATGCGCCAAAATGAGTAAAAAGCATTTCTCCTAAGTCACTATAAATAACTTTATTATTTCTCAATAAATTAACCTTTACATTCTTTAAGGATAACCCTTGGAGCTCTTTTATATTAGCTTCCTTCAATATAATTGGTACTAATGATGCCTTAGGCTCGATTATTTTATGGCCCATCTTTTTTGCAAATTTATATCCCTCCCCAGTTGAACCTGTTAAAGGATAAGATTTACCACCAGTTGCAAAAATAAAGTAATCTCCTTTTATAGTATCACCTGAGCTTAGCACAACCTCTTTAAGCTTGGAATCTTCGATGGTTATATCCACTACCTTACTATTTAGTCTTACATCCACGCTTTCCTGTGATAGTAACTTTTGAAATAGTCCTATAATATCAGAGGACTTATCGGAAACAGGAAAAACTCTGTCTCCTCTTTCCACCTTTAGTGGTACTCCATTATTATTAAACATACTCATTACATCTTCATTTGTAAAGGTATATAAAGCACTATATAAGAAAGTAGGATTACCAGGAATATAATCAAAAAACTCACTAATATCCTTTGCATTAGTGATATTGCATCTACCCTTACCAGTTATATATAGCTTTCTTCCTAATCTTTCTTTGCCCTCTAAAAGAACCACTTCATTAGTTTTGGCAGCGGTTATAGCCGCCATCATCCCCGCCGGTCCACCACCTATTACGATAACCTTAGCCAAGTTACCATCTCCTTTATTTATATTAACAAAGATTATAGTATATCTATAAAAATTATATGTCAAACGATAAATCACTATCCTGGAAAAGGAAAAAGACCTCGAAGAATAATTCGAAGCCTATTTAATAAATTTAATTTAAATATCAAGGGATTTATAGGAGTAAATTTGATATTCTTCCCATATGTTTTCTAAGCTATTAAAGGTTGAAGCTATCTTATCCTTTTCTTTAATTCCAACAGCAACTATAAGAGCATTAATAACGCTTAAAGGCGCCACCAAAGAATCTACGAAGGAGGCCATGTTGCTCTGAGCTATAAGTGTATAATCTGCATTACCAGCTAAGGGTGATATAGAACTATCAGTTATTGCTACCACCTTAGCACCTTTTTTCTGGGCAAATTCCAAAGCTTGAATAGTCTTAATGGCATATCGAGGAAAACCTATACCAATTACTAAATCATTTTCACCAACATTAAACATCTGTTCAAATATATCACTTATACCATAGGCTACAACCTTAACGTTATCTAGAACTACGTTTAAATAAAAACCTAAAAATTCAGCTAGAGCAGTAGAGCTTCTTAAACCTATAATATAAATTCTCTTGGCACGGAGTATTTCTTCTACTACCTCCTGGAAGCTTGTATGATTTATTTTTTCTAAGGTAGCACGGATATTTTCTATATCCGCTTTAAGAACTCCCTTTAAAGGATTATCTTCTTCAATATAATCCTTAGAGAGCTCCATCCTCTGTACTGAAGTCAGCTTTGTTTTTATAAGCTCCTGAAGAGCTTTTTGTAATTTAGGGTATCCGTTATATCCTAATTCTGTAGCAAACCTAACGACGGTGGATTCACTTACACCTACTGTTACGCCAAGCTTTGCAGCAGTCATAAAGGCTGCCTTATCATAATGCTTTAATATGTATTCTGCTATAAGCTTTTGTCCTTTACTTAATCTAGGAAATCTAAATTGAATGTTTTTCATCAAATCTTGGTTATTTTCCATAATAATATTTCACCGTCACCTTTTTGCAATATTAGTATCATTTTACCATCTTCTGAAAAAACATTCAATAATTCATTCATCCTCTAGAGGATGATTATTTTTTCTCAATTACAGCAAGCCTAGGGGAAGAGGCATATCTATTGATATATTCATTTATCATAAGTCCATATTTATCTTTAGGAATAGTCCTAAGATAATCAAGAATGATTTCTTCTTCTTTCTTTCCTTCATTATGGCCTACATATATACCTATGGTAATTAATCCACCTGACTTTAATCGCGTCAGCATCTTGCTTATACTTGTTAAGCTAGACTTAGACATTGTGGTAATTTCTTTATTTTCTCCTGGACAGTAGCCTAAATTATACATGGCACAATTAATATCTTCTTTTATGTAATTGTCAACAAACTCATGGGAATCGCAAATTAGAGTAACATTTTCTTTTTAATGTCAAGTTTTTGGACTGTAGAAAATCGTAAAGTCGCATAAATATTAAGGAATGTGGATTTTCTACAATTTAAAAGTAGTCATTGTAGAAACCGAAATTTAGATATTTTAGATAGACTTTATATTAAACTTCATTTTAAAAACGCTCAAGAAATTACTTTAAAATATGGTATGAATAATTATAGTATGAAAGGTCTAGTACACGTTACATTTCTTTTTTATTCTTCTATCCATAGTTGATATTATGTACAATTACTCTATGAGCATTGTTTTGTATTAATAAACGTCTTTATTTTATGTATTTTAAATTAATTTAGTTTCCTTTACAATTTTCATAACATCATCGTAGTCTACGCAAGAAAGTGCACGCCTAATAAGCATTCTGCTATAAAAGCTTTCTACCATATCAACTAAAAAAAGTTCATAATTATTCTTTCTGCAAGAATAAACACTTCATTAATAAGCTTTTTACCTATGCAATTATGTTGCATAAACTGAGAAATAAATATATTGCTAATATGGATCTGATTCCATTCTTGATGAATATTCATTCTTAATAAAATAAAATTTGTTTTTTCATCTTTGTTATATTTGTTCTTATGGTTTCCCCATATTTCCAACATATCTGTCTGGCTATCTATAAAGAAATCAAATAATTCATTCTCATATATTTTTTTATATGGTTCTAAGAAATTAATTATTCTTTTCTCTATTTCTTTTACAAAAGAAATTTGTTCATTCATAACTCTTTACCACCTTTAATAATGATGTTTGGTAATAACATAGACTATTCTTAGATTCATCTCTTGATTTAAAAACCTTGATAATAAAGGTATTCTCACCTTATAACCTCCCAAATATGTATAAAAAAAACACCTGTCTCAACAGATGCTTTTTTATAAATAACTATCTCAATCTTTTACTATTATCTTTTGCAGATATTTTTACATATCCATTTCCCAAATCTTCTAATATACAATTATCCTTATAGTCAATAACTCCTGAACTTATTAAACGTTTCTGTAAAGTACTATTCGGGAAAGGGTTACATAAATTTTCTCTACTTAATCTAGAATCATTCTTCCTGATTATCTTTCTCATAAGTCAACCAGTCCCCTTTCTAAAATTAATCATTTTCTTTGATTATTCTTTCAATTTCTTTTGTTACCTGCTGTTCTGAAGTATATCCTTTATTGCAATATTTATGCATCTTAGTAGTTCTAGTGGAAGTCAAATTAGTTTTAGTGCATACTATGTCTAATTTGTTCTTTATCATTATAGATATTTTATTATTATCTTTTATTCTATAGTATAATTCATTTGATATACCAGTATAATTCCAATCAAGATTTTCACCTATATCGCTCAAATCATTCATCATTTGTATAACATTATTATAACGCTTACTTGCATCAAGTTCCAATGATTTTTTTATGACTTTTATTAATTTATTAGGAATATGTGGTAAATAGTAATTCTTATTAGGAAACCTTTCTTTTAATATAGCTTCTTTTAATTCGTAATTATTTCTTATATTTAATTTTTTCATTTGTTCTGAAAGTATATCGTTTCCATTACATAGTCTGTATAATGTTAATCCTATTTGATAAATATCAGATAAGACAGTTCTTCCAGAACTGAAAAAAATTTCAGGTTCCCAATGCGATGTATAACTAATTGGTTGGTTAGCAATCCCATTCTCGTCCAAGTACTTTGAAAGTCCAAAATCAGTTAATATAGCTCTATCTGTTTCATCTAATATAATATTGGTGGGTTTAATATCTAAATGAACTAATCCTTTTGAATGAATATGTGCAACCCCACTTAAAAAATCTAGTGAATACTTGATAATTTCACGAACAGTCAAAAATCTACTATCTATCAGAGAACTTAATGACCCTTTTCTATGATAAGGCATGGATACATAAATATAATTTTCATCTTGTGAAGCATATTGAATCTCCATAATATTAGGATGCTTACAATCATATAGTATTCTTGCTTCTGAAAAGTATTCTTCCATCTTGGAGAATTTAGAAATTTCCATTTGTTTTACCACAAGTTCAGCATTAAGTTGCATATCTTTAGCTAAAAAAACGTCTGAATTTTTACCTTCATTATTGCCTATTGGCTTGATCACTTCAAAATCAATATTTACCTTTCTGTAGTCCATCTCCATCACTCCTGCATCAGCGCTGCAACTGCAACAACCAAAGACTCCTTATTATTATCACTTAGTTTTCTTCCATCATCTGTTCTATCAGTATCATTTAGTCCTAAATCTTCGGCCATATCCTTAACAGGCTTCGAATTTAAGCCTAAAACGGCTGATATACTTGGTGCAATACCTAACAAATACTTTTCAATCGAACTATTTGCAAATAGTTCTAAAAATACACCTTCTAGATTAATTCTAAAAGAAATACTCCCCTTGATTTCAGTTCTTGCATTACCCTCTATTAACTTTATACCTGCTCTATTAACTTTATACTGTTTTATAATTGTAATAAATGTATTCCTCACATAACTTAACTTGCACGGAATATCTAAAGCCTTAGGTATTCTAAGATGTGAAATGCTAATGGTTTTATATCCATCATCTTCAGAATCAACAATAGTATAATATATATCATTAGGTGTAACTCTTATTCCAATAGAAGCCATCATTATCCCCCGAACTATTAAATATAATTTAAAATAGTATGTATTTAAAAATTATAACATATAATTCCAATTGGCTACAATATATGAGTTCCTCTATGATTATAGAAACTTCCTAAATTAATATTCCTCAGTGCTCTATCCAATGCCATAATAAGATTCACAGTTCCATCAATTTTATCTGTACTTTTTTCTTTATCAGGTTTAGTATTATCTGCTGGATCTGTCTTAACATAAATATTATCCATCATCTACCAAAGAACTGGATTTCTCCCATGTGATATTCTCTTCTCCAATGTAAGCTTTATTAATTTCATTGAATGTGGTGATATATCTTTGTATCACTGCCCAAATGGAACTACTGTAAACCCCATACCCTCAAGTTTTTGTACCATTTGAACTGCTCCCCATCTATCAAACGCTATCTCTTTTATATAGTACTTTGTTCCTAGCTCTTCAATAAAAGTTTATATAAATCCATAGTGACAACATTGCCTTCTGGGGTTTTTATAAAGGCTTGTTTCTCCCATACTTCATAAGGAACATGATCTCTTCTCACCCTAAACTTCAAGTTATCATCTGGTATTCAAAAGAAAGGAAGCACTATATATTTTTCTTCTGCTGTTCTTGGTGAAAAAACTAAAACAAAAGCAGTAATATCAGTGGTACTTGAAAGATCTAGTCCTCCATAACATTCTCTTCCTGCTAGCGAATCTAGATCTATATCAAAATCACACTCATCCCATCTATCCATTAGCATCCAACGAGTGGAATGCTTTACCCATTGTTTTAGTCTAGGCTGTCGATATATTTTCTTCATCTGGATTTTCTCTTGCACTATATTAAGTATTTCTAACCTTTTCAAAATGGACTTTTTGCTTTAGAAGTTTTTCACAACATGAACTAAGTAAATTTCTATTGATTTTTTTCAACATTAAGGGTAACAACACATGAATCACCATCTAATCCACTACATTTAAAGAATTATCCGACACTATCTCTTGTTAGGCCTAAAAAATTAGCACTCCCTTTACACCTAATCCACTTTACTCTAAGTTCAGGTATTTTTTCTTCAGATGTCATATGAGTTCCTCCTTTCAATAAAATTCTATTCAATAAAAAAACAACCACAATTCCTTGCAGTTGCTTAATTTCGGCTTTCCATTTTTCGATTTTGCTATCCCCCCCTTGGTTAATCCTGCGAAAATTCACGCAAGAGGGGGCAGCGGTTACCGGCTTGTCCCTTGTAGAGATTTCTAGTCCCCCTACTTTAAATCTTCACTAATCTGTTCCACTTCCTCACTTTTGTACCACTTTATTACTTTCGAGTTAAAGTAGTTAAGATAATTCATTGTATCCTCATATGAATCATTTTCAATTAACATAGTTTTCAAATCTCCATCCTTTAGAACATTGCTATCAAAGCTGTATTCTATATTGTCCCAAAGTAAAATATCAGTTTCATAATTATAATCATCAAATACATCATAAGCTTTATTAGTTAAATTAGAGCTGCCTAATAGTAATACTACTGGTTTCACGTCTTTGCCTATTTTTTTATAACCTAATGTAAATTTGGCGTGCAAAAAATTTTTCTGATTTTTCAAAATCATTCCCTTATAATTTATCTTTTTTCCACTTTGTTTAATGTCATCATTTAATTGTTTAACAAAATTTTTATAAGAATTATCCCAGTCATTATTTCGTGAATCATCTGGAGCTATTGTTGTTAAATTATATCCCTCTCTTAATAAAATACTATTTCGTAGCCCTCTACCTAATATAGAATATGTGCCTTGAATTCCATTAGTCTTTACTTTCTTCTCCATGTAATAAGGATATACTAGAACAATTTTTTCTAAATTATCATCTTCTATAATATATGACAAAACATTTTTAAAATTATTTGGTTCCTTCTGTGCTCTTAAAAAAATAGCTACTGCCATTATTCCCTCCATAATCTCCTATTACTATTTGTACAATCTTATTAATTATTGGAAATATCTATGACAATTTATTTAATTATATCTATATTCTTTATATCTATCTTCAGTCGTTGTTTTATGGCCATGACAATTCTTACAAAGTGCTTGAAAATTGCTTTTATCACAAAACAATTTCATGTCTCTCCGGTGTTGTTTAATGTGATCAACAACAGTTGCTTTAATAAGTGCACCTTGTTCATTATATTTAACACACAAAGGATTAGCTTTTAAATATTTATTTCTGGTGGCTCTCTATCTGTTGTCATAACCCTGCTTGCAACACTGCCTCTTTCATTAAAACAAAGCTTAACATGTTCTTCACAGTAGTTCCCTTCTGTAAGCTTGGGGCAGATTGGTTGCTTACAGGGCTTACTTGGCTTTCTTGGACACCATTGCTCTTTCTCACCTTTCCTTTATCAGCACAAGTCGTCCTAGGTTTAGGAGAATCTGTTTACTTTACAGTAATAACCTTCTCTATTATCTCTATTCGCACAATGCAACTTATAAAAATACAATATAACTGTCTTTCATTTATTATGTCAAGTTTTTAGCCTTTAAAAAATCGTGGAATCTCATAAATACTGAGGAAAGTGGATTTTCTACAATCACAATTTTCTCAGTTGTAGAAAATGAATATATAATATTTTTTACGTAAGTATTATGTATAATCACATAGAAACTATTGAAACAAATAAAATATCTCCATTACATATTAGAATTTAATAAGAATTATGTTATCTCTATATTAATTCAATATAATGAATACATAATCCTGCTACATCACCTATTTATTATTTCAAAAGATTCACGATGATATTTTAAGTAATGTTTCATTTTTTGATTTATTTCTATTGATATGTTTTTATTAATATTAAGCAATGACAAATCCTCGTCATCTAAGAGACTAGATATTAATATTTTACCATTATCATCAAAAGTGATAAGATGTTTGTCAAAAAGAGACTCATGCATTGTACATAATAACAATCCATTATTTTCATCTAAGCGTTCTTGATTGGTTGAGTTTTTCCATTCTTTAATATGGCTTGCAATTAAAAGAGGCTTATGTTTTAATCCGCATAATACACATTTCCCACTATATTTTACTATTAGTTTTTCTCTATATATACCTTGACCAACTCTCACTTTTGACAATAACTCTTTTTCAGTTTCATTCAAAGATGTATTGGAATATATTTTATTAATAACTTCATAGTCTTCATCAAAACTAATTGTTAAAAAAACACTAGCAATATATTCAAATAAATCTGGAAATTTATCAGACTTATATGCTCCTTGAATTCTTTGTTTTACCAACTTTTTTTGTTAAGATTATCTAACGATAGCTTATTGGAACTGTTAACTTGCTCCAATCTTAATCTGATTTTTTTCCTCTCTTGATCAAATTCATTTTGATTTGTCCAGTATACTAAATCATTAATGGCATGTTCCTTTTTTACGTCATCATCAGTACAAAATGTTTTATACATTATTTTCGAGTATGGTTCACCTACATAAATATAAACAATATCTCCTTTACATATATTAAAATTAGATTTTGTCCAATCTATTTCATTCATATTTTTATAAGCAGAAATAACATCATATTTCTTAATATTTGCTGTTCTAATCCATTCCATCATTTATTACTCCTTATAATTCTAATACATTTAACAATTACACCTTATGTAGTATAAATAAATTATTTAAAATCAACTTTATATGTCTGTGCTGAAATACAGAGTTCTTTTAGTGAGCCTTTTCTGATAGAAAGTTTACCTGTCATTGCTACTTTATCAAAATCATAAACACGATATAAATAATAGTAATCCGAGTTTTCTTCACTCATTTTCAATTCATTAGATGTAATATAAATACTTCCTTTTTCAGGACCCGAAGTAGTTTTTACTTCTATATATATTTCATGTCCCTGCTCATCATAAGAAAGGATATCATATCCAAGACCATCACCGTATATCTTTGCTATTCTTTGGACTTGTTTGTTTTTACCAAGTTTATATTTCTTTATCCGGAGCCTCTCATACTGGTATACATATTCTTCGCCAGAATCACCGATTTCTTTATTTCTTTTTGCTTCTTCAATATAATCTACATGAACACCTTTTAATATAGCTGGTTTATTCTCTGCTTGTAGCTCAAATTTTTTAACTTCAAACTTCTTTTCAGAGTGCTCCAAAATTTCCGGTGCAGCAAAATAATTTGCTGAATAGACAATATCTTGAACCAGTAGATGGTATCCTGGGTCATAGTACTGACTTCTTCTTGACTCGTATTTTTTTAAAAGTTCCTCATCTTCCATAACACGTTTCAATATCATATCACACATACTTTCATACATAAAAATAAGAGCTATATCTCCAGCGTCAGGAAGATCTGCGTAATCAATAAGATTGGCAAATTTCACGAACATCGTGTATTTATATAAATAGTATTTCTCTGGGTACTTCAGATTAAGATAGACCATAATTGCCCTATCATCTTGGTAGCTTTTATTGATTGAGCCTTCTTTGTATTTCTCAACTATTTCACTTATCCCATCCCTAAATGACTTTATTCTATACTTAACATCAGTGGATAAATCATATAGATTTCTGAATAGTAGTCTGACGATTTCTGGTTCTTTTATTGCAGCCCACTTAATCATTCTTCTAGGATAATAATTACCTGCACTCATAAGATTTGATGTTTTCTTCAAAGACATATCTAACATTGCTGAAAAATCAACAGCATCAATATCCCATGTATCTTGAAAGTGCTTTACTGCTTTCCATTTATAAATCTCATGTTTTTCAATCTCTCCATAATTCTCTTTGTAGAACTTATAGATAGAATCGTACATTTTATCATTCAAAAAAATCACACCTCGTTTACAACATTGAATCTTATACAATTAACTCGTTGCTACTGCTATCTTTATCAGTCTATATTAAAAACTTTTTATTTATCAGTAAACAATTCCTACTGATTTAATTATATCGCATGCTATACTAAAAATTAAATATATCATTCTTTTATCTCTTTAGCTTTTTCAAGAGGTCTTATTATTTCTTAATCCCCCGTTATATTAGTTAAATAAATAATACAGAAAAAGCCAGAAATCTTGTATAAACAAATCTTCTGATTTTCCCATCGTGAATGATTGCAACAACACATTTCTGTAAATATATTCAAGATCCAATTCACAGAATGTATTCATATCTAATTTTAATTCGTATTTTTTATCTACTAATCCGAAATTAACACCTTTATTTTTAGGTTCTTATGCTTTCACACTCTACCTCCAAAATAATAAATAGCCACTAACAGTAGTAGCTATCATAGTTTTATTATATATTTACTTACAAACTTAATTCCTCAATGCTAAAATTATCAACAATATCGTTGATCCGAAAGTATAATCCTTTAAGTATTGATTCAATAAATGTTCCGTAGGTTTTAAAGTAAAAGCTCATTAAAAGAGTGCCTAGTAAAAAAAAGCCCCTAAAATCTCCGTAAAATTGGAATTTTCAAGGGCTCACAGCTTAAATTTTAACCAGCTTTACTACAGTCTCAACGTGGCTAGAGTTGATGGCATTGATATCATTAGCTCATTTTTGAGTTCGACGTATTCGGAAACATATCAATCGGTTTTTTGATTTTTTTTAAAACCGAAATTTGTGGTAAAATATCAGTCATTTTCCTTCAAAATATAAACGCTAATTTCTTATGTATATTAATACATACGCCTTTTCATATCCTCCTCGTATGCGGTAATAATTCGATGATATTCTTTCGGATCATCGTTCTGACAGTCCAGTTTGATTACTCTATCTACAATAGGCTCTATAGTATCCGGGTTATACCAAGGCTCTTTGATAGTAAGATATATTATCTTTTTTGTTCTTTGACGATCAGCCATTTCCTTTAGCATTTGAATCTCTTCTTTATTTTTCGTGACACTAACAATTGGCCAGATAACCATGAAATCAAATTTGTATTCATCATATTTGACGCTGTTGGTTTTCGTTGTGAGATTGTCAAAGAAGATAGTCAGATTTGATAATTTCATTGCCTGTCCATATTTTTTTGGTGGTTTAACCTTATACAGCTCTGCCCATCGAAAAAACTCCTCCATACCATCTTTGGTAGTATGGATTAGGTTTATCAATCCTTTTAATTCTCCCTGGGCATTTAACGCTTTTAGAAGCGCTAAGTGCTTTTCCTTGTCTGCAATACCGCGAAGTAGCAGTGTTTTTTCCGATTCATTACTTATGAAATCTACAATTTGATCATAGGCATTTTTTACATCAGACATATTATCCATCCTTTCATAAACAATTGGATATTATTTATTCTTTGAATATACCCAAAATAGAATAGTATCTGTTAGCCTCAAACAAAATAACGCATCTTCAATAGCTGGTAATTCAACTATACCTTCATTCCTATGAGTTCCATAATCAGACATCATAGAATAAATCATGTAGATTACTTTTGTTTTTGTCAACTTGCCTTCTCTATTTTCATTAAAAAAATCTGCTAATTCTTCTTTTTTTAAATCTGCTTTAAGGGCCTTATCCAAATCAGTAACTGTTGCAGTTATACTATCACCACTAGTGTTATAAATCCCTCTCAGCCATTTTGCGAAGTTTTCTGTCCCCTTATATTTAGAAAATAAACTCACTGTACATGTTCTGCAGGATTCGATACAAGATCCTGAATGACCTTGAGTATATGCATCGATTGCAGATTTATAAGAATCATATACTTCTTCATGATTTCTTTTAATCCATGACTCAACAGAAAACATCTCACTTACTCTAGCAGAGTCACTTTCCATGCAAGCAGAAACCTTAACTTTATCAAATTCAAGGGTTATACTTAATCCAAAAATCTCGTAAAGTTTAGCATTTCTTTCAAGTCTTCACTGCTATATTCAGAGATATATCCTACATTGAAGGATTTAGTTATCTCTTTAAGCAAATTGATAATATCCTCATTCCTGTTATCCCTATATAGGTCCGAGAAGATACTATCTAATCCTAAAAACACATCATATTCCTCGTTTTTATTCTCAAATATTTGTGTATATCCTTGGTTATACCAGTATGGAACAAGATAATTAGAATATCTTTCGTAAAGTTCATTGAGCTCAGAGCACTTTAATCTAGATTTAAATTCTGAGTTACTCCGCACAAAAAAGCCCGGTCTACTAATGATCTCTGCAATTTTTGAAAGAATAATTTCTTTATCATCCATTTTATCACCTCGTCTAATCAATAAATATATATATTACTTTTTCAAAGCAGGCAAAACTTTCTCTAAGTACTTATGCCAATAATCATTATCCCCTTCAATATCATGAAGCCAATATTACATAAGCAGTATTTCAAATTCCTGCTTTCTTCCCTTATCATAAAATCTATTAATCCAATTACAAGCAAAAATGGCAAGGTTCACTTGGTACTTGGCCCACGTGTTTATAAGCCAATCACTGATTTCTTCAGTTATTGTTGGAACCCAAAAATCAAAATATTTTTGGCTCTCAACCCTATAATATTCTTTAATAAAGAGAAAAAGCATTTCCGTCTGTTCCTTAAGAAAAGGAAGCCTTTTAATGATTTTAGTATAATAGTCATATGAGGCACTTCTAAATTCGCTATCAGTATTATATAGAAAAATAGTTCATTCTCCTTAATCATATTACCTATATACTTGTTAACCTGCTTTCCATATTCATAATAAATACTTACTGTCCAATCTCTGACTTCAAGCTCATATTCAATTAACAGTTTACTATACTTTTCCAGCTTCTCCCTGTGAAGCACTGTTTTTTCTTCAGCTTAATAGTGTTAAGATAGTTATTGAAGTACTCAAAGATATAATCCACACAAATTTTCATGTTTTGAGTGCGTGCATCAATGTCAAACTCATTGAGCTTATCTTTTTTCCTTCGGCCAATGTATTCTTCAATAGTAAGCATATGAATACCTCAGTTTTTCTCTTTTTATGTTCTTTTAATTAACATCATCAAGACTACTTTTAATCTTATCAAAGTTAAATCCATCCTGATATCGTTTTTCATTAGGCTTTTCTCAGTATACATGAACAAGACAACAGTTAGTTCATGTTGATGGCATTGATGTCTTAAGGCAATTATTACACGTTACGTTCGTGGGGACATATTAGTCTAATTTTGAATAGTTTTTCATATTATTCCATATTCGCAAAAAAGCATCCTCTTCTTTAATCCATCTTACTCACGTACGAAAGAACATATCAACATGTGTCTATTACAATAATATTGACTCTGGTCCAGACGATATTTTCCTTGTCATCAGGAACAGAACTATGGTTTGAGTGAGATTTATACTTTTTTACAACTACTGAGCGAAATTCCTACCTTCTCATGTGGAGCTAAAGATACTTTAAGCTACAGGGTACTCCTTGAGAGGCCAACATCCTGTGAATTTTCACAGCACAGTATATTTATTATTCAAAATCCGAAACACTCAGTGTCACATTTATATTATTACTTGTTTTTAGGTCCTCTAGTCTCATTTTGTCAAGCTCAAATAACTGAATTATAAATGAAACCCAATTATTTGTATACAAATAATCGTTATGTGCTTGGTCGTAATAACAAAATTTGGTATTCGTATCAAAGGGGTCATCTGCATTGTTGGTAGGCCTAACTCCGAACTTCTGCCATAATGCGGTATGATGATTAATCGAAAAATCTGCCATTCCATTTTCTTTTACTAATTTAACTACACTACTGGGCTTATACCTTCCTGCATTTACTGCTTCAACTCTTATTATCTTATCTTTAACTATAGCCGTTACTTTTTGAACTTCTGCTTGTTCTTCAGGGTTAAATGATTCCCATTTTATAAATTCAACTGATAAATCATTCCTGCTAGCACTCGCCACTTTTGGAATCGCAATAAGTTTAATACTATATTCTTGACTATTAAATACATCTTCGGATAACTCTGACCTATATTTATTAATATATGCTACTAAATCTTGTACTTCAGATGACAACATGTTTTTCTGTGCTTGCCTTTGTTCTTTTGTTATAAATCTTGAAAATTGAAGAGAGAATGCTAAATTTTCGTTAATAGCATAATCTTCACCAAATAATTTCACCAAAGTATTTTCAAAATTATAGAGCAGCGCCTGACATTCACCAAAAATTAATGTATCCAAAGTCTCTTTTTCAATATGTCTATGCTCAATCTTATTTCTAAGTGCAATAAATAATCGAAGATTTTTTTCTTCAGATTCAGTTAATTGACCGTACTTTCTTATAGATTCATTTAACTCCCAAGCTTTTCTCTCACCATCAACAAGTTTATATTTTTTTCCTGATTTATAATAATATTTATCTCCTATGGTGTTATTGAAATGTGCGTGAAAAAGTCTAGTCCATGCCATTACCATTAATGTAATGTAGTTTTCAACACGGAAAACAGTTCTTGGCTTATTATAAATTTCAACAGCAAGTAAAGCACTGTCTATAGAACTTTCAAGGATTGTTTTTGTCTTACCTCTTCTAAGTCCCAACCATCATCACCTCCCTATATTACATATATATTAAATATAATAATACAAAAAAACAGCCATCAGATTTCCAATGATCCTGATGACTGTTTATATTCCTGCACATTTTTTATTTATATACCGTCCCACGATGGGACAGTATATAAATAAAGTTCTTACCTCTTTTTTCAAATCAGTTTATGTCCTGTCACTTTTCTTTTTCAATCAAAAAGATTTGAATATGAGGGTATTTACAATGAGTAAAGAGAATTTGCATCTCTTTAATAAATTATAAGCAGAAGTTATCAGAATATACCTATTAAATTGTACTACAAAACATTTAATTGAACAAAACGATTTCTCTATTGGCTTAATATACCTACTTTTTCTTTTTCACCCAAATATTACTCGAAATTTTCAAAAAAACATTTTATAGGAACATGTTCACCAGCTACAATAAAGTTCTCATCCCTGAAAGCGGCAAGCATCATCAAAGAGCTTTGATCGAGCAAGTTTCTATTTTTATCTTCCAGTAATTGATTTATTTGTCCCATCATTTCTTGAGTTGTAAGACTTTCAATTTCTTTTTGCATTTCAAGACGTAATTCTAGACTTTCTCCTTTGTCTTTCACAACTGTATTTGTGAGTATCCTTACACATGATGCTAATGTTAACGCACTATTTCTCATAGCATTGATAAGCGCCTGAATTTCTTCCACACTTCTGGCCTCTTTATACTCTTTTGAGTTATGTCTTTCTTCCTTCGCAGTTTCAACCGACACATTCTCAATTACAACATTATGTGTGCCGTTTGCTTTCTGGTCTTCAACTTCCTTTATTAATCCAGCTGCTTTTGTTTGTTTACCTGCAAGACCATCTCTAACTCCAATTATTAAGATCTTTGCATTTCCTCTAAATTCATTTACCTTTTTCTCTGTTTTAGGAATAGCGTTTTCTTCAAGCCATCTTTCAAAATAATTGAATCCGATATTCAGCCCTTTTTGGACCGCTTCGCTGATTATTGGCACTACAACTTCTTCAATAATCATTTGACCAAAAGTAGGCCTTTCTTGAATAACTACAGTATTCTGTATCTCCTCTTTGTCTACCTCAATCAATTCAATTGGTCCGCTCATCGAATTGTCAACATCGTCAAATTGAAGGCCACTAAGGGTTCCATCTTTTTTCTTCGAATTAACCAAATGTTTGCCCTTTTTTCGAACAACCCGGTAAATTTTATCATCTATTTCTTTCTCTTCCATATTTCCTCCTTAAAGCTCTCTTATACCAAAGGCATTATTATTCACTGAAGTTTTCCCATTAATAAATTCCAATTTATTGCTCTATTTAATTATTTTTCATTACCATAAAAGTAATACTTTACTCAAGTCTTTTCAGAGTTTCCTGCTGTGGCACACTAACGGTAGGTAGGAGCATATCAATCTAATCTTTACAAATAATAATGGTACCCTCCATAGCAAAATAATTCATTGTTACCTGAGGGTAATCATTTACAAAATTTATAATATATTTATGATATTCATCAATACTACATGGATGAACTTCAAAAATTCTATAAAATTCGTTTGTCTCTAGTCCGTTTTTAAGTTCTGCGTACCCTACTATTCCATCTTCTTCTGTACCTTTTTTCCTTATAAAAATTTTTTTAAATCTAAAATCGAAGCTATATATATCATCATTTGGTTTTAATAACAACGGCAATACCTTTATTTTATTAGGCAGCTCACTTATATCATTCTCAACATCAATAAAGAATGATATATATTCGACAGCTTTAGATTGAGCATTCTCTTTCATAACTTGCTTAAAACTGATGTTTTGGATTCTCTGACTATTGTTCAGACAGTTTGGTAACTGATATTTGACCTCTGTTAGAATCTCCTCTGCTTTTTGTTGAACATAATCATTTACTTCTTTAACCTTATTCAAAGCATTTACCTGTAGATAGATTGTTCCATCATATATGAAATCTTTAATTAGAAATTCATCATTAGAACCTATGATAAAGCTAGTCTTTACCGTAACAAGAATTGTCTTAATATGCTTAATGTAATTGTCAAATGCTTGTAAATATAAAAAGGTTTGATTAACTTTATTGGCATCCAACAATGTTTTTAAATTTGCGAATGATGAAATTGTGTCTAACTTACTGTTTACTTTTTTTATTAGCTGCCTGTCCATTACCTCGAAGGACTCATCTCCAAACAAAGCAGCATTAATAATTTGAAACATAATATCCACACTCATTCTTGCATAGTGAAAAAACTCTACTATAGTTTTTCTTAAAAAAATACTATCATCAACATCTAATCCTGCAATTTTCAAATCTGTACAATGCAAATCACTTTCTTTTAACGATGCAGAACCAAATTCGACTGCTTGTTGTAAAATCTTTGATTGCTGTGCTTTTAATGAATCTACTCTGTTTTTATGAACATTTACTAACAGTTGATATGATAACTCCATATACGTAAGAATCTCCCTTAAACTATCTACATATTGCCAAGTGTCATATACTTTTTGATGTACTAGTTCTTTTTGAAACTCTCTAATATCGAAATTCATTCTATACTTCCTCCTCTACACCCCTCATACTCTAACAACTAATTAACAGGTAAAATTATAAGTTAAATCCATATCTGCAATATCTCCCCACCACAAAGTGAGCCTTTAAAAATATACTCTTTACCTTCAGTACCTGTAATAATAATTCCCCAGTCTTCTATAACTGTCACATAGTAAATCAGTTGGTATTTCTCCATTGCCTTAGAGAATAGGATACTCGTTTTCAACATAGTTAATTGTATTTCGTTCTTTCCATATAATTTCGTAGCAATAATCTTGATCATGCTTATTAAACCATTCCCGCCTTTTCACACCAACAGCATGGATGATTGGGCATCCCATTCTATTTTGTCTCACCAAAGAAAGATAATTTGCAACAATAAAATCTTGCTGACTTACAAGCTGATAATAAAATATTTCATCACCACTCTGTTTAGCCATGTAGATGTCATCCTCAAATTGCTGTACTGCACCAAGATAATTATTATATATACCAATATCATAATAATCTGTAAATATTGTTTTTTGTGCACAAGCACACTGTTGTATCACATCTATTTTTGTTTGATAATCGTTCTCTTGTTCCATAAATAGAATGTTAACCAAAGGTTCTTTACAACAGTTGCACCGTAATGGATTTCTAAGTAGCTTTATATCAGATTTACTTAATTCCCAAAGCGCCTTAAATTCAAGGAGATAATTATTCACCAATGCAATTTCATCACAAATATTTAAATCTTCAATATTCCTGATATTTGCACTTTCTGTCCAGTTAAAGGAACCAAAGAGACACTTTAACTTGTCTATAACACAAAACTTATGATGCATGATTCCAGAATACCGTACTAATCTAATTTGAGCACCTTGACTATTAAGAAATGCAATATCACTAAGATACCTTTGATTATTTTCATCATCATTTAAAAGAATTTTTATCTTAACTCCTCTACTCAACAATTCAAAAAATATTTCCCCATAGTATTTAAAATTTATCCAAGCTACAGCTGCTTTAATACTATGTTTGGTAGCTCTCAATTCACTCATAGTGATATTCTGCAAATTAGTGAAATAGCATCTAGTCATATTCTTAAAACCTCTTTTAACTGTATTCTTGGAAATTCATTGCTACCATAAGACCTACCAACGTCATACTAAACTCCAAATATGTCTGCAATACAAGAAATTAAACTTCTATTACTTGCAATTCTCACAACAGTACCGCAATCCTTTTTAATACTTCCAAAGCCTTATAAATTAGTCTCCATATATATGTAATACATACATTAGTATTCTTATTTCTGTTAAAATTCCAATGTATTCTCTTGTAGTACGAGCTTCATTGAAGTTAATAATTTTATTTATATAACTTATTAATTTATCGATATTATTTTTTTCATTTGTTATTCTACTATTATTAAAAGCATTTTTGCCCGCCTTATTAAAATTTCTTTCTAAACTTTTTTGCTTCTTCAGACACTGTTTTAGTAATGTTGTAACAGGGATTCTAAGCCTAGTAGTATATTTATAATCATCATCCTTATATTTCTCTAAAAAATTTATTTGATAGTCTAATGTATATATAATATATTGTATCTCTTCTTTTCTCTTTCTTTCCATATCTCCTTGAAATAACTGAATTATAGTATCAAAAATAATAAATGCTACCATGCTCTCTTTATATGCTTGAATAAATATCGTTTTTATTGTATCCATATCCTGATACGATAGAGTTTGTCTACCTAAGCTCAAAAATACATTCATAGCTTTCAGAACAAGATAATCTGAAATCCCTCCTGAAAACATTGACATTATTGTTATGGTATATATAATACCTGCAATAAAATAGAATGTTTTTCGGCACTTAAAAATAATCACAGTGGTCCCTGCAAAAATTATACATATCAAGAATAAACTTAACTGTAGAATATTATCATCCAATTCAGCAGTTTTTTTACTCCATTCAAGCAATTCATTAACAGAACTACCTTGATCACTCAAATATTTCTTATACTTACTATTGCCATTAATAATCTGTTCTACCTTGTCTTTATTTACGGATAAGACCCTAGCAAAATCCTGTTTACTTTTTATGGTACCCATTTCATCAATATTTTCCTTTAATTCAGTTAAGATTCCTGTATTTTCTTCGACTTTTTCATTAAAGAAAATATCTTCCTCGTATTTATTATCAGTTGCATATCTTGTATATATTGATGTATCAGTATGATTTATTAATTGGTATGTCGCAAAATACAGTACAGGAAGTCCAGCACTAATTAAGATAATAAATATAATTGTAAGAGATATAAACTTAGGTAAATATTTCACTATAAAAAAACCTCCTCTTTTGCGCGACTCCCAAGTATAATTTATTAGTATGTTTCTAATATTTTTTGATACTATAAATTCCTTATAAAAACAGATTAATTTTAGGTGAAATGTTGTATACATCATCAGATTTTCTACGAGCAGCATTCTTCAATTCAAAACCTATTCCTTTTTCCATTAATACTGCATCTTTCCCTTTTAAATTAGCATAAAAGGTATATGCCATTTGAACGTCTTCATCCCAAGACTCCCATAACTCAGTACTTAAAACTATATTTTCAGAATACAAAGGCAACAGCAAACTTAAGTAAAATTTTAATTTTGACAATGAAGCTGTTTTGAGCTGCTGGAACAACATTTCATAGATACATTGCTCACTTTTAAGGCAGCTTAATAATAACCATGATTGATTAACTTCAGGAAAAACTGTAATAGTTACTCTATGCATAATTCCCTTCACTGTATGATTTATCTTCTTACCATTCATATCATACCCAGGTGCAATGTACGCATAGTCAGCAAATATAATCCGTTCTGGTATATTGATTACACATGTCACTAGTCCATCGAATGTACCAGCCATTATCTGTTCATCATAGTGTAACTTAATCAGTTCAAACTCTTTCTCTTTTAATTGGAGCATTCTATACATCCCAACCATATCCACATATAAAAATGCCACAGGATTCTCCTTGAAATTACTTTTAAAAATGTCAAAACCTATTTTCTGCTTATAATACTCAAAAATGAATGCCTTATATGCATATGTAAATTTCATTTCCTCGCTTGTTTCATCAAAATCCGGTGCTCCTTTTTCAATTGCTGCAAAAGCAGTATTATCATGTAAATCGCAAAAACAGGTCTCTGTTGTAGCGTCATTTGCGCTTGTTTTACTCAGTTCAACAATAAGAACCACTTCATCACCAGACACAGGAATAAGTAATGGTTTCTTTTTTGCATTCATCGTATATACATGACGATCAGTACCTGCTAAAAGCGAAATGATTTTATTATTTTGCAGTGCATGAGCTGCTTTTATTTTTCCTTTGCAATGTTCTTGATCAGGGTGCATACATAATTTCTTCATCGATGAACGCATCCTTTCCATTATCCGTATATCAACAGGTTTTGGGGATGAATCAACTACTTTCAATGCTCTCCCTTTACAACAGGAAGCAAATTTAATTCCACTTCCGCAAGGGCAGTTCTAATCATCTTTTATTTTTCTATTTCCAAACAAATGCTTAAGTTTTTCCATATTAATTTCTACCTCTAAAGCTATCAAGCTTGTTCTTACATATTTGCAATATTGTTCTTAAAAAAGCATTCATTACCCTAAATTCATTCATCTGGTTGAGTATATCGAAGGTGATTTCATAATCATAACTGTTTACGTTGCTCTTCATCTGATGAATTCTAACTATATTTTTTATTACAAAATCTTGTTTATAAGCAAAATATATCATATCCGCCATCTCTACTATTTATTCGAAGAACAATGCACCCTTTTTGCGATTTCATTTTAAAAATACGGGATGAAATACTATAGAAGTAACTGTCTTTATATACTGATATCCAATTTTTCATATAGTTCCTTTATAATATTAGATACTACTATTCCTAATACTTCATTTTTTTCCATTATAAGTTATTTAATTTCAAAATACAATCCTACTATTGCGCCCAATACAAATAAATATCCCACAGAGTATAATTCTGTAGGACACACTATATTTGTTCTCTCTATCTTTCTACATCTATTGATGTTTCTGATTTGAATTTAATCTCAAATCGATTATTATACACTGTTACCTTTTCGATAAACCTTCTTACAACCTGTTCATCATATTTCGAAACGTATCTAGACTGGCTGTTTATAAACTCTCTAAGCTCACTAATGCGCTTTTTTAATCCTTCCATTTCAGCGCCCTGAACCAAAGCCTCCTTCTTCACTTCACGTAGGCGATATATTTCATCAGCTACGCTGTTGTAATCCTTTTTAGTATTTACAAGCCTCAGAAGTTCTTTCTGCAACTCTTCTAGTCGCGCATCAATTCATTTACCAATGACTCACCTTCCTGCCTAATAACAGCCTCAATGTTCTCCTGCAGAATTGTAATCACTCTACTTTTGTCATCCAATACAAGATTAATGGCTTTGACCACTGCATTTTGCAAATTTATCTCTTGAATAGTTGGTGAATCACAACTTGTTGGACCATGTTCCACCCTGCTGACACATCTACATACAATCGAGTGTTTGCCTCTATTGTTCCATGCGATCCTGCGGTAGATGTCTCCACACTTTGTACAGTAAACAATGCTCGATAATGCGTACTTACCGCTGTAGACTCTTTTCTTCCGATCCGCTCCGCTGTCAAGATTCGCTCTCCTTACCATTTCCTTCTGAACCTGCATATAAAGTTCACGTGGAATGATAGCTTCGTGGTTGTTTTCTACATAATACTGTGGAGCAATGCCGTTATTCTTTACTCGCTTTTTAATAAGAAAATCCATAGTATAAGTTTTCTGCAAAAGAGCATCACCAATATATTTCTCATTCTGCAATATCTTCTTTAGAGTTTCCAACCTCCATCTTCCTTTACCAACCGCTGTGAGAATACCTTCAGCCTCAAGGCTTTTACCAATCTGTGCAAGACTTGCTCCTTTAGAACTAATATACCTTAATTTATTGCAGCTCTTTTTGATAGTATATTTGCGAATTAAAATAACTCCAAGCACTCTTTAAGTTCTTTCTTTAATTCATCATACCCGAAATGCTTGGTTATATCCTGATTTTCTAATGCTTCTACCTGAATAAAAGATAAGTTAATATCATTATAGTCGTAAATTATTTTCTTATCTTGTTTAGGATAAATGATTATTATTTCCTCTATAACTTCTCTTCTTGTTTTATTTTTTCCAGGCTTATTTTTATCATAATAACAAAAACTATAATAGTCTTTAGCGTGTTCTATTGCTTTTGTTGGTCCCTTACTACTTTGTAGATTTTTACTCATTGAACATTTTACTTCTACTACTGCCGCTTTTTTTAGCTCATGAGTTTCCTTATCAAATAAGCTAATCAATATATCTGGCTTATAATGTCTTGCACTCATTCTTATAAAATCACTTATGCCATTAGACACAACATCTATATTTTGCCTTATTTCCTTTTCATAAAACAGTTCGCAAATAATGTTATCTTTGCTAAAAATAATAGGTTCATTAGTTGGAATTTCACCATTAAATATTTCCTCGTTTATCATATCTCTAAGCCAACCGCTTTCCCAATCAAATCCATAATCTTGTAATATTTCTATTACCATTACTACCGCATAGTATTCAAAAAGTTTAGAAGTCTTTTTACTTGGAAAGTATGGCTTTCTATCTATGCTTTCGTTGTTTTCAAGCGAAATTAAATTTCTGTAAAAATCATAAATTACAAAATATCTGTTGTCTTTTAACATCTTTTGACTAACCTTAGTCAATGATAAATTACCAAATATCTCTCTAAACCACGTTTCATTTAAAAAGTGCAGAAATATTGCCTTTGTTTTTTCTAGATTTGATATTATATCAGTAATAAATGCTCTGTTTGATTTTAATTTATTTAATTCAGTTTCTATAAACTCTTTTTCCTTACGAACACTATATTTATGATCTGGACTTATAATTGAATCATTAAAAATACTGTTATGTTTCAATGTTATTTCTGTTAAATCTATTTCCTTTAAATAAATCTTTTTTGAAAATTCATTTAATATAACAATGTACTTACTTTCCATGTCACAAAGTATTTCAATTGTTTTATTTAATATTTTTTTAATCCATTGGTTTTCAGCTATATTTCTATTTAAAAATGTATGCTTTTCATAAACGACATCTGGAACGAATAAATTTTTATTTTTATTTATTCCTTTGGAACTTAACCACTTTTGACTTTTCATGTCCTGTCTCACTGAATAATGTTGTTCCTTATATAGCTTATCTATATCTGAAAGCGGATTCTTAATTATACTTTCAATAATATTAAACACTGTGTCTATGTTACTTATAATATACGAATACAATTTATTTAAAGAATAATCATTATCACCATATATATTCTTTTGTCCTGTCATTCTTTGTATATAGAGATTTTGAGAAAGTCCTACCATTACTTTCTCTAGTTGATTTCTAAGATTAATTAAACCATTCCATAATACTGAAGTAGGCTCAATCAAGTATAATCCATTATATATTCCATCTGTAGTAACCACTTGTATTCCAAAATACCCAGGAGTTAGCATAATATCATGGTCGCCTGCTCCAGATAAAACTAGAGATTTATCATTTGTAGTCAACTTCACCGGCATTTCAGATGTACTACTGTCTATAATTAGTATGGCATTAGGGTCTGTACTTTCAAATGATACAACTATCTTATTATATTCCTTAAATGTAGCAACATTATCACCTAAATCTTCTTTTGTAAATTCGTCAATTACTACTATTTGAGGATTTCCTATTGAATAATCATTTTTATTGTACACAAAAAAAGTCACCTTAGTTTGCATATCCATATACTCCTAGTTCTTTGGCTTTTCTAATAATCTCATTTTTTGTAAGTGTAAATGAACTAATTTTAGATGCTTTATCTGAATCAAAGAAGTTAAACAGTTCGCTATTTAAAGGGATATTATTATCTCTTTCTTTTATTAGACCAATTAACTTACCATATTGTTTTTCAGTTCCTTTTATTTTTGTAATAAGTCTCTGTTTAATTTGGATGTCAAATGCAACATCCTTTGACAAGAGTTTATTACCAATAGTATCTGATGGGATATTTAAAAGATATTCACCAATTTTTCTAGCAATTCTAAATGAAACACCCTTTTGAACATCATATTTATTTAATAAATTATGAAGTTCATCTAAAAATTCTATTTCTTCATGTGAATATGCTTCTATCCAATTATTATTTGCTGTCCATGATTGATATTTTGCAACATTATCACATTCAAAATTCCCATACGCTAAGCTTTTAAGACCTAATTCACTCATTTCAACTTGCAGTTTTGCTAATTTTTCTTTTTTTAAATTAATAATGTTTGCCCTATCGAGAAGCCTATCAGAAAAATCTTTAGTAGTTTCATCAATATTTACGGTCCCAATAAACTTTACATTATCATTAATTATTATATATCCTGGGTATGCCTTTCTGTTTATACAATGTGCTTCAGGACTATAAAGATATAATCTTCTTTCTTCAGGTCTTTGTTCTAAAAGGGAAATAAATGGAGCAAACCAATGCTCAACTTGAGATAGATTCATTTCATCAAATATTACTAAATGCATAAGATTAGAATTATTCTGAGCGTGAATAAGGAAATCAACTAGTCTTGTTTCAGATGGTATATATAACCCTGTGGTATTATTTAAAAATCCTAATATATCTCCTGGCTCAGTATATGATGGGCTTATAGGAAGAAACAATAATGTTCCATCTTTTTCCGATGCTTTTAACATTTTAGCATAGGAATTTGCTAATTCAGATTTTCCTGTACCAGACATACCCGCTAATATAGTTAATGGATTTGTTTTAACGCATATATGCAAATTTATTAAATCCTCTATTGAATAACATAAGTTATTGAGGATAGTAGTTTCTTTAAAAGTCTCAATGAATTCAAATTCTCCATTAGATATACTATTATTAGTATCATCATATATATTCTCATCCAATTTACTTTCAGTATATTGCAGTTCCTCTATAGAATCAGAAATCTTTTCAACTTTACCTTCATTCTCCATCTTGTATAGTAATTGTTTATCAATAAAAATAATATTATCTCCGCCACGTATTTCGCTATTACTTGTATCAATTTTTAAACGGTTTACTTTGTCTGAATACTTTTCACACATCCAAGCTTTAGAGTCACTAGAGTGTTTTGTCCATTCAGGAAAGTTGAAGTATAGATAATTGTTACAAATAATATATTCTGGTGGATACATTGCATGGTTAAAATCTTCTAATATAATGCTGCTTCCATCTAATAATTTCTGCTGAAATTCTGAGTTCCTCATATCTACTACAGGAATAGGTATAAACTCCATATTTTTATCAATTTTCACGTCGGGTTCAATATTAATAATAATTAAATTTTTATAAGTCTTGTCTTCCCTGGAAAATGTAATTTTAGGCTTAAACAATATAAGCTTTCCTTTTAACTTCTCATATAATATCCTTTTCTTCTCTCTAACATCTTGTGTAAATTTGTATGTCATAGGCTTAACTACATTATTTTGATCATTGTCTATACCAATATATAAAGGATTTGATAAGTTAGGGTCTATTATCTCAGTAATAGGTTGAGGATCTACACTCAATGGTTTAATATAAAATATCAAACTGTTGCTATTTTTAAGAGTTGTAATCGCCTCTTGTTCATCTCCTAAAGGTGGATAGTATGATTCTCCCTCAGCCAATATTCCGACCATATAACAATCATTTGATTTCATTAATCTAGCCCTATGTTCTTGTGAATACTCCATTTATATTCCCCCTAAATTATGTTCATGCTTCAAGATAGATATTTGTTCTATAAGTGTTTTTTCATTGTCAACAGGAATGACTCTATTTGTTATGCCACAATCTGCACAATATTTTTTAATCTCATTTAGTTTTCTAGTAGTAATCCCCTGCTGTTGTATATATACTGTTTTTATACCATTAATTTTTTCTTTCCATTTATCCGAGGCAATAAATACTACTTCATTAAATATTTTTTTTGTTATTTTAACATCCATATCACTTGAATATATTATTCCAAATATTTTTTTATTATTGGTTTCATTTAATCCAAATGCATATTCACAATATAGCTCCATTTCCTTAATGCTTCTCTTAAGTTCTTCACATTCTATTTTTTTATTACTTAATGATTGTTTTAGTTCACTGTTATTATTAATTAAAGTGTTTATTTTTTCCTTTTGTACTGCTACTTCTTTTAATTCTTCTTCGAGAGTATTTATTTTGTTTCGTAAATTTTCTAATTCTACTTCTTTGTTAGATATATCTTTTTGAGCATCTTTAAGGACTTTTTTATATTTTTTATCTGTTTCCTTTTTCTCTTGTTCAACTTTGATTATGTTTTCTTTAATAATATCTATTTCACGTAAGTATTTATTTATCTCACTTTCATCTTTTACAAATTTGTGTGTTGAAAACTTAAGTAATATCCCAATTAAAACATCAACAGTAAATACAGTTAAAATATCTTTATTAATATCAGAATGGGATTTAATATACAAATATTCTATTATAAATTTTTCAGGTGCATTAGTATTACTAACTTCTGAATATAAATCCAATAAAGTCCAATTCTCTATATTATCAATTCCCTTGATATCATCTTCGATTAAACCATTCTTTACTGCAATCGTGTAAAACTTATCCATCAATGAAATCAATTCTTCTTTATTATTTAAATATGCTACTTTATTAAAATATTCTAGAACCTCGCTTGCGGTTTGAAAGTTTAATCCAAAATCAAATATATATCTATTAGCCTCAATATTTTTTTCTATCATTTCTAAATATCCCTGCATCTTATCAGAAAATCTGAGCTTTAAATTCGCAAATTTTTTATAATCAGGTATCTGATCTTTTTGTTCATTTAGATAGTTAATAAGTTCTTTCTCAGTTAAATCCAATGGCAAATCCAATTTATGCCTTGAAATGCAAACCCAAAATGGATTATTCATTGTTTTCTTACCTTTTTTTACTTGTTCAATGCCTCTAAAAATGGTTTTAATTTTAGTTTTTTTTAATTCAAGGTTATCAGACATAACTCTTTTATTGCATAGTTTCAGTATATTATTAACTTCTTCTTCATCTATTAAACCTACATAAAAATCAATCTCATTCAACTAAATCCCCCGTTTCACTTTTACTACTTCAGATAACATATTTTTATTAGAAAATTTATAGGTTTTATTAAGTTTTAGTAAAGACTGCAGTCAATTATCATCACTCCCATAAAGCAAATTTACATTTATCTTAATTGTAACATATTATTTCCATTTATACATATTAGTAACTTACTATACAAAATTTATACTATAACTTTTACTGCTATAATAGGATTTTTATTGTAAGCGCTTTACAATATGGTGCCTTACTTCTATAACTGATCCATGAGATAATTTTTCCATAGATTTTAGAGTTTTTTGAGTTTTTCAAGTTGAAAAACTTGAAAAACTCGGGATAGGAGTTGATAATCCTGGATTATGTTACAGAGGTAAAGAGCAGTTTCCGTATGGAACAGTGGAAAAAAATCATTTCAGATTGTCAGAACAGCGGCTTAAAGGTTGATACCTGGTGCGAGCAGAACAGTGTCAGCCGAAATTCTTACTACTATTGGCTTCGTAAGATACGGGAGCAGTCCTGTCAATCATTATCGACGGAACAAGTTCCGGCTATCGCAGAAGCTCCATTTGCCAAATTAGAGTTTCATGATATTCAGCAAAGCTCACATTCTGGAGTGATTATACATTTTCCTTCTGCAACCGTAGAAATCAGAGAAGGAACCATCCGGCAGACCGTCGAAGCAGTACTGTCAGCATTTAAAAAATATGTTAGGTGATATAAAGGCTGCCAAGGAAATCTATATTGCCTGTGGTTACACGGACATGAGGAAATCCATTGACGGCCTTGCCGCTATTGTGCAAGGTCAGTTTCAAATGGATCCATTTTCGCGATGCCTCTTTCTATTCTGTGGCAAGCGCCGTGATCGCATAAAGGCTCTCATGTGGGAGGGCGATGGCTTTGTTCTTCTATATAAGCGATTGGAGAATGGCTCATTTAAGTGGCCTCGCAATAAGGATGAAGTCCGCACTGTTACCTAGAAAGAATTTCGATGGCTCATGGAAGGACTCGAGTTGGAACAACCAAAAGCGATAAAACCTGCTACTCCAGGTGCCTTTTGCTGATACAAAAAAGTGATATAAAGTGGCTTGTTTACTGGATTTTCGACGCTATTTATGGTATAATATTCCTATAAAAGAAGTGATGAGGGAATAATGTTATGGATACCAGGGATGCTTATATTCACCAACTTGAAAACACAATAAAAGGCCTGCAGGATCAGGTAAACAATCTGGTTGAGATAATACACATCCTTCGTAAGGAGAAGTTCGGTCCTTCTAGCGAAAAAACTCACAGACCAGATGTAGAAGGTCAGCTATCTCTTTTTAATGAAGTTGAAATCGAAGCGCGAGCTGCCGCTCCAGAACCTATATCACGTGGAGAAAAAGGCTATGTTCGTCAGAACAAGCGCACCAAGAGAGAAGAGCTTATCAAGGAACTTCCTGTAAGGGAAGTTCTCTGCGAATCTGCTCCAGAAGATCAATATTGTATTCAATGCGGCACTGACCTCAGACCTATAGGCAAAGAAATAGTCCGAGAAGAGCTCGAGTATATCCCTGCAAAGCTTCAGATAGTTCGTTATGTAAGGATGTCTTATGAGTGTCCTAAATGCAAGCACTCTGAGCGTCCATATATTCAGAAAGCCCTGACTCCATCTTCTCTTATGAGTCACTCTCTTGCTTCCCCAAGCTCTGTGGCAAACGTTATGTACCAAAAGTACGTCAACAGCGTGCCACTTTACCGACAGGAGAAGGACTGGGAACGTCTTGGCATAGCCCTTACCCGTGCTACCATGGCAAACTGGGTTATCCGCTGCTCGGAAGACTATCTCAAACCTGTAACAGAACATCTCCGCAGAGAAGTTCTGAAAAGGGATGTCATCCACTGCTACGAAACTCCAGTTTAGGTGCTGAAAGAGAATGGCAAAAAGCCGCAGACGAAGTCCTATATGTGGGTCTATCGTACAGGCAGCGATAATAAAGCCCCGATCATTCTCTATGATTATCAGCCTTCCAGAAATGGCGACCATGCGGTGACCTTTCTGAAAGATTTCATTGGCTATGTCCATTCTGACGGCTACTCTGGATACAACAAGCTGAATAGAATTGTTCGCTGCGGGTGTTGGGTTCACAAAAGGCGAAAATTCATCGAAGCTATTCCTGGCCGGAAGGCCAAGGACGCTCCTCTTACCAATGCAGAAATCGGAAGAGACTACTGCAATAAACTTTTTGAAATAGGGAAGGAGCTAACAAACCTTTCTCCTGATGAAAGATACAATAGGCGTCTTGAGCTGGAAAAACCAGTTTTAGAGGCTTTCTGGTCATGGCTTGAAAGCCTGGTCGTGCTTAACGGATCTGCTCTTGGCAAGGCTGTTACCTATGCGAAAAATTAGAAGCCATACCTGGAAAATTATCTTCTCGATGGAAGGTGCTCTATTTCTAACAATACAGCTGAAAACTCCATACGGCCGTTTACTGTAGGAAGAAAAAACTGGCTGTTTTCGGATACACCTAAGGGTGCTTCAGCAAGTGCAGCTGTATATAGTATAGTTGAAACCGCAAAGGCTAATGGCCTTGAAATATATACTTATCTTGAATATTTACTTTTGTACATGCCTGATTGTGACTGGCAGAATCATACGGAAGATCTTGATGATCTGATGCCTTGGTCAGAAGTTGTACAAACAGAATGCAAAAAACGATAGTTAAGACTGGCTGAGGCTGGTCTTTTTTATTTTGCTAGGCACTCTTTTATTGAGCGCTTACAATTTAACTCTAGATTATTTTTTCATAGTATTTGTGAATAGCAACATAAAAAGATACCGTAAAATTCATTGCTGAAGAATACGGTATTGTACTTGTCTTAATATTTATTTTCGTAGTTGACTAAAACACTAACCATTTCCCTTTCATTTCTTTTTCACTTATAAGTTTATAATATAATACCTCATTAAAATCATCAAAATGTTCTTTACCGTTTACTACTATTTTATTATTTTGAGTGTGACAATAAACATTTCCTCCAAATTCAATACGTTTAAAACCCTCAAATGTAATTAATTCATCAGTTGACACTTTAGGACTAACTATAGTTTTATCATTTTGATTAAACTCTCTTAAAGCCTCTTCATAGGACATTTCTGTGACTTTAGAAAGAACTTTTTCTTTTCTTGAAATAGGATAGTTATTTATACTTATTCCTTTTTCATTATTATCAAAGATATTATCAATACTTATTGCGTCATCAGATAAATCTAATATAGCTAGACCATCACACCATTTCCCTACTACATCTTCAACAATCAGTTCGTAAAAAGATTTTTTTTCTTCCATTACTTTCTCCCCTATATTAAAATAAATTTTCACAACATAATAGAACAACCGAATAATATTATGTATTATTGTATAATCGTAAATATGATACGGTTTAGGGTTAAATGTTATTAATTTTATTTATTTAAATATTTACTTTAATATAGATAAAATAAAAGGATTCTACCAATTAAGAATCATTTTTTGTTCTTATTTATAACTTGGCTTTAGTTAAGACAAGTTAAGCAGATATTTAATCTTTCTTAAATCCTCTGCAATATCAATATCTTTATAATTATTTTTAAGGATATCTTTCGTTATATAGAATTCACTATCATATTTATAGATGTATTTGTCTTTACTGATATGCGGGAGGCTGATTGATGAAAAGGTGTTATTATCTATACTTTTAAGGATTGAGATGTTTTCTGCACAATCTATTTTAAGAGCAGTTAGTAGGTCTTTTGGGGCGGTTCTAGAGGATAATATATATTGTAACTTATTCCTACTCTTACTTTTTATATCTTCTTGAACTTCTTTTATGGTTTTCTTCTGATAATTTAGCATTTCTCGTATATAGCCTTTTCCTTCTTTAAACTTATATACATGAAATATTATATAGTATGCTGTCAGTAACCTGTAATAATTACTGACTCCTAAGTAAGGAGAACAATTTCGTGGTACCTCTTCCTTCGAGGGATTATAATGCTTCGATTCCCCAAAGTGTATGGAGATATGTTTATTAAAAAAGCCCGTTCTTAGTGCAATATCTACGGATTTATAGAGCTCACCCTTGAGCATGTAAATGTAGCAATTAATAAAGTTAAGAATTCTTTGCTCATCTGTATACTTAATTCCCTTTTTATAGAATCTACTTAATATCTCATTATTTAGCTCGATATATGAATCATAAAGATAGCCGATGTTTTTATCTGAACAGTTTGAAATAAAATAATTGTGATAGAATCTTCGCATTTCTACATATGACAGTAAGTCGCTCCTGTTCTCTTCAATTCTCTTCTTCAGATAAATATACTTATCTTTATCAAAATTCGTTATAGAGGTGATGCCATTCGTCTCGGTGGTCACGGCGACTGTATCAGAAACTACATTATACTCTTTGAGAAGGTCTATAACAGTAGGCCCATTTACAAGCTCTAAGTTTTTTCCTTCAGAAAATTTTATAGCCTCCTTAGTGAATGTTGAGGATGTTATTATTATACCCTTATTAACTCTTTCGCTCGATACAAGCCCATACATTTCTCTTATAACAGGTACTCCTACTGGACTTGCCCAGTTTTTGCACTGAACTAAGTATTTTCCTCCGATTATATGCTTGTCTAGGTAGAGAATTATATCAACACCTCCGTCTCCAGTAAGAGAGGTTGTCTCAATCTGAAATCCCATTTTAATGAAGAGGTTGCTCATGAGAATTTCAAACTCATATCCATTTAACTTAGTAAAATCCATTTATATCACCACTTATTAAATATTTCGTGTATGTTTGAGAATAGCATTTATATCTTTTTATAAGATATTGTTATTTTATATTAAATACTAAAACAACCTAATATCATTATGCATTAATAATATAAAACTGTAAATATAATGTAAATACCTTCTCTTAATATAAGTATTTTGCCTCTGTACTGATATGAGTAGTATGAGTTTTCCATGGGAGATGTTTAATTCTTGTTATATTCCTTTCAATACTATTCAATCTATCTTAGCTGCGATTGTTGTATGTAATAGATTACTCATTATTGTATTTTCTCACATTTCAATATTAGTATTATTACAAATCTAACGTGATTTTTCTGAGACTCTATTCAAAGAGGTAATCATTATATACCCTGTTGTTAAATAATATTTATAAGTTAGCATTCCTAAGTCTCATCACTGATACACTCAAGATTTATCATTTGCTATAGAGAATCTTTTCCGATCATTTAATGATCTAGATAAATTCATATTCTTTACCGTACGATTCAATTTTTTAAAAATATTTATGTCGTATTCTTAAATTACGTATTATTTTCAGATACTATAATTTCCTCAGTAAACCTTTCAACCGTCTCTATATGTTATGCTATACTTAAAGAAGAGAATAATAACGAAATGCCTTCTTATATTATGACTATATTGTATGCAAATATGAATAATCGCTATTATTCCTATTTATATTTTAATGATAGAAAGGGAGAGATTTATTATGGGAAGACACAAACAAATGCCTGGGAGAACTTATAAAATAGTATCTCAAAATAGTAGTGAAGCTATCGTAGATTGCACATATCTTTGTCCTTATTGCGATCAAGAAACAACTGTGCAAATAACTGTTAATTCGGATGGATTTGATTTAATAGAAAGGGGTGGTTTCTATGAACCACTTACATGTGAATATTGCAATAAAACTACAGATGTTAGATTTTTTAAAGGCAATAAGATTTAATTATAAACTCTAACTTGCAAAAGTTATATTATTTAAAACCAGTAGAAATATCTTTACTGGTTTTTATATTTAGCAGTACATGAATATATAATAAAATAAGTATATTTAGGTTTATTATAGTTATATAATATCTGGAGGCTCAGGAATTTTATAAAATTCATATAGAAAACCATTCCTATTCAAGTCAAGAAACTCGTAGGCGTATTCTTTACCGAATTTATTAATAGCATTTATAAATAGAAGTACTTTTTTATGAAGTCTAGATGAAGCTTCAACCTTTATAAAAGTACTTTTATAATTCTTATATTCGTAAATATCATTCAGGAAAGATGAACATAATGACCTCAGAACATAAGTTGTTGGGATACTATATTTACATTCTGTACATTGTTTTTCAGAGCATTTACATTCTCTTTCATTTACTAAGCATTGTAAACACAGTCCTATATCAGGAATGTGTTTTAGGTAAATATCAGTGGCGATACTGATACACTCTTCTAGGGAATGGGTGTAGAACATAGAATCAATACCATTATCCATAGATTGAAAGTAATATATCATTCTACAAATAAACTCGAGTTTAAATGGGTTATTAAAATGTTGTTTTATAGTTATTATATCTTTTGTGTTTCTTCTAATATTACGAGGTTCCCCAACTATTAAATTGAGGATTGAATTAATTATGAATCCCCCCTTTGGAAGAGGGCAAATGATAGTTGTTCAAAATAGTCAATTAACTCAGTTACAAACGGAATTTTGCTGCTATATCTGTGATGATGTGGAGTATTCCTAATAATTTTACTGACCTCCATTAGATTAACTGTCTCTTTATCTTGAGAAAATTAATAACAGAGATCTTATATTAGCTGGTTTACTTGATTTTGCTGATCATTTACAATCTCTCAATCTTCATTGATTTCTAGTCCAAGCCTATCATCAATATCGTATCCCCTCTCTACTGACCTCCATTTTAATTCCACCATTGCTTCGCAATAAAATGCTCTACCTTTATTATCTGTTCAGCTTGTAATTCCCAAAAGGTGGCTTGTATTAACTCACTACTTGATGAAGAATTCCATTTGGAGTAATGTTCATTTACTTTAAATATCTGTTCCCTAATTGCATTAAGACTATCATTTTGCTTACTTAGGTCTAATATATCTTGATATTCATAATCTTTATCTTTAAGTTCTTTACAGAATGTGTCATAGTCTTCATCGTTAGCCGAAATATAATCATTATTTAGTACAAAATTCCAATCATCAAAATCAGACAGTAATATCTTACTTTCCTCTATTTCAAATTCTATCTGAACCATTGGAGTTCCAGGCTTTGCATAACCAGAACAGCGTAAATCTCTCCTCTTCTGCTTTCCGTCCCATTCATACCAAGCCCAAAGAGGATATTTTACGTAATCAGGCTTATTCCCTATGCGCTTCTCCATTTGTTTAACCATCCAATTACATGCCTCTTTAAAATTTTCATCATATAATAAATGTTCATCATTAACATATAGGATTCCGTTTTCGGCTAACGATTCATATGCTTCTTTATGCTGAAGTGTCCATAATTTAATTTTCATTTCAGTATTATTACATCCTTTTTATATAAAGTACAGTAAAAATTATATTATATAGTAGAAAGTAATTCATATTAACTACCTTCAGATTTCAAAGTATCGCCACCATCACCCTTTTTCTCTTTTTCCGCTTCCTTTTCAACTTCTAGAACATGCTCTACAATATTATTTTTTCTCAATTACAGCTAACTTTGGTGAAATGGCAGATCTATTAATATACTCATGAAGCATAACACCATATGTATCCTTTGGAAGTGTCCTAAGATAATCAAGAATTACACTCTTTTCATTTTTCCCTTCGTCATGACCTACATATATTGCAATAGTGATTATTCCTCCTGATTTTAGTAGTGAGAGTGCTTTTTTTATACTTACTAAAGTTGATTGGGCCATAGTAGTTATTTCTTTATCCTCACCTGGACAGTAGCCCAAATTATACATAGCACAATTAATCTCCTCTTTAACATATTGATCTAGCTTATCATGTGTATCACATAGTAAAACCACTTGTTCTTTTTCCTTTTTCATATAAGCATCTACAAGCTTCTTTTGAATGTCCATAGAATAAACTCGTAAAAAGTTATCTGACAGGAAATCAGTATCATACCCATTTCCTAATGTAGCATCCACAGCTACTATCTTTTCACTACAGTATTCCTTTATTATATTTTGAGCAAGTGCACTAATATCACCAACATAATTGAACATTTATCATAGCCACCTTTATTTTAATATTTTTATATAAAACTTAGTTTACATAATTTTTATTAAGTATATTATTTTATAAATTGAACTTTTAATGTATACTTATTTTATTAAACAAAGGATTATAAGTAAAGGAGATAGATAATGGAACAGCTTTTATTTGGAATATCAGGATTACCCTTAGAAAAGGACAAAATGAAATTCAACTATGCTTCTGCCATAGAGTATTTAAAAGAAATTGGAATAGACGTGATGGAATTTCCTTTTGTTCGAAGTATAAATGTTACTGATAAAAATAAAGATGCCATTCTGGCTAATAAAATAAAAAATAACTTTCACCTGACAGCCCATGGGTCATACTACATAAATCTAAATGCGAAAGAAGAAGAAAAAATTACAAAATCTCTAGAAAGGATTATTAACGGAGCCAAAGCCCTTCTAAAAGTAAATGGGAATAATATAGTATTTCATCCGGGCTATTATTTAGGTGATAGTAAAGAAAAAACCTATGATACTATAAAACACAACCTAGAAAAACTCCCATATATCGGCGTAAACTATAGATTGGAAACCACAGGCAAGGCTACTCAATTTGGAAGCCTAGAGGAAATAGTATCTATATGTAGAGAGGTGCCTTTATGTAAGCCCTGCATAGATTTCGCCCACATCCACGCTAGAGATAACGGCTGTTTAAAAGATCAAGATGATTTTAATAGGATCCTTGAATACATCGGCGACAATCTAGGGAAAGAAGCTCTATCAGAAATGCACATACATATATCAGGAATAAACTATGGAATTAAGGGTGAAAAGAATCATCTACCTCTCCAGGAAAGCGACTTTAACTTTATGGCATTTATGAAGGCATTAGTAAAATATGATGTAAAGGGCTATATAATTTCTGAAAGTCCAATCTTAGAAGAAGATTCTCTTCTATTAAAAAGTATATATAATCAAAGCTAATGAATAAGGGCCATCGCTAGTAATATAACATACTTCTAGCGAAGCCCTTATCTTTTAATTACTTGCTCAGTAATAACAGCAGTATTATTAAAGAAGTAGGATTATTAAATATATCTCCACCAAAATTAGAAAATCCATTATTTCCACCCCATTGACAGCAATTGTTACAGCAGGCGGAAGGTCTACATCTTCTTGACATATGCTCATCTCCTTATTAGCTTCTGTTTATTTATATTAGTTTACAAGAAAAAACATCATTAAGGTTTAGCTTACTAACCCTTCTACTTATATCTTCCTTATTAGTAGAATATAAGCCTAAAGAAAGCATCCTATTAAAATAATCTCCCCCAGCAAAGGTGTATCTATTTTGTCTGCCTTCTTTTGTTAATATCTTATGATTAGCATAAGATATTATATCGCCTATTGCGGTGCTTGCTGGCAGTATTAAAAGAGGCATACCCAAGGTATATCTAATAGCGTTATGGCCTGCAAGACAGCCTGTAGCGATTGCTTCTGTATGTCCTACAAACAAACCAGACTTTTCACCTGCGCAAAACATGTTATCAATGCCATTAATCTTCATATCATCAGTCCTAGGAGCTACTGATAGATATCTTATTGAATTACCTTTTCCACCAGCATAAGGATCTATATATTTTGCCTTTTCAAGTCCCGGTAGCTTTCTAAGCTTATTTATTGGATAATAGGAAGTCATAAGCTTTGCATTTCCTGTATCTAATAATATTATATTTTCTGCATACTCCTTTAGTGCATATTGTTGACATACTTTAGCCTTTAACTTTTCCATATTTATTTCTTCCTCTGGAATTTTCAGCACTACAACTCCCTCTTCATCAAGCTTTTTAACAAGCTCCTCTGATAAGCTATCTTTAGCTAGCTTACAGGAACCACTCATAGCACCTAAAACCCCATCTTCTCTTTCCCCCTGGAAGTCTTCTACGCCAGCTCTCGCACTTAGGCTGACTCTAGGACCAAAAGATGGGCATCTTAAAACACACATTGCACACCCATTTCCATATTTCAGGCAATTTCCCATAGGTCCTGTAGAGCCTGTTGTTTCAATAAATACATCTCCATCTACCAGCTCTTTATTCTCTATATAAATACCTTTAATTTTTTTCTCTTCCATGATAACATCTGTAATTCTGCTTTCTAAATGTATATTAACACCTAAATTAATCAGTAATTCCCTTACTGCTGGCTCAATTTTATTTACATCATACAACCATGCGTGCTTATGTCCGGGAAAATCAATGTTCTTATGCCTTGATAAGGAATCAGTAATATCTATCAGTTCACCGCCACCCATAGCTATAATTTCTTCACTGGCAGTAAATCTTCCGTTGTTCCTCATTATTCCCCCAACATTTCCAAGACCAAGAAGCATATCTGTTCTTTCATATATATGCACCTCACCACCAGCTTTTATAGCAGTAATAGCTGCAGCACAGCCTGCCCAACCACCACCAATAATTATTACCTTCATCTAGATTAACCTCCTTCCCTCAAATAAATTGTTGGGTTCACATTGAACCTTGCATAATCTTTTAACTATATGACCACTATATCTGCTGCTACAGCTTCCACATACACCTTCTCCACAGCACATCTTAGCATTATTACTACAGGATAAGGTAAGTGAATTCTTATACTCTTTAGTAACGTTATAAGCTAATATATCCGGCCCAGAAATGTGAATATGAGAATAGCCCTGAGTATTTATTAGGTCCAATAAGCATTCATTAAGCTCTTTACTCAACTCACCATTATCAAAAACCTTAATATGACCCCTTTCACCCTGAAAGAATGAAAGCTCACCATCAAATATATCCTTTTTAAATTCTCCGCTATCTAGAATTAAAAAAACTTTATTATTCCTTCTCAAAAGATCCTTTAAAACCGGAATAAGAGGGGCAATACCAATACCTCTTCCCATAACAATAACCTTATCATTACTTAATTCAGATAGTTTCTTCACTCCAAAAATACCATTCCAGAAAGGTCCTCTGATAAGTATATCCTCTTTTTCATTGATACCTTCTATGGTTTTAGTCTTTATTCCTCTTATTTCAATAGCTACTACAATAGCTTCCTCTTCCTCATCAACTTTTAAAATAGAAATGGGACAATCGTAAAATTCTTGAGAGCTTTCGCTTCTAAGAAATACAAAGCTTCCAAGCCGCTTTAATCCCTTAATCAAAGAAATTGAGCTTTTAATTTTTAATTTTAAAATTCCACTATCTTCATAAACTTTTTCAATTACTGTTCCATTATAAGTTCTTCTTTGACTTTTTGGCTTATTGCCATTTCTATGGTATTCCTGAAGTATGCAGGTTCCCTTCCAATTCTTACAATCACAAAAGCTCTTTCCTGATAATTGTGAGCATATTATACATTCTCCTGTTTTTGCTAGATGGCAAGGACAATACTCAGAACCTGCATCAATGCAATTTTTAACCTCATACATCACTTTTTCACATCCCCTGCTGTTATAATGCTTAGTGCCTTAATATTAAAGTATTATATTTATATATAATTGTTACAGTTCTTTCAATACAAAGGCCTGTTAAGCTATTTATCTTAACAGGCCTTATCTATTACTTTATAATCTGGAGCGGTGCTTCAAATATTAATTGATCCTCTTGATATATCTTAATTCCTCCAATATTAAGTTTTTTAAAATTCCCTTTAATCTCTACTTCACTATTAACTATTACCTCTTTAGTAACTTCAGAATCTTTTTTAATAGGTAATATCAAATCCTCTTTAAACCCCAATTTAATTTTACCAGAATCAGTATTTAGGGTCTTAAGCACTTGATTCTTTGAAAATAAGCATTTATATTCATAATTCTCTTTAATGTTTTTATAGAGCCTCTCCGTTTCCTCAAAACGTTGATTACTATTTAATAATACAATAATAATCTCATTATCATCTTTTTCGAAAGAACTTACTAAGCATTTTCCTGCCAGTCCCGTATAGCCAGTTTTTACTCCTGTAGCATCCTCTTTCCATAAAATTTTGTTTATATTGCTATAATCTCTAGTAAAAGCTCCTTCTGCTTTAGATATAAATTTTGTAGCTACTATTTTACTAAATACAGGATTTTCCTTTGCTTTTATAGTAGCTAATGCCAAGTCATAGGCAGATGAAAAATGATATTCACTATCTAGGCCATGGGGTGATTGAAAATTAGTGTTTAATATGCCCATATTTTTAGCATATTCATTCATTAGATTAGCAAAATCATCTACAGAACCACTGATACCTTCAGCTAAGGCTATAGCAGCATCATTTCCTGATCTAAGCATCAATCCATAAACTAATTCTAACACTGTTATTTCCTCTCCAGCTTTATAGCCTACCTTTGATCCCCTTATCTGTGACGCCTTTGGACTAATAACAAACTTTTCATCTAAAGAATCATAATTCAAAGCAATTAATGCGGTTATAATCTTTGTAGTGCTTGCCATGGGTACAGGTTTATGTCCATCCTTGTTATATAATATTACTCTGCTTCTTGCATCTATAGCTATAGCATTTACAGCCTTTACATTTATAGGTGCAGCTAAAGTTTTATATGGATATCCTGTAAATAAAAAAATTACTATTAGAAGCCTAATAATATGTTTCATCACATCACCTCATTATATTTACTTAGAATATTTATCCTATTGATGGATACAATAATAACATTTAAAAGGGGTGGAATAATATGCTAAATATATCAATTATACTTGTATCCTTAGTAACTATTTTATTTTTTCCTATTAATCTAATTCTAAACCTAGAATATAATAAGAGCTTAGATATACAATTATCAATAGCTGTATATAAGTATAAAGTTATAACTCTGTACCCTCCAAAAAAGCCATTTAAAAATAAATTACATAAATCAAAAAGAGTAGAACATAAATTTTCGAAATTCCTAAAGATACTAACTTCTTTGAGTAAAAACCAGTCAAAGCCATCTCTCTACACTGATTTAAAAGTATCTTATCAATGTGAGGAAACCGCTGAGACAGCTCTTATATATGGTTTATTTAGCTCAGTACCTCCTTTATTCTACGGATATATGAAAGACTATTTTAATATCAAAAGTTATACCTTCACCATACTTCCAACCTCTGATGATGTCATTCATTTCAACTTTTCTCTAAATAGTATAATTAAAGCTAATATAGGTAAAATTATACGTGTATTTATGTTATTCAAAAAACATTGGAGGTGAAATCCCATCAGGGATAGTTTATGACAGATAATAACCATATTGAGAAGCTAATGAGAAGCACTCTTGAAAATATTAAAGAAATAATAGATGTAAACACTATTGTAGGCTCCCCTATTGAATGTAAAGATGGCAGTACGATAGTTCCTATATCTAAGGTTTCCTTTGGATTTGCTTCAGGAGGGAGTGAATTTAGCACTGATAAGGATGTTAAAGAAATAAAAGATTTTCCATTTGGAGGTGGCTCTGGTGCAGGAGTTACTATAAAGCCAGTAGCATTTTTAGTAATAAAACATGATACCATTAGATTATTCCCAGTAGACCAGGTAAGCACCTATGATAGAATAGTTGATAGCATTCCTCAAATCATGGATTTATTAAATACAAAAAAGAAGGAATAAAACTATAAAGAGTCCTGAGCATAACAACTAAAATGCTCAGGACTCTCTTCTATTCTTCTTCCACATTGTTTTCCTGTGAGTATTTTTCTATCAATTCCTGTAAGCTTGGCAATTCTTCCAGATCTACCAAACCAAACTGCCTCAGGAACTCATCTGTAGTGACATATAATATTGGTCTACCAGGCACATTTAACCTGCCTCTTTCCTTAATAAGACCCTTATCCAGCAAATTTTGTACTGCGCTATCACTTTTAACCCCTCTTATTTCATCTATATCGATTCTAGTAATAGGCTGCTTATAAGCTACTATTGCAAGAGTTTCCAATGAAGCCTGAGATAGAAACTGTCTGGTATTCCCTTTCACCAATTCATGAATATAGTCGCTATTTTGAGGCTTGGTTACAAGCTGATAGCTATTATTTATACTTATAAGCTTTATTCCTCTGCTAACTTCCTCATACTCTGAAGATAGAGCTTCTAATATTTCTTCAGTATATGAAATATTTGTCTTTAATATCGAAGATATTTCTTTTAATGTTAGAGGTTCGCCACTAACAAACAATAAAGATTCTACAGCCGACATTAATTCTTTCTTATTGGATACTTCAACAAACTCAAACTGTTCATATTTTAAATTATTCATCTGTCTTATCTGTTACCCTTTCTATAGTTATAGAGCTAAAATTATCATTTTGTTTAATGGAAACAACCTTTTGCTTTGACAGCTCCAGAAGAGCTAAAAAGGTTACTACTATTTCAAGCTTACAGGTACACTCTTCAATAAGTTTAGTAAAGCTAATATACCTATTACTTTTTATAAGCTCTGATATAGCCCTATATTTATCTTCTATCCTGAAAAGATCTACATTAATCTTATCACTTATCAAAGCATCTTTATTTTGCTTATTAAAGTAGTTTTCCATTAATTTTTCAAAAATACTATATAAGTCCATCATGGAGATATTAATAAATATATCCTGGCTAGTATCTATGTCCTCTATAACTTCAGCTTTTTTCCCATAAACAGTACCTGAATATTGTTTAATACCTCTCAGATATTCTACTGCAGCTTTTATTTTTTTATATTCAATAAGCTTCTTTTTTAATAGGTCTCCCTGATCTTCCTCTTCTTCTTCTTTTACTGCCTTTGGTAGAAGCTCCTTTGATTTTATCTCCATTAACGTAGCCGCTATTACAATAAACTCCGAAGTAACCTCCAGATCTAATTCTCTCATTTTACTAAGAAAGCTTAGATATTGCGAGGTTATTTCCGATAAGTTTATATTATATATTTCCATCTCATTCTTTTGAATCAAATGAAGAAGCACATCAAAAGGACCTTGAAAATTACTTATACTTAAATTTAATTGAGCCATAATATCACCTAAAAATATTTGTACTTTAAATAATACCAGTTTATCGTGGATGGCGCAACAAAGTAAATAGTAAAGGAGCCCTATAAATACTATAAAGCCCCTTCATAACTATACTAAATTCCGTTTTTAAATAACCCCTTTAAATTGTCCTTCATATTATTTAGTATTCCAGACTTTTTCACTTCTCTATCAGTATATAGCTTAACACTTCCTATTTTCACATCATTTATGTAGTAATCGCAAGTACCTATCATTTCCCCTTTCTTATATTCCTTCTTATCTTTATTGATATTTATTTTAGGTATTATTTCTTGATTGCTACCTCTTTCTATAGTTACACTAAGATCATCAGCTGCTCTTGCAATAAAATACCTATCTCCTTTTTTATTTAACTTTATCTTTTCTATTTCCTGGTCTTTTACTACAAGCTTTTTACTTTCAAATTTTGAAAAGCCGTAATTTAAAAGCATACTGGCGTCTCTATTACGTATTTTATATGTCGGTGCTCCCATAATAACGGATATAACCCTAACTCCATCTCTCGTTGCTGTAGCTGATATACAGTATTTAGCCTCATCAGTAAAACCTGTTTTTAATCCATCACAACCACTGAAGAAACGGACTAATTTATTGTGATTAACTAGCTCAATAGGACTCTTCCTTCCTTCAGATATAGTTTCCATGTAGGTTCCTGTATACTTGAGAATCTTAGGATGTTTTAATAGCTCTCGTGACATTATTGCAATATCCATAGCTGTAGTAACATGGCCTTCCACAGGAAGTCCAGTACAGTTTTTAAAAGTAGTATTATTCATCCCTAGTTCTGAAGCTCTTTTATTCATCATTTCTACAAAAGCACCTTCAGTGCCACCTAAAAACTCAGCCATAGCTACAGCTGCATCATTTCCAGATGCGATTGCTATACCCTTCAGTATTTCTTCAACAGTTCTAATTTCACCGGTATCAAGAAGCATAGTGCTTCCACCCATTTTTTTTGCATTTTCACTAGCCGTTATTTTGTCGTCAAACTTAATTTTGCCGCTATCTATCGCTTCCATAGCTAATAACATAGTCATTATTTTAGTTACGGAGGCTGGTGCATATTTTTCATTGATATTTTTTTCAAATAACAGTTTTCCTGAATTAGCCTCCATTAATAAACCTGACTTCGCCTCGATTTCTATACTTTCTCCTTCTGCATTAGCTGGAGATACCCAAATAAAAGATAGCAAACAAAAAGGGATTAAAACTTTTATAAAACCTTTTTTATTTATCATTAATCTACTCTCCTTTCGAAAATATTTTTACCAAAAATGAAATATTTATCACAAAAAAATAACCTTGGCTTCCCAAGGTTATTTTTCCTATTCTATAATCCCATAAATTATAGGTAAAGGTGAGTATTCCGATTCTTTTATAAGATAATTCTTATTTATATTTTCAATACACCTAGGGATGTTACTTTCATCATTAGAATGAATATACGCAATTACATCCCCTTTATTTATGTGGTCTCCACATTTTTTATTTAAAACTATTCCCACAGCCATATCTAATACACTATCTTTAGTAGCTCTTCCAGCTCCTAGCTCCATTGCTGCAAGACCAATATTTTCTGCGTCTATGCTATGCACTGTACCTTCTCTATCAGAAACAACAGGTACTACATATTTAGCCTTAGGAAGTAAATCTGTATTATCAATTGCTTCAGTGGAGCCTCCTTGTGCTGCAACAAACTCCTTAAGCTTATTAAGAGCAGCTCCTGACTCTATTGTGCCAATAAGCATTTTTCTAGCTTCTTCTTTATCTTCTGTTACTTTTGCTAATATGAGCATATTTGTTCCTAGCTCTAAGGAAAGCTCAACTAAATCTTTTGGACCATTACCTTTAAGGGTTTCAATAGCTTCTTTAACTTCTAAAGCATTACCAATAGCTAACCCAAGAGGTTCATCCATGTTAGAAATTACAGCCCTTGTTTTTCTTCCCACACCGTTACCTATCTTAACCATAGCTCTGGCAAGTTCAAAAGCTTCCTCTGAGCTTTTCATAAATGCACCTCTACCGACCTTAACATCAAGAACAATAGCATCAGCCCCTGCTGCAATCTTTTTACTCATGATACTAGAAGCTATTAAACTAAGATTATCGACAGTTCCTGTCACATCTCTTAAGGCATACAACTTTTTGTCTGCTGGTGCTAACTCTCCAGTCTGACCGCCTACCGCTAACTTTATATTATTTACATTTTCAATAAATTCTTCTTCACTCATCTCAACACTAAAGCCTTCAAAGGACTCAAGCTTATCAATAGTTCCTCCCGTATGACCAAGACCCCTTCCAGACATTTTTGCAACTGGGATTCCTAAGCTAGCTACCATTGGTCCTAACACTAATGTAGTAGTATCTCCTACTCCTCCAGTGCTGTGCTTATCTACCTTGATTCCATCAATCTTTGATAGATCCAAAATATCTCCAGAATTTACCATTGCCATGGTAAGATCCTTGGTCTCACGTTTATTCATCTTATTAAAGTAAATAGCCATTAATAATGCAGAAATTTGATAGTCTGGGATATTACCCTTCGTATATCCTTCTACAAAAAAATTTATTTCTTCTGTAGTTAATTCCATATTATTTCTCTTTTTTAATATAATATCGTACATTCTCATTTCTACATCCTCCAATAAAACAGTTAAATTCTTTCAATAATATTAGAAATGAGCTTTATGAAGCTTTCCTTTACTTTGTTGGAAGTCTCTATAACCTCACTATGATCTAATGGTTGATCTAAAATACCTGCCGCCATATTTGTTATACAGGAAATACCTAATGTTCTGATACCACAATGATTTGCTGCAATAACTTCAGGAACCGTTGACATACCAACAGCATCAGCTCCTAAAATTTGTGCTAATTTAACTTCTGAAGGTGTCTCATAGGTAGGACCTGAGAACATCATATAAACACCTTTCTGCACCTTAATTTTTAGCTCTTCTGCACATAGCTCAGCTACTTCTAACAATTCAGGAGCATAAGCCTTAGACATATCAGGAAATCTTGGTCCCATTTCTTCATAATTAGCACCTATTAAAGGATTGGAACCAGAAAAGTTTATATGATCCTTAATGAGCATTAAATCACCAGGTTCGAATTCAGTATTAGCACCACCTGCAGCATTAGTAACTATTAATTTCTTAATTCCAAGTAATTTCATAACATAAACAGGAAGTACTATAAGTTCCATGGAATGACCTTCATAAAAATGTATTCTTCCCTGCATCATTATAACTTTTTTCCCTTTATAATCTCCCATTACAAATTGTCCAGCATGTCCTTTAACCGTTGACTCTGGGAAGTGAGGAATATCTGAATACTTAATTATCTTCTTATTTTCTATATGCTCTGCCATCTCGCCTAAACCAGAACCTAAAATGACACCTATCTCAGGCTCAAAATTTGATGCACTTTTTATATACTCAGCTGCTTCCTTAATGTTTGTTAAGTTCATTTTTATCCTCCTTATGTTATAAAAAAATCTTTTTTTTGCAGTACTACGCTCTTGGGTGTGATTTGTTATATATCTCCCTAAGTTTTTTCTTTGGAAGAACATCTAGATAAATCTGCAGAACATTAACCCCTTTAAGACCTAAGAGCTCTTGAATAATATTTATGTCAGCTCCATTTTGGAGAAGATGAAGAGCGAAGGAGTGCCTAAAGGTATTCAAGTTAATATCCTTATTTATACCAGCTTTATTTATATAATATTTAACTATCTTCCAAATGCCCTGCCTAGTTAGTATATCATAATTATTATTCAAAAATAAGTTATTGATAGATTTATTTATATCTTTCCTTGCTTCTAAATATTCTCCTAAAGCTAATACAGACTTATCTCCTAGGGGTATTACTCTTTGGTTTTTTCCTTTATTACAGGATATAACCTTAAAAGCTAAGTCTATATCTTTTACAGATAAATCTATTATCTCGTTGACCTTTAAACCAGTTCCATATAATATCTCTATTAGAGCCCTATCCCTTAATCCTTTAAAGCTATCCTTATTTGGTAAATTAATCAAAATACCAATCTCTTCCTCAGTCAAGAATTCCGGTGTTTTTCGCTTTAAAATTGGTGCATTATAGAGAAGAACAGCTTTATCGATCTTATAGTTTTTATGAAGTAAAAATTTATAAAACTTTTTAATGGTATTAATCTTTCTGGTTATTGTTGCTGTAGATTTATTGATTAAATACCTGTGAGCAAATCGATAAAGGACTTCTGTATTCACTTTTAGAAAATCAATTCCTTCTTCATCAATAAAAAGCTTAAAATCTTTCAAATCACTTAAATAAGCCTTAATTGAATTTTCACTCAGTCTCTTTTTTAATAAATACTCATAAAATTCCTCTAATAAATCATCCATATTATCACCATATCTTTTATTTTTTTTAATTAAGTTATATTCCACTTACATACTTAATAGCTGGAGGAGTGATATAGGCTTCTACTATAAAACCAATGGTCATAAATAGAAGTACAAATAGTAAACAGTAAAGATAATTAGCAAGGGGCACACCACCTTCACTGCTTTTAACCTTAAAAACTTTTTGCTTTAGCTTTTCTAAGGAGGTTTTAACCGAATAAATTGATATTATGACCATTCCTATTATATATATAATATTTTGTGGGATTAAAGATAGTATCGATAGTATAAGAGAATTTTCTCCTCCCGCGGCTAAAATAACTGCTAGGGAAAAGCCGAAGGTAAAACCTTTTACAAGGTTTATTAGCAATACTATAGGAGTTCCCAAAATTGTAAAGCCACAAGACCATATGATTATAATTATTATAACATTATTACGAACAGCTTCTATAAATAAATTCTTACCTGAGAAGGTCTCATCCTTTAATCCCTGTAAAAAAACAGATAAATAATCATTTAAAGCTTTTAAATTATCATTTCCCATATATTTAACCATATAATTGCCTAGTATTATTCCAATTGTGAGGAATAACATAATAACCAGTAAAATCCAAAAGTTATTTTCAATCTCCTTAATTATAAAGTCCTTTAACCTCTTACTATCCATAATATCCTCCTTAATGCTAAATTAATATATATTATGTAAAGAGGTTCTTACTTATACCTTATTTTTTTATTCAAAAAATAACTGACCTTCTGCAATAAAAAGAGAAAGGTCAGTATGATTTATAAGGGTAAAATATTTATTAATCATTAGATATTATGCTGTTTTTTTCCTAACTAACCTTGTTCTTTAATCTTAATTTATCAGCTACCATAGCGATAAATTCAGAGTTTGTAGGCTTACCCTTATCCGTATGGATTGTATACCCAAAGAGCCTATTAATTGCATCAACTTGGCCTCTTCCCCAAGCAACCTCTATAGCATGTCTTATAGCCCTTTCTACTCTGCTTGCGGTAGTATTATATTTTTTTGCTATGGATGGGTATAATTCTTTAGTTACAGCTGAGAGTAGTTCCATATCGTTAACTACCATTGTTATAGCTTCTCTTAGATACATGTAACCTTTGATATGGGCTGGGACACCGATTTCATGAATAATTGATGTTATCTCAGTTTCCAAGTCCATTGGTTCTTTTTTAGGAGCTTTAACCTCTGTTGTTTCCATAAGTGACATGGTTTTTTTATTATTATCACCGGAAATAGTATTGTTAAACATTTGGCGAATCCTCTTAGTAAATACATCCATGTCAAAAGGCTTTACAACATAATAATCTGCGCCTAAGGTTATAGCTCTTTGAGTTATTTTGTCTTGACCTACCGCTGAAAGGACTATTATTCTTGGCATTGGATCTATATTCATAGTATTCAGCCTTTCTAATACTCCTAATCCATCTAAATGAGGCATAATAATATCAAGAACTACTAAATCCGGCTTTTTTTCTTCAATTAGCCTCAATGCTTCTAGCCCATCTTTTGCTATTCCTGTAACGATAATATCTCTCTGATTTAATAGGTAATCGTTTAAAATATTACAGAATTCTTTATTATCGTCTGCTATGAGTACTGAAATTCTATTTTCCTGCATATAATTCTCTCCTTTAAGCTTATTCCATTATTTAACATTTTACTAATTCGACATAAGTAAGATAATTCCTTCTGATTATATATATTTTTTTTGTAATATAAAAAGATACCATATGTTTATTGATATCTTTTTATATGTATAATTCTATTTTACTATTATTTTGTAAATATTTAAACTCATTTTAATAAATTATTTGCATCTTTTACCATCCACTGTATATATATACCATAACCTGTATCTGGCTTATTAACTAATACATGAGTTACTGCACCAATTATCTTATTATTTTGTATTATTGGACTTCCACTCATACCCTGCACTATACCACCAGTTTTGCTAAGAAGCTCTGGATCTGTAACCTTAATAAGCATTCCCTTTGAATCCGCTACATCTTGAGATAAAAGTTTTAGTATTTCAATATCATAATATCTAGGACCCTTTTCATCTACAGTAGTTATTATTTGTGCTTTACCTTCTTTAATTTCATCAGGCATAGCTACTTTCATAGGCTTGATATCTCTCATCATAAGCTCATTATTATTTATCCTACCAAAAATACCACAAGGAGTATTTGAAGATACTGTACCAAGAGCTTTGTCTTCATTTATAAATATCCCTTTTAATTCCCCAGGTGTTCCTTTTTGACCTTTTTTAACATTTATTATAGATGAATTAACAATGTTGCCTGAGCTAACCTTAAGAATTCTATTAGTATCTATATCTGTAATAGGGTGTCCAAGAGCAGCATAAATATTGTTTTCTGGATCAAAAAATGTTAAAGTTCCAACTCCTGCTGTAGAATCTCGAACCCACAGTCCAAGCTTAAATCTACCATCCTCTGAAGATTTAACAGCCTTTATCTCTCTAATATATACTTCACCATCTCTTTCAATCTCAACCTGTAACTTCTCTTCTTGAAACTTATTAAGCAATGTTGCTAAGGTTTTTGAGCTATCTACTGGTATGTTATTTACTTTATTTATTATATCTCCTATACCAATGTTTTTCTCTAAAGCTGGACTATCTAATAAACCTTGTTCTGTCTCAATCTTAGCATATCCTACCACTAAAACCTTGGTATTTACCTTAACTCCTATACTCATACCACTAGGAACAAGCATCTTATCATATTTAATTTTATTATTTACGGCTATATCTTCCTCGAAAGAGAATTCAGCGGAAGTAAAACCATTAGTTTGCAAAGGATTAGCTGAAGCATAATTATCAGCAGCAGGGAAAACTAAGCTGATAGCGATAAATAAAATGGGAGCTACGATGTTATGTAAACCTCTTTTTAAATTTTTTCTCATCCTTACTCCTCCTTTTTGTGTTTTCTCCTTATTAACATACCCGATAATTAAAGCCCTTATCCTGTTATATAGCTGTTAGTACAGTTAAAGATGCTTTCAGTTTCTATGTTTATGTAATTTATAATTAAAGTCATAGAAATACTTCTATGACCCTTTTATACTTTAAATTTCTATTCTATTTTATTAATTAATGTAGACTTTTTATTCTCTGCAAGCCTAATCATTTCTTCTGCATTATCAAGAGTAACTTTAGTTATCTCTACTCCACCAATCATTCTAGCTATTTCTTTTGTTTTTTCATCTGCCTTTAAGGATGATATTGAAGTATAGGTTTTTTCATTCACCACATCTTTTGCCACTAGAAAATTCACATCAGACATGGCAGCGATTTGTGGTAGATGTGTTACACATAATACCTGATGTTTAGCGGAAATTTTATACATTTTTTCCGCAACACTTTGTGCTACCCTGCCACTAATTCCTGTGTCTATCTCATCAAAAATTATTGATGGAGTAGCATCCTTATCGACAAATACAGTTTTTAAAGCAAGCATTATCCTGGAAAGCTCACCACCAGATACAATTCTTTCCATAGACTTCATAGGTTCTCCTGGATTAGTAGAAATTAAAAATTGGACCTTATCCTTCCCATTATTCATATATGAATCCTGCATTAGAACCTCTACTTTAAATGTGCTTTTTTCCAAGCCAATATCCTGGAACTCATACATCACCTTAGACTCCAGGACTTGAGCTGCTGATTGTCTAATATTATGAAGCTTTTCAGCAACGCTATCTAATTCAGTTTTTAATAAGGATTCTTCCAATTCTAGCTCTCTAATAATCTCCTCACTATTAACTAACTCCTCATATTGATTCTCTAGTTCTTCTCTATAGCTCAGGATATCTTCTACTGATCTATTATATTTCTTTTTATAATTTGCTATTTCATATAATCTAGTATTTATTTTTCCCATAGCCTCTTCATCATATACTACGGTTTCTTTTAAATTTCTTAGATCATTGATTATTTCTTCAAGATTATAACTTACCTCTGTTAAGGCTCTGTTGATATTCTTAATTTGTTCCATATGCTTTTCAATAGAAGCTAAATCTTTTGATGCAGAATAAATAAGGTCATAAGCTGATGATCCCTCACCAAATTCTTTTAAAGAGCTATAAGCACTATTAACTGAATAGTTTATTTTTTCTGCATGGCTCAATACTTTATATTCATTGTTTAGCTGTTCTTCTTCACCAGACTCAAGCTTTCCATTATCTATATCTTCTATTTGGAACTTCAAAAAATTTATGTTATTCTGGACATCATCATTTCCTTTTAGCCTCTGTATTTTAGTCCTAACATTTTGATACTTCTCAAAAATATTTCTATATTTTTCTAATTCATTATATATTGTGTCTTGAGCAAAGCTATCTAAATACATTAAATGATTATTAATTTCTAATAAGTTTTGATTTTCATGCTGTCCATGAATGTCAATTAAGCTTTTAGATATTTCCTTTAATGAAGATAAAACTGCAGATTTACCATTTATCTTGCTTATACTTCTACCATTTTGAAAGGTTTCTCTACTTAATATAACTATATTATCTTCATCAATATTTAATTCTTTCAATATTTCAGCTGTTTTGGAATTTTCAACAGAGAAAACTGCCTCAACATAGGTTTTATCTTCGCCAGTTCTAATTAGGTCCTTGTTAAACTTATTCCCCATAACAAAATTTATAGCATCTATTAAAATAGATTTTCCCGCTCCAGTTTCTCCTGATAATACATTAAATCCTTCATAAAAGGAAATAGTAATATTATCTATAAGAGCAAAGTTCTTTATACTAATTTGTAATAGCATATTATCACCTAAACTTTACTAATTTATTAATTTTTTTATTTTTAATACAATCTCATCAGCATAATCAAGAGACCTCGTTAGTATGAATATTGTATTATCACCGGCTATGCTTCCTGCTATCCCTTTAAACTTCAAGGAGTCGATGGCTTCCGCTGCTGCTGCTGCAGAACCTGAAATAGTTTTAACTACTACCATCTTATCAACACTTTCTACGGTCAGAGTTGAACTAGAAAGAATATTTGCAAGCTTTTGAGAAATATCACTTTCTTCGCTTGCTATAGAAGCATATTTATAGCTTCCTCCTGGAGTTAATATTTTGGTAAGCTTCAATTTCTTAATGTCCCTAGAAACAGTTGCTTGAGTTACATCAAAACCCATAGCTTTAAGCTCCTCTGCGAGCTCCTCTTGTGTTTCAATATCTTTATTATTGATTAATTCTAGGATTTTAGAGTGTCGATTTACTTTCATATTACTCACCTGCACATTCTCGTGTTTTATTTATCAGCTTATTTCGGAGTACCGAAAAATAATCTAATTCTTCAAAATGCACTAATCTAATATTATGCTCTGCTTTACTTATGATAATATCTTCTTCTCCTAGTAGCTTATAAGAACTTTGTCCATCATAGGTTATAAAAACATCCTGCTCTGTTTTTTCTAATTTAATTGATACAGTACTATTTCCATCTAAAACAATAGATCTAAACATATGGGTATGGGGACATATTGGTGTTATGCATATATTGGATAATTCTGGATAAAGCAGAGGTCCACCCGCAGACATAGAGTAAGCTGTAGATCCTGTTGGTGTACTTATAATTATTCCATCAGCTGCATATGCAGTATAAAAATAATCATCTACATATACCTTAAACTTCAAAATTCTTGAAAGAGTTCCCCTACTTATAACAACCTCGTTTAAGGTGTAATTAGTTCCTATTCCAGGTACTGTGCAGCTCAAAACCATCCTATCTCTATATATGAAGTTCCCTGATAGCCATTTTTTAAAGTATTCTCTAAAGCTTCGAAGCTCACAGCTGCTTAAAAAACCTAAGTTCCCAATATTAACACCAAATATAGGAACCTTTGAACTGTATATATGTTTAGCTGTATTTAAGATCGTTCCATCCCCACCTAAGGCAAGAAGCAGGTCTAGCTGCTCAGCTTCATGGTAATTCAATGGCCTAGAATCCTGAAAAACAGCTATATTTGCTTCTGGCAACTCATCTTTAATTATATCAACTATTTCCTTGAAAATACTCCCATTTTTATCTTTAGATAGGTTTATATTTATACCTATATTATAACTTTTCATACATCCTCCAAAGCCTCATCTAATTCACCATGAGAAGCATCTACAAGCTTATTTATGTATTCACTAGAAAATGGGTTTGTTTCTGAATACTCTTTAGAAAAATAAACCAAGTATTCAATATTTCCTTCAGGCCCTTTAATAGGAGAATAGCTCAAACCTAATATAGAGAGCTTTTTACTTTCTAAGAAATCCACAATTCCTTTTATAACCTCACCATGAGTTGCTTTATCTTTAACTACTCCTTTTTTCCCAACCTTATCCCTTCCAGCTTCAAACTGTGGCTTTATAAGAGCAACAATTTCTCCAGAGGGAGCCATAAGCTCCAAAGCTGTGGGAATTATTTTCTTCAAGGAAATAAAAGATACGTCTATACTGGCAAAGTCTATTTCTTCCGGTATGTTCTCTCTTGTTACATACCTAAAATTAGTTCTTTCCATACAAACTACTCTATCATCTGTTCTCAGCTTCCAGGCTAGTTGACCGTAACCTACATCTATGGAATAAACTTTAATAGCACCGTTTTGCAGCATACAATCAGTAAATCCTCCAGTGGAAGCACCAATATCCATACAACCCTTGCCTGTTAAATCAATAGAGAATTCTTTAATAGCCTTAGCTAGCTTATAGCCACCTCTACTAACATAGGGCATTTTTTCTCCTTTATACTCCAAGGCTGCTTCTTCACTAACCTTTTCTCCTGCCTTATCAACCCTCTGACCATCAACAAATACTTTACCGGACATTATGGCAGCCTTTGCACGTTCCCTAGAATTAAATATTCCTTTTTCTATTAATAATTGATCCAGTCTTATCTTCTTGTTTGCCATAATTCCTCCTGCTTTAAATCAATTTAACTACTTCTTCATAAATTGAATCCTTATCTAAATGATTTATTTTATATAATATTTCAGGGTCTCCTTGAGGTATATATTTATCTTTATATCCTAAAATAGTTATCTTTTTATTATACCCAATAGTGTTCAAGTATTCTAAGACCATTGAACCTAGACCGCCAGAAACTATATTATCTTCAATGGTTATAATCTTATAATCTTCTTTAACTAGCTTTGTAACCATTCCTTTATCAATAGGCTTTATAAATCGAGCATTGATTATCATTGGATCTACACCTATCTGCACAAGCTTTTTCTTGGCAAGAACTGCATGCTGAACCATCTTTCCTGTAGCGATAATAGCAACTTTATTCCCAGAGCTTTCAACATCCCAAGTTCCTATGGCAATATCCCTATCAGTAGAATCAAGGTCAACAATATCTGTTCCTCTAGGGTATCTTATAGCCACAGGAGCATTTGCAGTAGTCGCCCACTGAAGTATTCTTCTTAATTCCTTAGTATCTTTAGGTGCAGCAATTGTCATATTAGGAATATGGCTTAAATATGATAAATCAAATATTCCTTGATGTGTTTCTCCGTCCTCTCCTACTATACCAGCTCTATCAATTGCAAATATTACAGGAAGCTTTTGAATGCATACATCATGTATAATCTGATCATAACCTCTTTGAAGAAAGGTAGAATAAACAGCAAATACAGGTATAAGGCCTTCCTTTGCCAGACCAGCAGCCATTGTTACTGCATGCTCCTCTGCTATACCCACATCAAAAAATCTCTTAGGAAATTTTTGTGCAAAGTATTTTAATCCTGTACCATCAGGCATTGCTGCTGTTATTGCTACTATTTTTTTGTTCTTTTCTGCTATTTTAACTATTTCTTCTCCAAATGCTGAAGAATAACTCTCCCTTTTAACTACGGAAGACTCTACTTCACCACTCTTCTTATTAAAAGGCCCAACTCCATGGAATTTATTAGGATTTTTTTCTGCAAAATTATAGCCTTTTCCTTTTTGAGTCAGTGCATGGATAATAACTGGTCCTTCTAAATTTTTTGCAAGTGAAAGCATCTTAGATAATTCCTTAATATTATGACCATCTACAGGACCAAAATAAGTAATCCCCATCTCCTCAAAAAGCATTCCAGGGACTACGAACTGTTTGATACTGTCCTTTACCTTTTCAATTGAATTAACCAAATTCTTACCTAAGCTGGATTTATTTAAGGTACTATTAAATTCATTCTTAAATTTATTGTAGCTAGGATCTAACCTCAGCTTACTAAAATATTTCGACAACCCACCTACATTTTTTGCTATAGACATCTGATTATCATTTAATATAATTATTATCTTGGTTTTATGATAGCCAATGTCATTTAGTGCTTCCAAAGCCATACCACCAGTAAGCGCACCATCTCCAATAAATGCTATTACATGATGATTTTCATTCTTTATATCTCTTGCCCTTGCCATCCCTATGGCCGCTGATATAGAAGTACTGCTATGCCCAGTATCAAAATGATCAAAGCTACTTTCAGAGCTTTTAGGAAAACCACTTAAGCCCTGATACTTTCTAAGCCTATCAAAGCCTTCTCTTCTTCCCGTAAGAATTTTATGTACATAGGACTGATGTCCTACATCCCATACTATTTTATCGTGTTTGAAGTCAAAAACATTATATAAACTTAAGGTAAGCTCTACTACACCTAAGTTAGAAGCTAGATGACCTCCAGATTTTGAAACTTTATCTATTAAAAAACTCCTGATATCATTGGATAGAAGTTTAAGCTCATCTAAGGATAAAGCTTTTATGTCTTCAGGAGATTTATATTTATCTAATTGAGTATACATAAGGTTTACCTCTTTTAATAATTCCTTTCTAGCAAAAAGTTTGTAAGTTCTTCCATTACAACAGTATTATATTTCAGAGACTTCAAGGATTCAATACAATTATTAGTAATTTGTTTGCAGAGCGCTTTGCTATCCTCTAGTCCTAAAAGAGAAACAAAAGTATACTTATGATTTTCAGCATCGCTATTTATATTTTTTCCTATTAACTCTTTATTACCTTCCACATCAAGTATATCATCTTTAATTTGAAAAGCTAAACCTAGATTTTCTCCATACTTTTCTAATAACACAAGTTCTTCTTTATCGGCACCTCCTAAGATTGCACCTGCTAATACTGAGGCTTTAATTAAAGCGCCGGTCTTATGCTCATGGATGTAATAAAGCTCATCCTTTGTTATACTTTTATTTTCTGATAAAATATCTACTAATTGACCACCTATCATTCCATTAGCCCCTGCAGCCTCACCTAGCTGTTCTGTTGCTAAAAGAGCAGCTCTACCTTCCTTTATACTAAACTTAATAATAATGTTAAAGGCCTCATTTAATAGTGCATCTCCAGCGAGTACTGCTACAGCTTCACCAAAAACTTTATGATTTGTAGGTTTACCCCTTCTTAAGTCATCATCATCCATACATGGTAAATCATCATGAATTAAGGAATAGGTGTGTATCATTTCTATAGCTGCTGCAAAAGGAATCACCTTCTTCCAGTCATCTTTATAAAGACTATAGGTAAGGATTGTTAGAATAGGCCTGATACGTTTCCCTCCAATATTTAAGCTGTAGGACATTGAATCAAAGAGCTCTTTATTTAAGCCCTGCTTATCCTCAAAATATCCTTTTAAATATTCATCAATTTCTCTCTTAATTAAATTAACGGTTATCATTCTGATACATCCTCTAACTCTTCCTTCTGAAGAATTCTGATTTTATTCTCAGATTCCTTGAGAGTTTTATAAAGCTTATTTGTTAAACTAATACCTTCTTCATATAGCTTCATTGAATCCTCAAGAGCTATATTGCCATTTTCCATCTTAGCTATTATCTCTTTAAGCTTATTAAGCATTATTTCATAATTCTCGCTTTTTTTTGCCATTATTTCCTCTCCTCTTCTGTAGGCACAATTAGACCTTCAACCTTTCCATCCTTAAATATTATCTCTGTGGACTCATTGAATTTAAAAGCAGCTACAGAATTAATCAACTTATCCTTTTGAAAAATTATACTATAACCCTTTTTTAAAACATTTAGAGGATTGTGAGCCTCTAAAAGCTGTATTAAAGCTTTAATTTGTTCAAAATTATTCGTTATAGCCATATTTATATTTTTATTTAATGTATCCTTTAACAGAGCAATTTCTTCATATTTATGAATTATTATATTCATAGGATTAAAGTTTTCAAGAAGCCTTTCTAAAAGGATAAGATTATAATTTTCATCTTCAATCCTCCTCAAAGCTAATGAGGTTATCTTTTCCTTATCCATTGAGATACTGTCAATCAATGACTCTAGAGATACCGCTGAAATTTCTGCAGCCTGTGATGGGGTTGCTGCCCTTATATCTGCTACAAAATCACAGATTGTGAAATCAGTTTCGTGTCCCACTCCAGAAACGATAGGCTTATTAGCATTATATATTGCTTCTGCTAATTCTTCTGAGTTGAAGCTCCAGAGCTCTTCGATGGAGCCCCCACCTCTAGCTATAATAATTATGTCTATATCATCTCTGCTATCAAGGACCTTTATTCCTTTAATTAACGAAGCCACAGATCCATCTCCCTGAACCAATGCAGGGTAAATTAGAAGTTCAATAGATGGATTCCTTCTGGTTATAACATTTATGATGTCTTTAACAGCAGCACCCGTGGGAGATGTAACAACACCTATTTTAAAAGGATATAACGGAAGACTCTTTTTTGCCTCAATATCAAAGAACCCTTTCTTTGATAATTTTTCTTTTAGCAAATTAAATTTTTCATATAACTCCCCTAATCCTATGTCACTGATAGAATTACAATATATCTGATAGCTTCCATCTCTATGATATACAGAAACCCTTCCTTTAACCTCTACTTTGCGTCCATCCTTTAATAAAATATTGAAAGCTTCTGCATTACTTCTAAACATTATACAGTTTATTTTACTTCCCTCATCCTTTAAGGAAAAGTAAATATGTCCACTACTATGATATTTTAAGTTTGATATCTCGCCCTGTACTCTAATATTATTTAATATAAAATCATTATCTATTGTTCTCTTAATATAATTATTCAGTTCGCTTACGGAAAGTATTTTAATCTGCATATTTTCTGTACACCTTACATACATTATCAAGTAAAATAGAGGTTGTAACCGCTCCAACCCCTCCTGGTACTGGGGTAACAAAAGCTGCAACTTCCATTGCACTATCAAAGTCCACATCACCAGTAATCTTTCCTTCATGGCTTGAGGTACCTACATCTATTACTATTGCACCAGGCTTAATATATTCTTTATCAATAAATTTCGGCTTCCCAATTGCAGACACTAATACATCTGCTTCTCTGCAGATTTCTTTTAAATTTACTGTTTTTGAATGGCATATGGTTACTGTAGCATTTTCTTGAAGTAGCAAATTAGCTGCAGGCTTTCCTACAATGGTACTCCTGCCTATAACTACAGCCCTTAATCCTTGAAGATTGTCTTTAACAGATTTAATCAATCTCAAGATACTTTCTGCAGTGCAGGGAACAAAGGCTTCTTCTCCTTTGTAAAGCCTACTAATATTTATGTCACTCTGTCCGTCTACATCTTTTTCAGGAGATATAGATGAAAGAACTTTATTTATATTAATCTCTTTAGGCAGAGGTAGCTGGATAATTATCCCGTGTATCTCAGGATTTTTATTGGCACTATCTATATCCTTTAAGAGGTCATCCTCCTTTATACCTTCTCCATAAGACTTCTTAATAAATTTTATACCTAGGGATTCAGAAACCTTTTGTTGATTTGAGATATAGTATTCAGAACCAGGATCTTCTCCTACTTGGATAGACAATAAACAAGGAGCTGCCTTTCCTTGTTCCTTTAAAAACTTTGTATAGTTCTTAATATCCTCTTTCAGATTATTTGCCAAAACCTTTCCACTTAACACTTCACCCATAATAATCACTCCTATTACTATCCTTTTGATTTATATATTCTATCTAGAACAGCATTAATAAAGGATACGGATTTATCATCTGAATATTGTTTTGAAAGCTCCACAGCCTCATTTATTGCCACAGGCTCAGGAGTATCCTCTGAAAACACCATTTCATAGATAGCCACTTTCAAGATAGCCAGATTTATTTTCGATATCCTATTAAGCTTCCAATTATCAGAATTCTCTTCAATTATACCATTAATAGCTTCTATATTTTCATTTATGCCCGTAACAATTTTTTTAATAAAGTTCATATCAAGGGTGTTTGTGTCCAAATCTTCATTAAAAAAATCAGCTTCTTCCATTATTTCTTCTATAGGTCGTGAATTAAAAGTTCCTTCAAAAATTATTTTCATCGCTACTTCTCTAGATTTTTTTCTATTCATCGCTTCCTCCTATTAATTTCAAGGTTATATTTATATTATCAACACTTTAGTAAACTTTAAAACACAATGAAACACCCTCTGGAATACAGAGGGTGTAAATTACTCAGCAGTTATTTCTTGATTTACAGTTTTAGGAACAACGATGTTCTGTACAAATACATTTACTGAGTTAACATTTAGACCAGTCATCGTCTCAACGGTCTTTTTAACATTTTCTTGTACCTGAAGCACTACCTCAGGAATCTTCACTCCGTATTCTACACCTATATTTAATTCAATAGTTGTAGAGTTCTCTTCAACAGTTACTTTAACGCCTTTGGTGACATTCTTTTTTCCTGTTAGCATGTGGGTAATACCACCAGTAACGCCTTGATTAATCTCGACAATTCCATTGATTTCTGCTGCTGCTATCCCTGCAATAACACACACAACATCATCAGAAATTTTTACAACACCAAGGTTTGCATTTTTGTTTAAGGTCTCACTCATTTTATTAAACCCTCCTTTGCTCACCAGAACTTGTAATCTAAAGTTTATTATATCAAAATGCAGTGCATATTACAATTATTCTTTTGTTTCAATAACTACATCAACTAATTGTGATATGCTGGTTATTACTTCCTGTATCTGGCTGGCCTGCTTTTGAGTTAACTTTTCTTGAGACTTCACATATACTCTTGCCTGATTGTTTTCTATAAGGCAAATAACATCCTGAAACCCCTTCCCTTTAAGTGATAGTTCTATATCATTTTCATACCTTTGGTTTGTAGTTAGCTTCGTATACTCCTCAGTAGCCTTGTCCTTATTCTCTTGAGAAGTATTAGCGTCCTGTATTATTCCTTGAAGAGTTTGAATAGCTCTTGTATCCTTCTGATCTTTTACAGCTCTTGCATGAGTAAAATAATCTGTATTACCATCAGCAATAGAATCGTCTAAATTCTCTACAGAAGAAACCTTAGAATTACCAACCTTCTTTAATGGATCGTTAACCCTATTTGCCAGGATGCCTGTACATATAATTAAGGCTAGTAAAGTTAAAATAACACCTGCTTGTTTTTTATTCATTATAATACCCTCCCATCTTTTATTCTAATGAATTATATGCTATTTTTTCATTGGATATACATATACTTTATCTAAATTTAAATCGTATAACCTTGAAATAGCATTTTCGATATCATATTTAATCAAGGTATCCTCAGCACCTTCAGCTATAACCACAACACCTGTTATTCTAGGCTTGTTTACCTTTAGTATAAAGGGCGAGGTTCCATTACCTTGATTTTGCATCACTACACTTGTCCCGTCACTGCTTTGGTTATTTGTCCTCTTTCCCCCTTGATTATCTGTTTCTTCTGTATAAGTATTACTATTGTTATTTTCTGTTGCCGGTATTTGCTCTTCCCCACTTTCAAAATAAATCATTACCTCCACTTCACCAACCCCCTTCATTTTAGATAAAATTGATTGGAGCTCGTTTTTCTGCTGTTCCTCATAAGAACTAGAACTAATAGAAGAGTTTACTTCTTCCTTCAATGCGGTAGCCGCTGGAGCGCCAGTATCACCACCTATATTATCTATAACGATATAAGTTAACACTAAAATGAGGATCAAAATTAAGTAATTCCAATTAGGCTTATTCTTATCAAGCTTCAAAAAGGCTAGTAACTTTTTTGTGTCCATTTTCTCCTCCTAATATTTATAAATTTTTATCATATCCGTTGATATACTCCCCTGCTCATAAAGTATATCTTCTATAGTATATTCAATACCATCCCTGTTACTTATGGCTTCTTCATCAGGTTTTTCCCCAATATTTATCTTCTCGATGTTTTTTACTGAAGCATCTTTATAACCAATCTCTAAGCTCTTTATCTTTGCTTCTTCTATTCCCTGAAATTCAACCTGTGCATTAACCCTAAAGCTATATTCCGGCAATTCTTTTGTAAGGATAGCAGTGATTTCCTCTTCAATAGCTCTTTTAAACTGTTTCTCTGTTATAGAACTCCTTAGATCAGTATTATTATTTATCAAGGTGATATCTTCGTTGAACATATAATTTTCTAAGTTCGATTCAATATTTAAGCCATTCCCAAATAGTCCTAGAATAGGATTAATCACTACCACCATAAGAATTAACCCAAGAATTAACTTACAATACTTTTTAATATTGTTATCTGGCAAAATTATATCTACAGCAGTTATAAAGATTAAGGCTGCACAGATATTTGTTATCCAATCTTTAATGAAATCCAATTATATCACCCCAATATTATAGATTTTCCAGAGGCAGCAATCATAGCTATCATAATAAAAAACATAACAGAGACACTGATAAGGGATGACATTAGAAGTATCAGCGAATCACCAGCAGAAACTATACATGCTACAATCTTAGAATCACTTATAGGTTCGATAAATGCAGCAGTAAGCTTGTACACCATTGCACATAAAAATACTTTTATTATAGGTGTAATAACAATAAACAAAAGTATTAATAGACCGATGGTCCCTACCGCTCCTTTTAATAGCAAAGAGTATCCAGCCACAGTAGTTATGGCATCGGACATGGCCTTTCCTATTATAGGTATAAAGTTATCCACAGCAAACTTAGCTGTTTTTAAGGTAACTACATCAAGGGTATTTGCAGTAACACCTTTTATGGATATAAAACCTACAACTATGGTTATCATAAGTCCCTGCATCCATAGCACGCTTTGTTTAATTAGTTTTGATAGACCAGAGAGCTTATAGGTGTCGGATATATTATTGGCAAACTGCAGTGCAAAGCCTGCAAGAATTAAAGGAATAATTATGTCTTTATATATTTTTGGAGCAAGGTTTACAGCAGTGATTACAATTGGGTTTAATATGGCTGATTCACTTATTCCACCTATAGTTGTTAGTAAAAGTAATAAAACAGGGATTAAAGCAGCCATGAAGTCTGAAAGGTTTGATATAGTTTCCCTTACAATATCTACTGAAAGAATAAAGCTCTTTGTAAGAATGATTACTAAAAGTCCATAGCATGCGAAATAAGCAATGTTACTCAAAGAATCATTACTAAAGGCATTTTGAACATTTTTAATTAATGCAGCAATAATTGCAATTACAAGAATAAGTACAGAGAGCTTTATAAAGGATATTAGCTCTCTTACTCCTGAAGCTATAAGCGCTTGAGCCACATTCTTTACGGATATATTTCCTTCTCCATTCTTCAAAAAATAGCTTATATACTCTCTGGTATTAAGACCACTAATTAACTCTTCCTCTAGCTGCAGATCATTAATATACTGATATAGATCATTTATTTCCTTGGTGTTTTCAATTTCCTCAATTGTCTGCTGCTCACTTCCATATGCCGCTATAGGAAGTAGCAGAAATAATACTAAAACCAATAAAAATCTTTTCATAGGTTCACTCCTCACATTATTTTGAGTATTGACTCTAGAAGTGACATTAATATAGGTATTGCTAAAACTAAAATCATTATTTTTCCTGACAGCTCAATTTTATGAGCAATATTGGATGCTTCGGCATCCTTACATATTTCGCTGCCAAAGGAGGTTATAAACGCAATTCCTATGATTTTAAACACAATATTTAGATAAACTGTATCTATATTAGCCTTATTAGATATCTCCTGCATAAATGAAAATACTGCAAAGAGCTTATCTATAATAAATATAACTATAATTGTCCCAGTTACCAGTGAGATTAAAACCGAGATAACGTCCTTTCTGTCTCTGAAAAGCAGGAAGATAAGCATACCAATTATGCCAAATGAAACAAGCTTAAATATCTCCATACCATCACCTAAAATATAAACATAGTTTTCAGAGAGGTAAAAAGCTCTTTAATTAGATTTAAAACAAGCAATAGAATTATTACCAAACCTGCTATATTTACCATATACCCAATTTCATCTTTCCCACTACTTTTTAAAAGCTTGTCCAGAATCATAATAAGAATACCTACTCCTCCGATTTTAAAAAGCAAACTTACATCCAGCATAATCTCACTCCTTATAGTATAATAATAACGATTCCAAGACCCACACAAACACCGAGATATCGATACATCTTCAGATTTTTCTTCATTAGCTCTTCTGACTCTTCTATAGGTCCCTTAACTGTCTCCAAAAAGAGGTTAAAGATCTTTTCATGACCGATTATATCTACTTCTCCTAAGCTCTTAAACAAATCTGATACTAATAGCTCATCAGAACTGCTTAGAAAGAGCTTATCACAATGGCTTTTATAAGCTTCTATATAAGCAGCATAAACACTTTCACAGGAGCCCCTTTTAAGAATATCAGCTAAGTCTAGAAAGAACATTTTTATTTCGCCGGAGCTTTTTTCATATATATGCTCAATTGCTTCCGGCAAAGGAGTAAAGGTATAAAGTATTTCGTTCTGAAGCTGAAGAACTGCCCTGCGTAGCTCCCTAAGACTATATACCCTTCTTTTATATCTTTCTCCAAAGCTATATCCTAGAATCGAGCACAGTATTATTATTGAAAGGCATATAATACTTTTAAGCATAGGATTTTCTCCAAATTTCATTATTTTTATTTAAATCATAAATAGCAGTAATATCTCCTGGTTTTTTTCTATCCAAGAGTAAAATTGCCCTTTTAAAAATATTACTTTCTCTAAGCTCCTTAAATACTAATCTATTTATATAATCCTCCAAGGAATCACCATGGATTGAACATATTAGATTCACCCCACAGTTATAGGCCATCAATATACTTTCTACATCCTTTGAAGTTCCTATTTCATCGCAGATAATCACCTCTGGTGACATACTTCGTATAGCCATCATTATCCCTTCACTTTTTATACATCCATCAAATACGTCTGTTCGAATCCCTACGTTCATCTGAGGGACTCCGCTGGCACAGGCTGCTATTTCACTACGTTCGTCCATTAACGAAATTTTTTTACCTGTTATTTTATTCCCATTGGATATTATTCTGGCTAAATCTCTTAAGAGTGTTGTTTTACCACACTTTGGTGGTGATATAATAATGGTATTGAGTATTTTTCCTCCCTCAACAATATAAGGTAATAGACCATCAGCACAGCCAAGGATTTCTCTAGAAATTCTAATGTTTAATGAAGATATATTTTTGATAGTTTTTATTTTCCTATTTTCAATTACACATTCACCACATAATCCTATACGATGACCGCCTTTAAAGGTAATAAATCCCTGTTTAATATCTTCTTCAAAAGCATATACAGAATAATTGCTTATCTTCTGTAATATCCCTCCCATTTCTTCTTTACTAATTATTACATCTGTTACATGCTCTCTGTCTTTACATTGGATAATACAAGGCTTGTTTACACGAAAGCGTATCTCCTGTACATTGTTCAGCTCATTATTCTTTGTTAGGTAATCCACAATGGATCCAGGTATGATTGTAAAAATTTCTCTATTGTGTATCATTTTAACCTCCCCCATCTCATATTTCTTATATAATAATTATTTATATATCATGGAATTTATTACAAAAAAAATAAGAACTCAGAAATAATTCTGAGTTCTTATTTAATCAATTCACCATTACAGTTTGGACATGAGAGCTTTTCCTTTAGTAGGGCTTCTTCAACATAGATGTTTTCCCCACAGGTTTTACATTGAATTTCCGTATAATTATATTCTCCCTCATCCTCTTCTGCATCAAAAGAATTAACTCCAAAAAGCTCTTCTTTTACATTATCCATATCTTGCTCTAAAAGCTCTGCATATTCAAGAGTATCCGTTAGCTTAGCATTAACAATGGCCAATTCCTCTGTTAGCTCCTGAACCTTATCTATGAGAAAGATTAGAATATCTTTATTATCTTTAGTAAAATCCGAAGCAGCAAGCTTAGCTTTAATTTCATTTAATTGAAATTTTTCCATCTTTTCACTTCCTTATAAAATAAGCCAAGTCAAAGACTCAGCTCTATTTTATTTATTATACTCTTGCCATGTATTCGCCAGTTCTAGTATCTATTCTTATTACATCCCCTTCATTAACAAACAAAGGAACATTGATTATAGCACCAGTTTCTAAAGTTGCAGGCTTAGTAACATTAGTTGCTGTATTACCCTTAACTCCAGGCTCTGTTTCAGTTATTGCCAATTCTACAAAATTTGGTGCTTCTACTGAAAAAGCATCACCTTTATAGAACTTAATAATAGCAAACATATTCTCTTTTAGGAACTTTATTGCTTCTTCAACCTTATCTAGGCTCAATGGAATCTGTTCAAAGGTTTCTTGATCCATAAAGTAGTATAGCTCTCCATCAGAATATAAATACTGCATTTCCTTTCTTTCTATAACTGCTTCTTGAAGCTTTTCTGTTGGGTTGAAAGTTCTATCGGTAACACCACCAGAAATAACGTTTCTTAATTTAGTTCTTACGAAAGCTGCTCCCTTACCTGGTTTAACATGTAAGAATTCTATTACAGTAAATACTTGTCCATCTAATTCAAAAGTCGTACCTTTTCTTATATCACTTGCTGATATCATCTGTATCCCTCCAAAATCAATTATTCATTAATATTATAACCCTTTGAGGTAAATTAATACTAGTAAACCTTTTTACAAGGGTTCTTTTAAATTTTACAGTCACAAACCAAATAGTGTTTATAATGCTTCAACATCAATTATAATCAAAAATCACCAGTTTACAACAATAATTATTTTATCAAAAGACCTTTACTTTTGCAATTATTATTATAACATAATGAAGAATAATATACTCAAAAGCCATTATAATAGAATTAGTTTACTAATAATTAAAAAATGAACTAAGAACTAAAAAGTAAAAACTAAGAACTATTCTGAACTCTTAGCTCTTAGTTCAACCTAACTCTTAGTTCTTAGCCCTTAGCTCTTAGTTCCTCTTTTACCTCGGTAATTCCAGTACTACATCCAACTGATACTGTCCTTCTGAAGAATGAATCAAGTAATCACTAATATTATAGTCTTTCACATCATCAATATAGCTGAAGAAATTTTTAATAGTATCTATATCTCCAACAACCTTTCCCCTTACCTCGTAATAGTCATCTATAGTATGTATGCTCCCCAGAGTAAAATGCCCATAACCATTTAATTTAATGATATAGTCTTCTAAAGGTGGATATTTTATCTTTTCCAATTCTAATTCTTCATTGAGCACCATATCCATTTCAGTAGCTTTTTCTTCTTTTTTATTATTCATTATGAAAGTAACTTGAAAAATACTAGCTGATAGTAATGTAATCAGTAATGAAATTTTCAGGATACTCCTATTCATCTGATCTGACCATCCTAATTCTAATATTTGAATCCTCATGAACCTCAATATCCATTATTTCAAAAAAGACTGTAGGTTCAGTTATTTTATCAATCTGCTGAAGAAATTTTCCCTCTTCATCACTAAGAGTAAAATTTAATTGATCTTGGCTCAATTGAAAATCTACTAAGTTATCTATATATCCATTAGAAATTACATCTAATCCTTTTGAAATAAAAGTAACTTTATATGCTCTAGATTCTCCTTCTTTATCCTCTTCAGTAATACTATTAACTATAACAGGCAGCTCTTCTATAGTTACATCTGCCTTTGTAGCTGCTCCTAAATATTTCGGTAAGAAATATAAATTAGCTAATATTAAAAGCAAGATTATGTAGTTTAAATGTCTATTTATCTTATTTAAAAAATCATGATTTGTTTCTCTTTTTATATTGTATCCTTTGTATCTTTTAATACCCATATATTAAGTGCTCCTTACTAGGCTCATTTCCTTAATATTTTTGTATCTACTTTTAACTTCATCAATCCCTTTATTAATGAATATCAGAGTCCAATCTTCTTCTTTTATACTACATATGTTTATTATCTGTTTAGAGCAATCATATATAATCTCATCTAAACGCTCTAAATCCCGATCATTTATATTCCTTGTATGTATAAGTTGTTTTTTATATATAACCTCAAGTATTCCCTTTCCCTCTGAAGTGAAATATAAAACCATAATTTTTTCTTCCTTAAAATGCTTTTTTATGACTTTATTAAAAATATGCTCTTGAATAGGAATAACTTTATTGTTTTTATACGATGCTTGTAATTTTCCTTCATCAATTATAGGTCTTATACAGTAAAGAAGAATTCCTTTATCTTTCTTTTTAAACGAAACAATTTTATTATTAAAGAGAAGATTCTCCTTCTCCAAGAAATTATTTTGTATATAGGTATCAAGGAGCTTTTCAACACCTGAACTTTTACTATCAGGAAGGGGAATATATCTTATTATCATATTAGCTTCTACCAATATAGGTTTAATTTGAAATTTGTTGATAATCCTATTAATATATCTATTGTTAGATAAAAGCTCCTGCAGCTTTTTTAATATAAGTTTCTTATTTAACAAAACTTTACTATTAACCATGCTATCCCCCTTAATAAGTTATTTCTGTAAGATTTGGATTCATATTTTGTAAAGTTAAACTATAATAGTATTTAATGGTAGAACCGCTTTTAGTTAAAATAAATCTATCATCACCTGTATTATAAGTAAGTGTATAGGGATTTATTGTTTGAGTTACGTAATAATCCTTTATTTTACTTCTGAACTCCCCCTCGGAAATTATACCACTTTTAACGATTAAATCCTTAATATATACCTCACCATCAGAAATAACATTTTCTCTATTAATATAATCACTTATAATTTCTTCTCTGTTTATAAGCTCTTCATATCTATGATTTGTTATCACCAGCTGAAAACTTATAAGAATAATAATGATTAAAAAGAATATCTGTACTTCGATAAGACTGTTGCCATTCTTTTTCTTTTTATCATTTATAAATCTATTAATCCTAATGACACTTCACCATCCTGCCAATGAATTTTTATATATAATAAATTTCTAAAAGGGATAAAACTAATACTATTTATCTTTTCCAAAACAACTCTTGGACTCCCCCTTCTTGTATATATTCCGTTAGTCCCTCTATAATAATGTAAATGAACATTCTCATTATCCTGTATAATATCCATCTTATCGCTTCTATCATTAACTTTATGATAAAAGATTGATATCTTTTGATTCTCTATTACTATATTAGAAATTCTATGGTCTTTAATACTATTACTTACAAATCTATAAAATTCATGTGACTTATATTCCTTGTCATTAGCAGCTATAACTTTACTATTAACAGCAATTGTAAAACTTAATATCATAGCGATTATCATGGATATTAAAGCCATAATTCCCAGTACTATTATTAGTTCTATAATAGTAGTTCCCTTACGCTTAGTGTTCATATGTCCTCTTTTTAATTATATACGTCTTCAATGTATTACCATATGTATTACAGTTAATTTTTATTTCACCACTATTCCTAGATAAAGTAAAAGTAATTTCTATATCCCCATTTGTGTTATTCTTGTATTTTTGTACTATTTCTACCATTGTTAAATTTTTAATATCTTTATTAACAGCTCCACTTTCTAAAAAAAGTGTATCACCTTTAACCTCACTATTTATTAATTGTTGTAGGTCTTCATAACTGTAGCTGTGAAGTATATTCTTCGAAATAAACTCAACTACGTTCAATCTTTCATTATTGGTTTTCAACTTACCATAGCTTTTTGTCGTAAAGGAAAAAATAATTAAAATCATATTAATAATTATTATCAAAATTGCCAGAGCTATGATAACTTCAATTAGGCTGGCCCCCCTACGGCTCTTCTTCCACATACTCACTACCTACATGCAAACTTATTCTTACAGATTTATTATTTTCATCCACAAATTTTATTTTTCCATTTTGAGGTATTTTCCCATAACTAGTGATTGTAAGTTTTTTTAACCCCCCCTCATACTCGAGCTTTTTACTTTTTAAAAAGAATTGATCTATCACATTAATATTAGAAGAAAAGGTTAATCTATTAGTATTAGTACCGACGTCTAAATTTATAACCCCATCAATTCTTCTAGCATAGCAATACATTCTTGCTCTATGGATAAATAGAGCTATTTCTTTCTGACATATTTTATTGGTATACTTAATTCTAAAATTATTTACAGATTTTACAGAAGTAACAGCCACTGCTGTGATTATAGCAGCAATAGCAAGATAAACTATGAGCTCAAGGAGTGTAAAGCCTTTCTTTTTCATTGATTCACCTCAAATATTGTACATGTTATTTATCATAGGCATAAATACAGAGTAAATAAGAGTTATAATTATTAATCCCATTATCACCAGTAATACTGGCTGAAGTAGAGACATGTATCTGTTAAGACCTTCATAATATTTCTTCTCTAATAGCTCCTGGCATATCTTTATATAATTTTCTAGATTACCACTTTCTTCTCCAATGGCAATAAATGATATTATCACCCTGCTTATATCCTTTTCCTTATGAAAAGCCTCTGATAATTGAGAGCCATTCATGATATCATCATTAATATTTTTAAGCACTGCTTTACCCTTTATATTCTTTTCATTATCCATAATAATCTTAATAGTCTGTAATATTGAAGAGCCACTGGATAAAGAAAGACCTAATATCTTTAGGAAATTTATTTCCCACAATCTAAATACCATTCCTCCAGTAATCTTTGAAAAAATACCAAAAGCACTATTAATCCAGTGTAAAATTAATATAACAGCAGCACCAGTGAGAAAAATATTGAATATAATTTTTTCCGGCTCATTCTTTAAAGCTTCTACAAAAGCTAATATAAATTTTGTGAAGGCTGGCAAGGTATCCTCAGCACCTCCAAGCATACCTACTATATTGGGCAATATAAAAAAACATATGAAAGTGCTTACTACAATGGTACTAACTAGTAAAATAACAGGATATATTGATAGCTTAATTATCTTATTTTTATATCCTTCCTTCTCATCTATATAAATAGCTAGCTTATATAATATCTCCTCTAGATTTCCCATATCTTCTCCCATTGCTATAAGACTTATATATACTTCTTCGGAAGTGATTTGTGAACAACTAGAACTGCAGTTATTACCTTCTTTTATAGAAGAATACAAGAGTCTGAAGGCTTTATTATGGTTTCCTTTGGTGATATCACACAAAACCTCCAAGGCTTTAATAATTGACATACCAGAGCCTATAAGCATAGCAAGGTTACTAAAAACAAAATGAAGTTCTTTACCACTCAGCTTAATAGTATTGTTTTTTCCATATCCTATAACCATTGCGCAATCCCCTAGGTTTCAAAATAATACTTTTTATATTCTATTTCATCAATCAACCCATCTTTAAAAAGTCTATTTAAATCCTCATCCATTTGTTCTCCATACTTTTCTCTATGCTTATTTTTTATATTATTAAAACTCAAGGATTCACCATAAGAGAAGAGCTCAGGTAAATAAACTGCTTCACTTATAATAAGCCTTCCCTTGTAACCAGTATAATTACAACACTCACAACCAACAGCTTCATAGGTGTCCATATTTCCCTTTTTCACTTTACATTTAACACATAATTTTTTTACCAGCCTTTGAGAGATAATTCCAAGAACAGCATCCTTAAGAAGATATTCCCTTATCCCCATATCTTCAAGTCTGCTTATTGCCGAAAAAGCGGTGTTCGTATGTAGTGTAGATAGCACTAGATGACCAGTGAGAGCAGCTCTTACAGCTGTACTTGCTGTTTCCTCATCTCTAATTTCTCCCACCATGATTACATCTGGGTCCTGTCTTAATAAGCTTCTAAGACCAAGGGAGAAGGTAATTCCAGCTTTATTATTTATATTTGTCTGATTTATTCCTTCTATAACTATTTCTACTGGATCCTCCACAGTACAGATATTAATATCATCTCTTTTTAATTCCTCAATGATACTGTATAAGGTTGTTGTTTTACCGCTTCCTGTTGGTCCAGTGATTAAGATTATTCCATTCTTATGCCTCAGCATATTTACAATACTATTAAGCTGTTCCCTTTGAAAGGACAACTTATCTAAGCCCTTCACCTTCTCTTGAGAAAATAATAATCTCATTACTAGCTTTTCACCATAAATTACAGGCATAGTTCCAAGGCGTATATTAACTGTTATATTTTCATAGCTATAAAGGAGCTTACCATCCTGAGGCACTCTTCTCTCAGCTATATTCATATTAGCTAGAGCCTTAAACCTCCTGAGTATCCAATCAGTATAAGTTTCTTCAAGGACATTAACAAGAATAAGGCTTCCATTAATTCTGTGCTTGATTAGAAGTTCTCCTTTTTTAGGCTCAATATGTATATCACTAACACCACCTTTAATTCCCTTTTCGATTATGTAACCACACAACTCAGCTATTGGTAATTTATCACTTTCTTGTCTTTCATGTAGGTCTTTTTTGATAGCAGCAAGAAATTCTCTATGCTCATAGTAAATCTTAATCATTCTTTCTATAGTATCTTCTTCCATAAAGATCAGCTGTATTTTTTTATCCAGTATAAATTCTAATGATTCTTTCAAAGCTACAATATCTTTCTGATAGGCCCCAATCTTTATACTCTTATCTTCTTCTTCCAAGGGAATAATTCTATATTCCAAAACATACTTCAAGGGTATTTTAGATGCTAAATTTTGCGTTATAATAACCATTTCTATCTATAAATTCCTTTTAATTGTTTTATTTATATTCTTATACAATTTATTATTTTTTAATCATAGTTTATAGTACAGATAAGAATTAAAGTAAGGATTTATATACTTAAACAGTAAAGTTTGGTATTATAAAATATAGATTTGAGAATAAGGAGATGATTTTTTGGCATTAGATGGGATATTTTTATCTAGTATAATCTCAGAGCTTAAGGATTCTTTATTAGAAACTAAAATAGATAAAATAAATCAACCGGAAAAGGATGAGATTCTCCTCACTTTTAGAGGAATCAAGAATAAAAAATTATTAATATCTGCCAGTCCTACCTATCCAAGGATACACTTTACAAACATCCTTAAGGATAATCCTAAGGTAGCTCCAATGTTTTGCATGGTCCTGAGAAAACATTTAATTGGCGGAAGAATTAAGGCTATAACTCAGCATAATAACGATAGAATAATAACTATAGATATTGCTAATACCGATGAAATGGGCTTTGACTCAGTTTACATGCTTATCATTGAAATTATGGGAAGGCACAGCAATATTAGCCTGGTAAGAAAAAGAGATTTTAAAGTTATGGACTGTGTAAAACACATAAGCTCTGCTATCAATAGCTTCAGAGTATTACTTCCTGGAGTAACCTATATCTTTCCTCCTATTAGTAATAAGCTAAATCCCTTTTCTTATAAAAGAGAGGAGGTTCTGCATCCACTAGATGGGAATTTTGATGAAGGGTTTTATTTTCAGACCTTTACAGGTATTTCAAAGGTTTTATCAAAGGAGCTTTTCTACAGAGTAAGAGAAAAGGGTGAGCTTAATAAGGATTTATTGTTAGATATTCTCGATGATTATATAATGGGAATAAAATCTGGTTTATACAGCTTTACCATGTACCATGACTTTAAACCAAGAGAGTTTTATTGCACAGAGCTGTATACCTATGAGAAGTATCAGAGTAAAAAGTATGAAAATGCCTCTGAGCTTTTAGAAACCTTTTATAGTGAAAAGGATAAATTAGAGAGAATAAAGAATAGAACTCAGGATCTAGAAAAAATAATTAATACTAACCTGGAACGCTGCTATAAAAAAGTAAAAATTCTAGACAGCGCTATAGTAGAAGCTAATAAAAAAGATGTATTTAAAATTTATGGTGAATTATTAACTGCTAATATTTACTCAATAAAAGAAGGTCAAAGGAGTGCAACTTTATGGGATTATTACTCAGAAGATAACTCCATGATAACCATTCCCTTAGACCCTAACAAGTCACCCTCCGAAAATATCCAAAGCTATTATAAAAAATATAACAAGCTAAAAAAATCAGAGGAAGCAGCCTTTAAGCAGTTGAAAATTACTGAAGAAGAAATTGATTATCTCACCTCAGTAATGAATAGTATCTCTAACATTACCGCCTATGAAGAGATTCATGAAATTAGAGAAGAGCTAATGGAAGCCGGCTACATTCGCTATAGAAAAAGTAAAGATAAACCAAAAGCAACTAAGCCACACCATTTTATATCTTCTCAAGGCCACGATATTTATGTAGGAAGGAACAATCTTCAAAATGATTATTTGACCTTAAGATTTGCAGGAAAAACCGATACCTGGTTTCATACTAAAAATATACCAGGTTCTCATGTTATTGTGAAAGGTAATAATCTACCTGAAGAAACTATCATAGAAGCTGCTTCTCTTGCAGCATATTTTAGCAAAGGAAAAGCTTCCTCTAACGTACCTGTAGATTACACTGAGGTGAGAAATGTAAAAAAACCAAATGGGGCTAAGCCTGGAATGGTAATATATAGTACCAATAAAACCATATATGTAGATCCTAAAATCACATTAAATAAGAGAGAGGAATAGTCCTCTCTCTTTTAAATATCATATATTTTTACTGAATCCTCACCATCAATATCCATCAGGTTAACAGAAACAAGCTCATTCTTAGAAGTGGGTATATTCTTACCAACATAATCTGCTCTGATAGGAAGCTCCTTATGCCCCCTATCTATAAGCACTGCTAACTGTATGCCTTGAGGTCTTCCAGAAGAAATCACAGCATCTATAGCCGCTCTTGCTGTTCTGCAGGTATATAAAACATCATCCACAAGAATCACCTTTTTATCCTTCACCTCTATACCTAGATTGCTATCATTTATCCTAGGAGATTCATATTCAGTGCTTAAATCGTCTCTATAAAGGGTTATGTCTACACTACCTACGGGTACCTCACAGCCTTCGAATTTTTGTATATTCTTAGCAATGGTCTCAGCTAGCGGATATCCTCTTCTTTTTATCCCAATTAAAACTAAATCATCTACACCTTTATTCTTTTCTATAATTTCATGAGATATTCTCCTTAGGGTTCTACTCATTGCTTCCCCATCCATCAATGTAGCTTTATATTTCATAGCACAGGCTCCTATTCTTTGTATTAATTAATAATTTATTATATTTATTCTATCAAACAATAGGTTAGCCATCAACTAACCTTAATTTTACTAATAATCCTTTGAAAATACTCTGGTATCGGCGCCTCAAATTCCATATACTCTCCCGTTGAAGGATGCACGAACCCTAAAATTCTAGCATGGAGCAGCTGTCCTTCAAGCTTAAAACTCTGCTTTTTATAACCATACAAAGGGTCGCCTACAAGAGGATGCCCTATATATGCCATGTGAACACGAATCTGATGAGTTCTTCCAGTCTCTAGCTTACAGGCAACTAAAGTAAATCTATCAAAGACCTGTAGCACATTATAGTGAGTAACAGCATTTTTTCCGTTCTTAACCACAGCATACTTTAATCTATCCTGTGGATTTCTACCTAATGGAGCATCAATGGTTCCACTCTCATTATTTAGTCTTCCTTCTACTAAGGCAATATACTCTCTATTCATAGTATGCTCTTTTAATTGTTCAGCGAGCTTATTATGTGCATTATCATTTTTAGCTGCAACCAAGACTCCAGAAGTATTCTTATCAATTCTATGAACTATGCCAGGTCTTATAACACCATTAATCCCGGATAAATCCTCGCAGTGGTGTAGGAGTGCGTTCACTAAGGTATTGTCTTTATTTCCTGCTGCAGGATGGACAACCATACCCTGAGGCTTATTAATAACTATAACATCTCTGTCCTCGTACAAAATATCTAGTGGTATCTCTTGTGGTATCACCTCTAGCTTTTCCGCCTCTGGTATAGTAACCTCAATCTCATCTCCACCCCTGAGCTTGTAGTTGCTCTTAACCACCTTATTGTTAACTTTTACCAAACCTTTATCTATAATATTTTGCATATAAGACCTAGACGAGGCTTTAAGCCTATCTGTAAGAAATTTATCTATCCTTACACCTATGGAGATATCATCTTCTGTAAATCTTACATTTTTCATTAATTATTCTCCCTTTAGGACATATATTATTAGAAGCCCAGTACCAATAACTACAAAGGTATCTGCTAAGTTAAAGGTTGGAAAGTAATAACTTTTATAATGGAATTCTAAAAAATCAACTACGAAGCCTAAAAAGCTTCTGTCAATAAGATTTCCCACTGCACCAGCAATAATTAGGTATAGGCTCCAGTTCAGGAGCTTACTCTTAGGCTTCAAAATGAATACATAATATAGCATCCCTAAAATAATTATTGATGTAATTATAATTAAAAAAATCTGTTTATTTTGCAATATCCCAAAGGCTGCTCCTCTATTTTCTAAATAGGCTAAATTAAAGAAGCCTTTAATAACAGTTATATCACCTTCCACTGCCAAATATCTCAGTGCCCATTGCTTAGAAATAATATCTAATAACAAAAGAAAAACAATTACTAAAATAGCCATTTTATCCCCCAAAAAAAATATTAATCAGGTAATTGATTCTTATACTGCTCATTGCTTATCTTTTCAATAGGCTCAACATAAAAATCATCATCACCGTCATTATGGTGTTCTCTATCGTACTTTAATCTATCATATCTATCTACATCCTGATAAGAATCCTCTGCATCGTAACCAATCTCATCAAAATTAGAATTGTCATTATAACCATAGGCGAATGGGTTTTTCAGCAACCTATCATCGTATTTCCCAGGATCTATGGGATTACGATGTTCTGCATCTATGGCTTCCTGACAATCTATACAGTATTTAGCATAAGGTAAAATCTCTAGCCTTTCTATATCGATTTCTTTTCCGCAGCTTTTACAACTGCCATAGCTGCCATCCTCAATATACTCCAGAGCTTGATTAACTCTAGCTAGCAGAGATTCTTGATTTGTTTTTAAAGCCTGCTCCTTATGGAGCTCTGTTATCTCATCACCAGTATCACTAGGATGATTATCATAGAAAGCAAGCTCACTATGAAGCTGTTCCCTTAGTCCATCTAGTTCGACCTCTTCAATGTGGTCAATCATATCTTCAAATTTCTTTTTTTCATTCAAAAGTATATTTTTATAATGAGTTAATTCTTTAGTATTCATAAAATCCCTCCTTATCATTACAATTATATTTTTACAAACGGAAGAGATTTTATTACAATTTATTTATTTCCTATATCTTTTATTAATCCTTTTAATATATCCACATCTATAGTTTGAAAGGAATCTGATATTGCTTCATCTGGATTCTCATGAACCTCAATAAGGAGTCCATCAGCACCACAGGCTATAGCAGCCTTAGACATAGGTGGAACAAAACTTCGTATTCCTGTCCCATGGCTAGGATCAACAATAATCGGAAAGGAAGTATTTTCTTTCATATAAGGCACAACATTTAAATCAAGGGTATTTCTTGTACTATTTTCGAAGGTTCTTATACCTCTTTCACAAAGAATTATTTGATTATTACCCTCTTTTAGTATGTATTCTGCAGCGGATAACCACTCCTTATAAGTGGCACTTATACCTCTTTTTAAAATTATTGGAACAGAAGTTTTTCCCGCCTCTCTGAGGAGAGTATAGTTATACATATTTCTAGAACCTATCTGTATAACATCTACATAATCTATAGCCTTCTGAATATCTCGTGGATCCATAATTTCCGTAGATACAGGCAGCATTAACTCTTTTCTCACTTCATTTAAAACCTTTAACCCCTCTTCACCCAAGCCTTGAAAATCATATGGAGAGGTTCTAGGTTTATATACACCGCCTCGGAGCATATCTACCCCAATGTCCTTTAACCTACGACTTAAGGACATCATACTATCTAAGCTCTCCACAGCGCAAGGGCCAGCTATGATTACTGGTCTATTTAAATCATTAAATAAATCGTTTATTATATTAAAATTTATACTGCTTTTCAATTAGTTTATACACCTCTTATCTGCCGTAAGGAAGTTTATTATACTATAAAACTAATTATATAATATTTAATAATTAATTATATTGCAAGAAAAAAACTCACTATAAAAGTGAGATTAACTATTAACAAAAAAACTTTTAATATTTTCTAATTCATCTTTCTGAATATTATCATTTTCTACTATGTAATTATCTTCCTCTATGATTTTTTCATCTATCTTTTCTGTAGTCTTTCCTAGGTTATAGCTTTTAATTAATTCTTTTTCTAAATTTTCGAAGGTTTCCAGCTGAGCTGTCATAAAGCTTCTATATTTAGCCCTAAACTGAATAAATTCCTGTTTAACTTTATCATATTCATCATTTATGGCTACTACGTCTCCTTGAGCTTTATCTATTATTTTTTGTGCCGATTCATTAGCATTTTTTAACAAAAGCTCTGCTTCCTTTTGGGCACTTAATTTTGCCTGCTCAGAGGCATTCTGCGCAAGTAAAAGGGTGTTCTGAATAGTAGTTTCAATCTTTGTATAGTGATCTAGCTTATCATTTGCAGCTGCAATCTTCTCTTTAAGAAGTGCGTTTTCTTTAAAACAGGATTCATAATCTTCACATATATTATCTAAAAATTCATCAACCTCGTCAGCATTATAGCCTCTCATACCTCTTTTAAACTCTTTATTTTTAATATCATTAGGAGTTAATCTCATAATTCCACCTCTTATATAAATTTATTTATCCTTATAACTGACCTACCACTTTTTGTATTATTGACCGTATTAAAAACTTTGAATTTACCCTTTCCTCGTATGGAAATTGTGCTTCCTTCTTTGACCATAAGACTTTTTTCCTTGGCTTCTAGATAATTTACCAGCACCAATCCCCTGTCTATATACTTTACCGCTTCGCCTCGAGAAAAGCTTCCTAGAGCTGAGACCATATTATCCAATCTTCTAGATGTTACTATTATATTGAACTCTTCAAACTCTGCAGCAGGTAACTTGTTAAAATCATCAACGGGAACTATTTCGCAGGGGTTTTTCCCTATAGTTAAAAGATTATTTTGAATAAAAGGCAATATATCCTTCAGAACGGCCACATAAGCCACATCATTTTGAACAATAATATCACCTATTGTGTTCCTATCAATTCCTAAGCCTAATATAGAGCCTAAATAATCTTTATGATATAAAGCTCTAAATTTAGATTTATTCTTTATAGCGATAACGGTTCCCTGCACATTATCACCAGGATAATAATTAAAAGAAAAAAGCTTCCTTTCTGCCTCCTCAAAAAAACCCTCGCAAAGATAAGGCATATTTTCTCTTTCACAGAAGTCCTTTAAATAAACCCAGTATTTCGGACTTAAATAAAATTTTATAGGACTGTATTGGTTATTCCTAGCGGCTAAAAGATACTTTTCATATATCTGCGACTTAAAACTTTCCTCCTCTTGAAAAGGAAAAATTTTATAAAAATTTTCTTTTGTTATCATTTTGAAATATTAGCCTTTCATAGTAATTGAAATATTAACCCCTCTAAAAAGCTCAAAGCTAATAGAGCTAATAAAGGTGAAAAGTCAATCATCATACCAGAGGAAAACCTTTCTTGAATCCTTCTAAAGGGTGATAATATAGGTTCTGTGAAAGCATTTAAGAAGCTTCTTATTTCCCTTAAAGTTCCCATGGGTAAGAAGGATAGAATAGCCTCTGCTATTATTGCATACCTTATGATATCGAATAATAAGTTTATTACCCTATATAATATTAGTTTCTCCTCCTAACCTACTTGTTCCAATTAAATAAGCCTTTGGAACTTAGTTCACTTTTTAATTCCTTCGTAACCTCTACATTTGATGGAGATAAAAGATAAACACCTTTCTCAACTTCTTGAAATTCTCCACTTAAAGCATAGCAGGCACCACTAACAAAATCTAAGAGTCTTTGAGCTATCTTTAATTCGAGACTTGTAGTATTAATCACGATAATCTTTCTGTTTTTTAAATCATCACATATTTCTGTAGCTTCGGCAAAATCTACCGGCCTAACTATGGAAATTTTAGCAGCTGCTGCAGTATGAATGTTGACTACTTTATTCTGAGACTTTTTATTCGAAGTAACTACAGGTTCAAACTCTTCGTCTCTCTCTTCATCTTCAACGAATTCATCCTCATAATCTTCCATTTCTTCATAATCATCTAATCCTAAGAACTCTTTCATTTTATTTATCATCTTTGCCATCTTAATCCTCCTATCTATTTCTCTTGCCAAATATTCCTTGGCCTATTCTTATAATATTGGATCCCTGTGATAAAGCAATTTTATAATCACCAGACATCCCCATTGACAAATATTTCATTGTAATATTCTTATAATTATTACCCTTTAAAGAATCCCACAATTTTTTCATCTCTTTGAAATAATAAGTGCAGCTCACTTCATCTCCCGGTGGTATAATAGCCATTAGACCAAGAACCTTAACATATTCGCAGGCTTCAACCTCTTCAATAAAATTCGGAATATCCTCTAAAAATACTCCTCCTTTGGTATCCTCTCTGCCTATATTAACTTCTATAAGAACTTTAGCCTTACTACCCCTTTTTGAATATTGCTTTTCAATTTCCTTTAGCAAGCCTACACTGCTCAAAGAATGTATCAAATAGACCTTATCCACCAGATATTTGACTTTATTTTTTTGAAGGTTACCGATAAAATGCCATCTTACATCTGGGAAAGACTCGTATTTATCTAAAAGCTCCTGTACTTTATTCTCACCAAAATCTCTTATCCCCGCTTCATATGCTTCCTGCATTACAGGTATAGATTGTGTTTTGCTTACAGCTACAAGGAGCACATCCCCAAATATATTATTTTTAATTAAATTTATATTATCATTAATGGTCATTTTATATCGCTCCTAAATCTCTGATGAATCTAACGCCTATGAGTAATTATTCTATGTAAATAGCGAATTTCCTTCAAAAATTGCATTATTTATTAAGATAAAAAAATTAATTAGCACTTTTTAAATAATTCATCTGAAGTCTATTTCCTATTGCTGGGAGTAGTATTTCTTCAGCCTTGGTTATGTATACATTAATTCCTCTATTAATCAATGTTTTAGTATAGCTTTCAGTTCTATTTAAATAATTTTCTATAACCTCAGCATCTCCAATAGCTTTTACTATAAAAGGAGCCGGAAGTTTCACTCCATTAACACTGATAAAAGCCCAGCTGCAATATATTTCCGAGGTTGGAAGTATCCGTTGATCATTTATGGATATGGCTTCAGCTCCTGATAATTTCAGCTCATTTATAATGTTCATGATATCGTAATTATGGACGGTACGTAAATTTTGAAGATAGGGATCATCTATACCCAAAGTATGGTCAACGCTACCATCAGAAATTACCATTGTCACTCCTGGTCCCTTCACATCAATCTTTCCTAAGAGCATATTGTTTATCAGACTTTCTTCTTCCATATCCTGCAAAACCTGTGAAGTGCTCTCGGAAGAATATCTGTAATTATCTATTTTATCTAGGCTCACATAATACTGCTCTCGTAAGGAAGCAATCTCTTTGTATAATGATGTCCTATTATTTTGAGCTTCTTGATATTCCTTAGCCGATAAAAATTTACCCCTAATTATATCATCTTCCTTGAAGCTTATATTTACTACTAACAGGATCCCTATGAGCACACTGGAAATAAATATGTACAAGGAGCCCTTTGTAATTTTCATTTATTCACCTCATTACGTCTTCTAAGCTTTTCAATTATTAACCTACGCACTATGGCAAAATTATCAAAAATCCTCCCACCAAATACTATTACTGCTGCGATGTATATAGGAATCCCTAATTTATCACCTAAAAAAGCAAGGGCTGCTGCTAAGGCTGCGTTTCCAAAAAAACCAGATATAAATATATCTGCTTGAAAATTTTTTGATAGGGATGCCCTAAGGGCACCAAAAACAGAATCTACACAAGCTAAAATAGCTACAGATAAATATGGAGAAAAGGCTTCTGGTATATTAATTCTTGCCACTAAACCTATTATTATTCCTATCAACAATCCAAAAAATGCAATCATTATATCACCTCATCTAACTCGCCGGAGTCAAAAATTTATAGCTAGGAGTTTTCGTATTCTTGTAGATAACTATTTCATCTACCTTTTCATATTTTTTATCATAGTACACCAGAGCATTAAAATCCAAAGCTCCTGTAAAGGTTAAGGCACTATATAAATTCGTTTTATTACCTATTGCTTTTATAGTTATCCTATCCTTAGGTGAAATTTTTTCATCATTGATTAAAATATAACTGTTATTAGATGAGCTTTTTATTCCCGTCTGAAGGGATACTCTTTTATCATTTACAGATATTGCCTCTGCACCTGCAAAATTCAGTTCATTTATTACGTACACAAGCTCTATATCCGTTAAGTAGGTTGTATCTGTATTAAATACCGATGACTGTGGTGTTAAGTGTAATACTATGCCCTCTCCAACTACATCTTCGCTACCTACTATAAGCCTTGTGTTATCTAATTCATTTTTTATAGCTTTTGTTGCAGCATCCACACTGGCTGCTGCCTCCTCATATCCTTTTAATTTTTCCGACAAAGAATTATTTTCTGATTGTAGCTCTTCTCTCTGATCCTTGAGATTTTCAATTTCAGCAACGATATCAGTCCTATCAAAATTTTCTAAATCTATATCTTGTTTATTTAGTATCCTAAACTGATAGGATAGCAAGAATCCTAAAATAGCACAAACTACTGCAAGAGAAATTTGTGATTTAACATTTTTCATAAATCTTCCCCTTTCTGTCCATCAATTAAAAAGCTTCACAGGATTACCATCAAAGCTAACATCAATATAACCTTCTAAGTTTACATAGTCAGCCTCTTCTTTTAATATATTTATTACTTTATTAAGCTTATCTTCTAAATTTTCTTCATCCCCGAGCCTAATAATCAGCTTATTTATCTCTAGTTGTATATTCAAGGTATCGGTAAAATCTATTCTATTGATAGAAATAGGTTCAGAAAGACTATCCATTAACCTAGTATAATTTTCAACAAAATATTTTATCCTCACACTGTCGGTGGCTTTATCACCTAAATCCAACCCAGTTGTATCAAGACCTGCTAACTCTGGTAACCCTAAAGGATTATCAGCTCTAATCTCCAATATAAATAATTCTCTATCGAGAATATATATGCTTTCATTATTATTTATAACATATCTTGGGGTTCTTTCATCAATATCAATCACTATAGTATTCGGTAGCTTCCGTTTAAGCTTTACATTGCTTAGATAGCTATTAGTTAAAATACTGTCTTTAATATTTCTAACGTTCATATATAGGATATTTGTATTTGCTGTAATTCCAGAAAGCTCTACAATTTTATTAGCCTCTACATATTTATTCCCCTCTACTATAACCTTATTGGCATAAAAATAATCGGTTTTCAAGGAAAAAAGAACAAAGATACCTGTAAGAAAAATAAATAACCAAAGTATTCTTTTTCTATTTCTCTTTTTCTTTCTTTTTCTAATTAATTCATTATTGCTGCTACTATTTTTAGTCCTACTCATTTCCCCACCACTTTATCAAATATAATTAAAGATTAATTTTTTTATAAATAGACAATTTACATTTTTATAACGACCTCTTTCACATTAATAGCTTATCACTATAATAACATATACTTTTAATTATATCATTCTTTACCCTCGTTATTTATTTTTTCATAAGAAAAATTCATAACGAAGTCCTTTCATAAATACTAGAAAAGAACAAAAAAAACAGCTATATTTACATATAGCTGATATTACAATTCTTTGGTACTATAGCAAAGCAGTTTTATCGTTCTGCTTAGATATATTAAGGAGTATCCCCATGGCAAGCATGTTGAGAAGAAGAGATGATCCACCATAGCTTATAAATGGCAGTGGAACACCAGTTACAGGCATAGATCCAGTAACAACAGCAATATTAATTGCTGCCTGAATAATAATTATTGATGTTATCCCTACTGCTAAGAGTGAAGAATAAGCATCCTTTGCTTTATACGCAATGGTCACTCCTCTCCAAGCAAAAATTATAAATAAGAGAATAATAAATAAACATCCTATGAGCCCTAATTCTTCCCCTATAATAGAGAAAATGAAATCTGTATGAGGCTCTGGCATATAGAAGGCCTTTTGTCTTGAGTTACCTAGACCAAGTCCTAATATCCCTCCTGAGCCTAAGGCGTACCACGACTGAATTACCTGATATCCTGACCCCGCTGCATCCTTGAAGGGATCCAAAAAGCTTAAAACTCTTTCTCTTCTATAAGGAGTTGATAATGCAAAGTAAACCCCTGCAGCTCCAACTGCCGGCAACAAGGTAAACATTTGTGAATTTTTAGCCCCACCAACAAAAAGCATAACTATAGTAGTCATCATTATTACCGCTGCAATACTGAGATTCTTTTGCACAAGAATAATTCCAGCATACATACCTGCTACAAACAAGGCTGGGAATATCCCATATACTAAGCTTTTTATTCTCTCACCTTTATTAGTAATGCTATTTGCTAAGTACAAAACCACAACATATTTCACTAATTCCGAGGGCTGAAAGCTAATAAACCCTAATTGAATCCATCTGTAAGCACCATTTATAGGATCCCATAGGAATGGCATAAAAAGTAAGGGTATACTTACAATCATCAATAAACCAGTTAATCTTCTTATTTTACTATGGTCTATAAGCGTTGTAAATATCATGGCAACTATACCTAATATTGACCATATTAGCTGCCTTTTCAGATAGAACATAGAATCTTTTTCTTTATATAAGGCAGAATAAGAGCTGGCTGAATATATCATCACTACCCCTATTGCTAATAATATCAAAATAGTTGCAAAAAGTATTATATCAACCTGTCCACCCTTTCTAATTTTCTTCATTTATAATCCTCCCATTTTATTAAAGAGCAAGAAAACCTATAAGGCACAGCACTACTGTTATTATAGAAAACATAGATACTATTTTTGTTTCACTATAACCTAATTGCTCAAAATGATGATGTATTGGTGCCATTTTAAATATTCTTTTACCTGTGAGCTTGAAGGATGCTACCTGTAATATTACCGATAGAGTTTCTGTTACGTAAATCCCCCCTACAATAATTACAAGAAGCTCAAGCTTTAAGAGCATTGCAACAGCACCTACAGCTCCTCCTAATGCTAGGGAACCAGTATCACCCATAAAAACCCTTGCTGGAAAAGCATTAAATCTTAAAAAACCTAACAATGAACCTGCTACTATAACACAAAAAACAGCTAAGGTATAATGCCCTAGATTAAAGCTAATTATAGCAAAGAAAGTCATAACTAATAATGTAACCGAGGAGTTTAGTCCATCAAGTCCATCTGTCAGGTTAACAGCATTTGTTGTAGCTGCAAAGTATAGAACAATAAATGGATAGAACAAAACTCCTAGATTCCAATATTTACTTGTAAAGGGGATAATTATGCTAGTACCAATCTCTGTATAGCCATAATAAGCCAAGGATAAAGACACAATTAGTAATAGCAGCATCTTCTGCCATGCCCTCAGCCCAAGATTTTTCTTCCTTATTATCTTTAATATATCATCTAAAAAACCAACAACACCAAAAAAAATCATGGATAATAGTGCTATTACAGCTTCATCAGAAGGATTTCTTATCATAATAAAAACTGAAATTATTGATGATGCTATAAAAATAAGCCCTCCCATGGTAGGAGTACCTGCTTTTTTTAAATGACTTTGAGGTCCATCCTCTCGGATATTTTGTCCAAATTTCAACTTATGAAGCATAGGAATAAATAACGGCGCTAAAAGAGACGCTATTAAAAAGCCTAATATTAAGCCAAGTAATATTTTGGGATTAAGTATTGATAAATAATTTTTCATAAAAATCTACTCCAAAAGAGTAGTACACCTCCTTAGTTTAATAATTTAAGAAGCCTTTAGTGATTTCTTCAAAATGTTGGCTTCGGGAAGCCTTAATTAGTATTACATCTCCTGAGGCAGCAATTTCGTTAAGCTCGCTTATTAACTCATCAGCACTATCAAAAACCTTAACCCGATTGCCATATCCCCTGCAGTATAGCTCACCAACATTTTTGAGAGTCAAAAGCATGTCAATATCTCTGCCCTTAGCATAAGCTCCGATTTCTATGTGGGCAGATTCTGTATAATCACCTAATTCAGCCATATAACCAAGGACAGCTATTTTTTTCTTTCCAGTTTTTTTAGACAGAACATCAATAGCAGCTTTCATAGAAGTAGGGCTAGCATTATAACAGTCATTAATTACTGTTATATCCCCTTTCTTAAATATCTCTAGCCTCATTGCTGTAGCTTCAAGATTTTCAATACCCTTTTCAATTTCCTCCAGAGTAGCTCCTAATGTTACTCCCACTCCTATAGCTAATAAACAATTATATATACTATGAACTCCAAGAAGCGGCAAGAATAATTCTTTATTTTGATTATTAACCTTAAAGGTAAACCTCATTCCATTTTCTAAAGAAACAATATCTCCTGCAATGATATGATTCTTTTCTTCTATGCCTGTTTTAAGCACTTTGTAATTCTTATTCTCAACCTTTCTCAAATATTCATCGTCACCATTAATTATAAGTACATTGCTATTTTGAAAAAAGTCAGCAATCTCCATCTTAGCCTTAAAAATATTTTCTTGTGTTTTTAAATTCTCAATATGAGTAATCCCGATATTTGTTATCACTCCGACGTCAGGTCTGGCAATATCTGCTAGTCTATGTATCTCTTGAGCATGATTCATCCCCATCTCTAGAACTGCAACCTCAACATCATCATGGATATTCAGTATTGACAGTGGCATGCCAATATCATTATTGTAATTTCCTTTGGTTTTATATACCTTATATCTATCACTTAAAGCAGCTGCTATGAGATCTTTAGTGGAGGTTTTTCCTGTAGACCCAGTTACTCCCACAACCTTAATTTCAAGCTTCTTTCTATAGTACTTTGCAAGATCCAATAAAGCTTTTTTTGTATCTTTAACTATAATAATTATTTCCTGTAAGCTTTCACCTTCAATATAAGGCTTCTCATCTAATATTATAACCTTTGCTCCTTTATTAATCGCATCCTTCCAGAATAAGTTACCATTAAAGTTATCTCCTCTTAAGGCTATAAATATACTATTCTCTTTAATAGTCCTACTATCAATAGAAACATAATCTATCGATAGCTCTCTCATTTCCCCATTATAGAGATATCCTTCAGTAACCTGTAATAATTCTTCTAATGTTAAATTAATCATAATTCCACCACTTTCTCCTCATCTTTCATCATAAAAGCATAAAAGTTTATTAAGCTGCTTATTAAAACTATTTAATATACACACTGTCATAGTTTTAGCATGCAGTTACACAAAAAATAAACTGCATGCTAAAACCTTAGTCACCAATTTCATCGTTTAAAATAAATTTAATGACAGCTCCTTCTTGAACGAAAGCTTCTGGTTCAACACTTTGTACTGTTATCCAGCCTTCACCTTGAAAGTCAGCAGTTAAATTTAGCTTTTTAAGAACAGCTATTGCAGTTTCTTTGCTATATCCCGTAAAATCAGGCAATACTATATCTTTATTATAATTGGTATCATTACCGAGGTAAAGGTTAACCCTATCTCCTTCTTTTATAGTATATCCGGGCTTAGGGCTCACATCAACAATAAAGCTTCCCTCTCCTTCAATATTATATACTAATCCTTCTTTCTTTAATATATCTATTGCCTCACCAGTTGACATACCTCTCACATCGGGTATTATTACATCCTTTAACAAGCTACGAGTAGTTTCCTCTAGGCTGGTATCACCTTTAATCCCAAGATAATTAAATATATTATAAAAAACTTGTTTCGCAGCAGGCGCTGCTACCAAGCCTGCATAATACATTCCCGGATTAGGTTCATCTATAGTAACCATAAGTGTTATCTGCGGGTTATCAGCCGGTGCCATTCCTACAAAAGAAGAGATATACTTTCCACTGCCATAAACCCCATTGATAACCTTCTGTGCGGTACCTGTTTTTCCTGCTATATGATATCCATCTATAAAAGTATTCTTTGCTGATCCTTCTACTACAACTCTTTCTAAAAACTTTCTTAATATAGCTGTTTGCTCCTCACTTACAGTTCTTATCTCCTTGCCTTTAGAGAATTTACTATCTATGATTGTCTCTCCTTTTTCATCTATATGCGAAACTTCCTTAAGAATATGTGGAGTTATCCACGTTCCTCCATTAGCAACAGCATTGAAGGCAGCCATAAACTGCATAGTATTTACTGTATTAGTTTGTCCAAAGGCTATGGTAGCCAAGTCAGTATCATTTATACTCTTCAGCGGCTTAATTATACCAGATGCCTCACCAGGAAGATCAATTCCAGATTTATTACCAAAACCAAAAAGATCAATATATTTCTGAAGCTTTTCTTTGCCCAGCTTTTGACCTAGCTGTATAAACCCCATATTACAAGAGTTTTTTATAATATCAGAAAAATTTTGACTTCCATGACCTGAGGTTCTCCAGCATTTTATAGTTCTCCCACCCACTACTGTACTTCCTCCACAGGAAAAGCTCATACTTTCATTTACCACACCTTCCTCTAAAGCCGCAATTGCAGTAATAATTTTAAATATAGAACCTGGTTCAAAGGTATCACTCACCGCCCTATTTCTCCAAGTCTTCTGTAGTTCTTCAAAGGTTAGTGCTTTATCTCTAGGATTATTCAAGTCATAGTCAGGCTTATTAACTAAAGCTAGAACCTCGCCAGTTTTAGGATTCATTACAACTATAGTTACTGCCTTAGCTCCATTATCACTTAATGCCTGCTTTGCCGCCTGCTCCGCAAAGGCTTGAATATTCTCATCTATTGTTAGAACTACATCTTTACCAACCTCTGGTTTACTATATTCAGAAATAGTATAAGCCAGGTCCTTACTATTTCTATCTATCTCTACGAGCCTTACTCCTGGCTTTCCCTGCAAAACATCATTATAAACATATTCTACACCTGTAAGACCCTTACCATCACTATTGGTAACCCCTAATACATGAGCTAAGAAATCATTATTAGGATAATACCTCATAGTATCAGAGGAAACTAGAACACCTGTAATATTTAGATCCTTTAGCTTATCAACTTTTTCTTTTTCTATACGTCTAGCCAGTATGGCAGACTGCATATCTTTTCCATTTGGAAGCTTACTTTCTAACTTTTTTAACACCTCAAAGCTATCCATCTCCAAAGCTTCCCCAATTTTTATTGCAATATACTCCATATCTATGGTGTTATTAGGATTATCATAATTGTAGGTATTTATATAGCTCTTAATAGTATTTAAATCTAAGTCAACTCTATACACGTTTCCGCTGATAGCCAGCTCCTTGTAGTTAGTATCTAGTATCCTCCCTCTTTTAGCATCAATTTTCACTCTGCTTGTCCATTGCTCTGTAGCCATAGCTTTATATTCAGGTCCTTTTACTACCATTATATACGCTACTCTTACTGATAATAATATAAAAATAAAGAACATGAGTAATAGACATGCCAGTATCCTTCTTCTTGTTACTACCCTATCTACTAAATATTTTCTTTCATTCACAAGACTCCTCCATTTTCTCACCCATTGATTACCTTTAATAAATTATATAAAAATAAATACTATTGTATTCATTTTTATAGACATTAAAATTCACATAAGCTAGAGTTCCTTGTGATAATTAATAAGGATGCACTAAAAGAGTGCATCCTTAATCTTAGCAAATATACTTTGCTTTTCATTTTTTCCGTTTTCCTCTGGAAAATTATTCTCAGAAAGATTATATCTAACTACTTCTTTAGCGTCTTGGTTAACCATGCCTAATTGATTCTCAGCTACATTTTTTATATTATCTAAGCTAGCTACCTTTAATAACTTTAGATTCAATGCTTCATTATCACTTTTCAATTCATTTATTTGACCATTAAGGTCACTAACCTGGTCCTGCTTAGCATAAAGAGAAGAGTTTCCTCCTATTGTAATAATTCCAGTTATAAGAATAGCTACTGCTACCTGAATTATGCTCTTTTTCTGCTCTTTTGCAATTTCTAACTGTTTTATTCTTCTATTAATCTTTACTTTTTTTAATTCTTTCTGTTTCTTTTGCTCTTCCCTATGTAAAGGTCTCTCTGTAACAACTGCATTACTTCCTAGGGTCCTGTATTCCGAATATTTCTTTTCTCTCATCTCTATACCCATCCCTCTCTATAGCTTTTCTAATATTCTTAGCTTAGCACTCCTACTTCTTGGATTCTCTTTAACTTCATCTTCAGTAGGTTCTATAGGCTTCCTTGTTATTACCTTCACCATAGGCTCCTTGCCGCATATACACATAGGAAACTCAGGTGGACAAGTACATGGATTTTCTAGCTTCCTAAAGGTATTTTTAACTATCCTATCTTCTAACGAATGAAAGGTTATAATTGCAAGTCTTCCCCCTGCATTAAGCTTTTTCACACTATCCTCTATAGTTCCAGATATAATTTCTAGCTCACTATTTACCTCTATTCTAATAGCTTGAAAGGTTCGTTTAGCAGGATGCGGTCCCTCTCTGCGAGCCTTAGCCGGTATAGCTGCTTTTATTATATCAACTAACTCCCATGTAGTAGTAATTCTCTTTTCGTTTCTATTTTTAATGATAAAATTTGCAACTCTTTTAGCAAATTTTTCTTCTCCGTACTCTTTTATAATCCTTGTTAGCTCTTCCTCAGAATATTCATTAACTACATATTCCGCTGTTAAGTCCCCATCCTTATTCATTCTCATATCAAGAGGAGAATCCTTCATATAGCTAAAGCCTCTTTCTGGATTATCTAATTGATAGGATGAAACACCTAAATCCATTAAAATACCATCAACACCCTTTATCTCAAGCTCTTCTAAAATACTATATATATTTTGAAAATTATTTTTAACAAGCCTTAAATTTTCATATCCACCTAGCTTTATTTTCGCTTGATTTAAAGCATCCTGGTCTTGGTCTATACCTATAAGCAGTCCTTTATCTGACAACCTCTTTATAATTTCTCCAGAATGTCCTGCACCACCTAAAGTACAGTCTACATAAATACCATCACTTAAAATATTTAAAGCTTCAATACTTTCATTTAATAATACTGAAACATGTTTAAATTCCATAGATACTTCTCCTTATATGCCAAGTTGACGCATTTTTTCAGCTAGTTCATTATAATCCATCGTTTCATTATTGTAGCGGTCCCATCTTTCCTTACTCCATATTTCCACCTTAGTTAATACTCCAATACTTATTATATCTTTTGTTATCCCAGCATATTCAATAAGATTTTGAGGAATAAGACCTCTTCCCTGCTTATCAACCTCTATTTCAGAAGCACCGGAAAAGAAAAACCTTACAAAATCTCTTGCATTCTTATCAGTAAGGGGCAAAGCCTTTAGCTTTTCTGCCAGCTCTCTCCATTCATCTAAGGGATATACATATAAACATCCATCAAGACCTTTAGTGATAATATATCGTCCTTCCAATCCCTCTCTTAGCTTCGCAGGGATGATCATTCTATTCTTATTATCCAGGGAATGATTGTATTCACCAATAAACAAATGATCACCTCCACTTCACACCACTTACTACCACTTTAATATATCTATTCTCCATAAGTCATAAAAATCCTTCTATATAACGAGATAAATCTTTAACAAATTTTACTTTTTAAAAATTATTTAGTAAAAAAGTTCATAAAAAAAGCTTATGGAAACATTTCGCTTCCATAAGCTTATATAGTTGTATCCTTTAGACATTAAATCTAAAGTTTACTACATCTCCATCCTGCATAATGTACTCTTTTCCTTCTAGTCTATATAAACCTTTTTCTTTTGCACTAGCTTCAGAGCCACAGTCCACAAGATCGCTAAAGGATATTATTTCTGCTCTGATAAAACCTCGTTCTATATCGCTATGTATTTTACCTGCTGCCTTTTGTGCTTTTGTACCAATCCTAATAGTCCAAGCTCTTACTTCCTGAACTCCTGCTGTTAAAAAACTCATAAGACCAAGGAGCTTGTAGCTTGATTTAATCAGTTTATCAAGGCCTGACTCTGAAAGCCCATACTCACTTAAAAGCTCCAGTTTATCTTCATCAGATAAACTTGACAACTCTTCTTCTAGTTTTGCACAGATAACAACAGCTTCTGAATTTTCTTTAGTTGCATATTCTTTAACAATTTGTACATAAGAATTATCTTCAGGATTAGATATATCTTCCTCTGAAACATTGCAGGCATATAAAACCGGCTTGGAAGTAAGCATAAATAAGGTTTTAACAAATTCCTCTTCATCCTCTGTAAGCTCCATGGTTCTTATAGGCTTTTCTGCCTCTAAATGAGCTTTTAATCTTTCTAGTAAAGAGTATTCCTCTTTTGCCTTCTTATCTCCAGAACGAACGGTTTTCATAGTCCTTTCCATTCTTCTTTCCAGAACTTCTAAGTCTGATAAAATTAGTTCTAAATTTATTGTTTCAATATCTCTAATGGGGCCAACGCTTCCCTCTACATGAACAACATTTTCATCCTCAAAGCACCTAACCACATGAACTATAGATGCAACCTCTCTGATATGAGATAAGAATTTATTTCCTAAGCCTTCTCCTTTGCTTGCTCCTTTAACTAAGCCTGCTATATCATAAAATTCAATGGAAGTGTAAACCTTCTTCTTTGAGTTATACATTTTTTCCAAAACATCTAATCTCTTATCTGGTACATTTACAACTCCTACATTAGGCTCTATGGTACAAAAAGGATAATTAGCTGACTCTGCTCCTGCCTTTGTTATTGCATTAAATAAAGTACTCTTACCTACGTTAGGTAAACCAACAATTCCTAATTTCATTGCGTACATTCCTTTCTTCTAATGTTAACCTTATAAAATTATACTCTAGAGGTAGTTTTATTTCAAGAATTTTACCTTGCTAAGAAAAATCTACAAATAACAATCAATTATTAATACATCAATAATACCATTAAAATTGTACATACTAATATTGAGGTGATTATATGAATATTAAATTAGTTCTGCTTTCTACTCTATTATCTTTAAATTTATTTTCATCAAGCAGCTTTACAGGCAGCAGTATGAGCGAATATGCCTCCAATTTAAATACAAAAGAATATGATTGGTATTATGAGAGCAGAAACAATGGTGAACCCCCATTATCTCCAAAGGAAACTAGGGATATTATCAGCAAATATCCTGTATATTATCTAGGTAATACAGACAAGAAGGTCATATATTTAACCTTTGATGAGGGTTATGAAAATGGATATACAGAAAGAATACTAGACATCCTAAAAAAACATAAAGTACCGGCAGCATTTTTTGTAGTTGAACCCTATATAAAATCTAATCCTGAAATTGTTAAGAGAATGGAGGCTGAAGGTCATTTAGTATGTAATCACAGTGCCCATCATCCTTCTATGGCTTCAGTATTAGATTTAGAAAAATTCAAAATTGAGCTTCAAGAGGTAGAAAAAGTCTACAAAGAAGTTACTGGAAAGGATATAGCAAAATTTTTCAGACCCCCTATGGGAAAATATAGCGAGCTTTCTCTCAAATACACCACAGATCTAGGCTATAAAACTATCTTCTGGAGCTTTGCGTATAGAGACTGGATACCTGAAGAACAACCTTCTCACGATTTTGCCATGAATAAGATAGTCAATAAAACTCATAACGGTGCAATAATATTGCTCCATGCCGTCTCAAAAACCAATGCAGAAATATTGGACCAGTTGATTACAAAATGGAAGGCAGATGGCTACGAAATAAAATCCCTTGAAGAATTATAATACCCTAAAAGAAGGTGCTGTGTAAAACTACTTTTAACACAGCACCTTCTTTTTAACTTATCTTACTATTAACTTTGTTTATAATTTTGTTCTTCATGGCTTCATTTTTTTCTTTCGCAGCACTGATATACTTATTGATTTCATCCTTATAACCTATTTCATCAATCGAATTTAAATTGATGATTACATTTAACAATGCACTTTCAATAGAAGCATATAACATCAAAGCAGCAACACCCACATCTGATATAGCATTTTTATTTCCTAAATCCGCTAAAGAGTCTAATACTGGATAAAGCTTAAGACTTTCATCACAAAGCTTCTTTGGAGTTTCCAAGGCTACCTTATAACCTTCCATCACCGCTTTATTCCTAGCTTCAACCTCTTCTTCGGTATCCTTAGGAAGCTTATAAGCTTCTATAACACCCATAAAGCTTCTAGTATCCTCCTCCATAAGCTCTATATATTTATCAATAGATTCTTTGCAAGCCTCTAAGGAGCTATGAACTGTAGATTTTTCTTCTTCTGATAATTTTTCGAAGGCCTTTTTAGGTATAGTTAAATTACAAACCATACTACCTAATGCAGCAGCTAGCGCTGAAGACAGCCCAGCTACACTACCCCCTCCTGGAGCTGGAGAATTAGAAGCAAGATCCTGCAAAAAATCATTTATTGTCACATTCTTAAACATTTTTATTACCTCCTAAACAATTATATTATTATCTGCCTACATAAAATCGATAAATGAGTCCTGTTTGATTATCTCAAAACATTTATCAATCTCTTTATACATGATTACATCTTTATCTATAAATTTCACATTTTCTCTTATTTTATTATAAGCTATACATGTACCTTCTCCTAGTCTTTCTTCCTTTCTAAAATCTATAGCCTGACAGGCTGCAAAAATCTCTGTAGCTATTACTCTAAAGGCATTATCCAGTATTTTCCTGCTTTTAACTGCTGCAATAGTTCCCATACTTACATGGTCTTCTTGATTGGCTGAGGATGGAATAGAATCCACTGAAGCTGGATGTGCAAGAATCTTATTCTCTGATACCAATGATGCAGCAGCATATTGAGTTATCATAAATCCAGAGTTTAATCCCCCCTCCCTAGTAAGAAAGGGTGGTAAATCATTTAATTGATAGTTAACTAACCTTTCAAGTCTTCTCTCTGACACATTGGCCATCTCAGCTACAGCTATACCTAAAAAATCCATGGCCAGGGCTATAGGTTGTCCATGAAAATTACCTCCTGAAATCACATCCCCTTCTAGGGTAACTATGGGATTATCTGTTACAGAATTTATCTCAATTTCTATTTTTTCCTTAGCATATTCTATAGCATCCTTACTAGCTCCATGAATTTGTGGTATGCATCTTAAAGTATAAGCATCCTGAACTCTTAGCTCTCCTTGTTTAGTAGTAAATTCACTCCCTTTTAGCAGAGCCAGAAGGTTTTCTGCCGTTTTAATCTGCCCTTTATGATTCCTTATAGAGTGAACCCTAAGATCAAAAGCATCTGTAATACCTCTTAAAGCTTCTACCGTTAAAGCTGCAGACAGATCTGATATCTTAGTTAACTTAATAGCATCATATACGACCAAAGCTCCTATAGCCGTCATCACCTGTGTTCCATTTATCAAAGCCAGCCCTTCTTTATAGGATAGGGTAATGGTTTCTATCCCCGCCTCAATCATAGCTTCTTCTCCTGACATAATCCTTCCCTTGTACTCTGCCTCACCTTCACCAATCATAGGCAAAACCATATGTGATAATGGCGCTAAGTCTCCTGAAGCTCCCAGAGAGCCCTTCTCAGGTATTGAAGGATGTACACCTCTATTTAACATATCTATCAATACATTTAATGTATTTAAGCTTATTCCGGAATAACCTTTTGATAAAGCATTAATTCTGAGCAGCATAACAGCTCTAGTTTCATCCCTTTGTAAAATGGGACCACAGCCACAAGCATGGGAAATTATCAGATTTCTTTGAAGAGTATTACAGTCCTCTTGTGATATCTTAACATCTGAAAACTTACCAAAGCCTGTATTTATTCCATAAACTGTATGTTCCTCTTCAATAATCTTTTTTACAATACCTCTAGAAAATTCAATATTACGAATAGCATCCTGAGATAATTCTATCTCATATCCTTCTCTAGCTACCTGTATTACTTCCCTTAAACCCAAATCCCTGCCATTGATAATTATTTTTTTATCCATAAAAATTCTCCTATATTAGAATTATAGATAACTTATTCTCTAGAGAATCATAGTTTCCCTTTATTTTCAGCCTTTATAAATTGTCTGAATTTATTTAAAATTTTATCATATTAAATTGTAGAAACACAAAAAAATAAATGCAAGGAAGGACATTCTTATGCCATACACTTGCACTTATTTATATATGTTACTTTTATCAACTCTTTTTGAATAATTTTTTAAGGAAGCTTTCTTTATGCTGCTGTCTTATTATCGCCAAAGGATGAACATCCTCTCCCTTAATAATACTCTCGTTGTTATTATTTATCCAAGTATACAGCTCAGGATTAAGTTCTTTTAATCTTCTGTAAGCTTTACTTATTCTCGGACTTCTTCTTTGATTATTGTGTGCATCACTACCTAATAAATGAATCATATTATTTTTCACAAATAATTCCGCAGAATCCTTAGCAGCTTGTCCATAGACTCCTAATAAGCTTCCAGCGTTAACCTGAGCAAGCACTCCATCATCTATAAGTTCCATAAGAAATGTAGGTGACTGCTGAATTTTCAAATTACGTTCAGGGTGTGCAAGTATAGGCTTTACTCCTAATATTGACAATTCATAAAAAACATCCCTAGTGTAAATAGGAAAATCTCTCATAGGTAGCTCAATAAGCATATATTTTTCTTTATTTAACCCAAAAATTTTCCCTTGTTTAAAGTATTCAGGTAGCTTTGGATGCATATACAGCTCTAAACCAGGTATTAAATTAACATTCCCTTTATAAGCTTCAGTGAGCAGCTCAAATCTCTCTTTATAATCTTCTAAGGCAATCTCCTGCTCATTAATTATATAGTGAGGTGTAGCACATATATACTCTACTCGCTCCTCCTCTGATATGGAAAGCATGTCCAATGTCATTTCTTTACTTAATGAACCATCATCTACATTCCAAAGTATATGACTGTGAAAATCTATCCTTGTCATAATTATTCACTCTCTCCATAGTAGCTATAATACTTACTGTAATAATATGAATCTGCCTTTTCAGGTATTTTATTTAGAACAAAGCCTATTATCTTAGCTCCTACCTTATCTAGTAAATCCTTACTTTTCATAATAGAATTTTTATCAGTTTTACCATACACCGTAACTATAATTACCCCATCAGCAACAGTTGAAAGGATTTGAGAGTCAGTAACTGCTAATAATGGCGGTGCATCTATAAGTATATAATCAAAAATCTGCTGAAACTCAGTTAATATATTCTTCATTCTTTTGGATCCTAAAAGCTCTGAGGGATTAGGTGGTATAGGACCACTGGTGAGTACAAAGAGATTTTTCTGTTCTGTTACCTTTATACATTCTTCAATCTTTTTATTTTGCACTAATATATTTGTCAACCCTTCTAAATTAGATAAAGCTAGCTTCTTATGAATAGAAGGTTTTCTCAAATCGCAGTCTACTATAAGAACCTTGCTTCCACTTTGAGACAAGGTAATAGCCAGGTTGGTTAGAACCGTTGTTTTACCTTCTGCTGGCGCGCTAGAGGTTATAACAATGGTCTTCAAGCTATCATCAAAGGCAGAAAATTGTATATTAGTCCTCAAAGTTCTAAAGGCCTCTGCCGCTCTAGATTTAGGATTATCAAAGGATACTACATCTTTTATCATAACATTCACCTCTACTTTTCATCTGTTACTAGAGGAATTGCCCCTAATACTGGTACATTAAATAATCTTTCTAATTCTTCCTGGCTTTTTATAGTACTATCAAGATACTCGATTAAGAATATAACACCTACAGATAACATAAGGCCAAGAAAAAAAGCTATAGCAATATTTAAAAGTGGTCTAGGACTGTCTGGAGATGTTGGTAACACAGCGTCATCCATAAGCTGAACATTATCAACATTTCTAATTTCCATGCTTACTTTCTTCAAGGACTTCGCATATTGGTTGGCAATACTTCTAGCCAAATCTGCATCATCTGCTTTAACCATAATATTTAAAATTTCTGTATTACTTTTCACAGAAACAGAAATCATACTAATTAACTGTGAGCTTGACATATCTAAATTCAAAGCATCTATAACATCTTCGGCAACTAATCTTGTTTTGGCTATCTCTGTATAAGACTGAACTATCTTCTGATACATTAAAACATCGTTATAACTCTGCCCTGTTTCATCTCCCACTGAAGAGGTACTTCCAATTATTACTGATATATCAGCTTTATAGGTAGGTTTTATAAAGAAGTAGCTCACTAAAGCGCTTATTAAACTTGCCAGAAGAGTTATCACCACAACCAGTAGCCATCTCTTCTTAATAATCTGAAAATATTCCCTAAGTTCCATTAAATTTCCTCCTTGAATATAAGTTCCTTAATATCCGTTAATATTTCATCATTGCTATCTAGTTTTTCTGCAATAATAACATGTTGTTTAGCTTTTTCAATATCTTTATTGTAATAATAGCAAAGAGCTAAGTTGCAGCAAATATCGATACTTCTCGTGGCTTCGAAAGCTTTTCTCAAAAATTCAATGGCCATATCATAGTTTTTTATTGCGGCATAATTTATTCCAAGTTCATTTATAACATCTATAAAAGAATTATCTATGGCTAATGCCTCATTAAGATAATAAATAGCTTTCTCATAGAGCTCCAAGTTTCTATATGCCACAGCTATATAATATAAAAGATAAGGATCATCAGGATTTAGAGCTAGCCTCTCTAAGAGAATCTTCAGTGATTCTTCAGGCTTTGATGCTACAAGATCCGATGCCCTCTTATAGTCTAATTGTTCCTTAATATCCTCCATGACACCATGAAGCTCATCAGTTGCTTCTCCACCTCTTGCAATATAGTTGTGAATCTTAATATTAGCTAAACCTAAGTCTCCATCAGAATAAGCAATTAACCCTTCTATCAAGTCAGGATATTCATCGTTTGGATAGTATTCCTTATAATTCTCAAGAAGAGCAAGCTGTACATTTGAAAATTCAATATCTCTATTTCTTAATAACTCACCAACGTTTATGGCCTGTCTAAAAACCTCCTTATCATTATTAATCTCTAGCAAACCTCTTAAAAGCACAAAGGTCTTTTCAAATTCTTCCTTTTTAAAACACTCTGCTATTTTGCTTTTTATATAGTCTGAATTAACAGAATTGGAGGATAGGATAATCTTATACTGACTGCTATATTTAAAATACGGGTCAGCACCTAAAATATAAAACATCCCCTCAATAAAATAGACCATGGATAGATTTTCCTCTACCTTATCTCCATCAACAATGTATTGTGAGCTTATAGGTAAAAGTATAAAATCTTCTTTTAGAGAGTTTTCTTTTATTGGAAAGTATTCTGCAATTTTATCTGTTTTAAATTCTAAAAAGAGGTATCTATTTAAATTTTCTCTAAATTTTACGTTGTAATCCATTTTTCCACCACCTAAGAGATTTAAATGCTACAAATAAAGCAACTATTTATCCACTATTAATTCATTAACAAATTAATTATACTATATTTTACTATATTTTAAAGAGATAATTTGTAATCATGGTTGTTTTTAGTATTATTCACTAGCTCTTTAAATTAAATAAAGATTTATGGGAAAACCTTTGTCTTCCCATAAATCTTCTACTCTGAGCTTTGCTCTAAGTTTTGCTCTAAGCTTTTCTCTATGCTTATCAGTGCTATTATAGAGTCAATATTATCATTAATAGATATCTCTGAGCCTAGCTCTAAATCTGCTACCCTATAAACACTTCCTACCTGAGCTTTACTTAAATCAACATTTATAAATTTAGGTAACTTTTCAGGAGTGCAAGATATCTTAACACTATTTTTTTCTCTCTGTACAATTGCACCAGAGGTAGTTAATCTGTCTTCACCCACGTAATTAATTGGAATTTCAGCAGTTATAGTTTTACCCTTTGTTATTTCCTCCATATCTACATGGATTATCTTATGGCTCACTGAGTCCCTCTGAACTTCTTTAATAAACACCTTATGAGGCTCTTCTTCAACGATTAGATTTAAGATAGCGTGTTCTCCATTATTATGAATTTCTCTATTTAGTTCAAGTTCACTTACTTCAAAAAGGTAATTATTTCGATTTACTCCATACAATATTCCAGGAACCTTACCCTGCCTCCTAATTCTTCTAGCACTTTTACCTTTGAAATCCTGACGTATTGATCCATTTATATTTTCCATTGAAATCCCTCCTATATGGAATTATCTCCAGTAGATAACTATTTTATTCAATGGTTATACGATTTCTATTGCACTGTAAAAGTAATTAATCTATAATTAAATTGTTTTTCATAAGAACTTAATTTTATTATGAGAATATATAATAAAAACCACATAGAAGGAAGGTGCCGTATTCACTTGTATAAACTTAATCAAAATGAAACTCCTCTTTTTGATGCACTGATGGAATATGTAGATAGAGAAACAATACCTTTCCATGTTCCTGGGCATAAAAAAGGAGAAGGTATGGACGAAGAATTTAAAAACTTTATTGGGAAGAACCCCTTTAAAATCGATGTTACAGTTTTTAAGCTAGTTGATAGCTTGCATCACCCAACAGGACCAATAAAACATGCACAGGCCCTAGCTGCTGATGCCTATGGATCAGACGCTGCATTTTTCTCAATTCATGGTACTTCAGGTGCTATTCAGGCCATGATTATGTCCGTTGTAGGCAATGGAGATAAAATTATTGTTCCTAGGAATGTTCATAAGTCCGTTACAGCAGGCATAATATTAAGCGGTGCCCTTCCCGTGTATATGCAACCTGAACTTGATAAAAATATTGGAATAGCCCAGGGAGTAACCCCTGAAACTGTAAAAAAGACCCTAGAAAATAATCCGGACGCTAAGGCAGTACTGATTATAAATCCCACCTATTACGGGGTTGCTACGGATATAAAGAAAATTGCTGATATAGTCCATAGCTATGATATTCCTCTGATAGTAGATGAAGCTCATGGTCCCCACTTAGGTTTTAATGACAAGCTTCCAGTATCCGCTATGAACGCTGGTGCCGATATATGTGCACAAAGCACTCATAAGATTATAGGAGCCTTAACCCAATGCTCTCTACTTCATGTAAAGAGTAAGTATGTGGATACAAAAAGAGTACAGCAGGTATTAAACTTGCTTCAGACTACCTCTCCTTCCTATATTCTCATGGCCTCACTGGATTGTTCCAGGAGGCAGATTGCCTTAAATGGTGAGGATTTATTAAATCAAACTATAGCATTAGCTGAATATGCAAGGGATGAGATAAACAAAATTCCTGGCTTCTACTGCTTTGGAAAAGAGCTTTTAGGTAATCCTGGTGTTTATTCTATAGACCCAACAAAGCTTACCATTACCTGTCGGGAGCTAGGTATAACCGGATATGAATTAGATACTATTCTAGCTGAGAAATATCATATACAGGTAGAGCTTTCAGATTTATACAATGTGTTAGCCGTTGGTTCCTTTGGAGATACCCCAGAATCAATTGGTAGTCTCATTGAAGCATTAAAAGAGATAAGCGAAGATTACTCCGATAAAGGCAGGGTAAAACCAGATTTCTTTGATATACCACAAATACCAGAAAGTGCTCTCATACCTCGAGAAGCTTTTAACAGCAATAAGGTGTCAACACCTCTTATGGATAGTGTAGGAATGATAAGCGGTGAATTTTTATTGGCCTACCCTCCAGGTATACCTGTTCTCTGCCCTGGAGAAATTATAACACAGGAAATAATCGATTATGTTTATGACCTTAAAAAAGCCGGTTTATATGTTCAAGGAACAGAAGATCCTTCTGTAGAGAATATAAAAACTGTAAAAAGATAAAAACAAGCTATTTCTCAGCTCTATAGCTGCGAGATAGCTTGTTTTATAATATATTATAGCTCTAATCCAATTTTTAGAGCCTCAAGATTTAATTGAAAAAATGGCTCTTTTATATTATTTTTTAATATTCCCTCCCAGTTGAGCTCTTCCAGCTCACAGGCTTTAATCAGAGCTCCTAAGAGAATTATATTCTGTATTCGTAAATCACCTATTCTTTGTGATTCACCATAGGCATTTATTGCTTTCAGTTCTATGCCCTCCTCTAATAATTCCGAGAAAATCATTTCAGGATAATTTTCACCACCTACTAAAACCGTCACTGGTCTTATCTCATAATCATTAATTATTACCCTGCCTTCAGGCTTTAAATACTTAATCCATCTGGCAGCTTCGATTTTCTCAAAGGAAACAATAATATCTACTGTTCCCATCTCTATTAATGGAGAATAAACCTTCTCTCCATATCTCACCTGAGTAACAACACTACCTCCCCTTTGAGCCATGCCATGAACTTCAGACATCTTTACATCAAAGCCATGTTTTAACAGACCTTCGGTAAATATTTTTGAAGCAAGTATTGTTCCCTGACCCCCAACACCAACAAATAAAATATTCTTATTCATATCATACCACCTTCTCAATAGCACTAAACGGACATACCTGCTTACAAATTTCACAACCATTGCATTGTGCTGCGTCTATAGCCACTGTACTTTTCTTAAAGCTCAAAGCCGGACATCCAGTTCTTAAGCATGCCTTACATTTTCTGCATTTTTCAATATTTACATGACATTTTAGCCCTTTTCTCATCCTTATTACGTCCTTTTTTAGAGCACAGGGTTCCTTAGTAACTATTACGAAGGGCTCCTCTGAAGCCTTCGCCTCTTTAATGGCTTCTCTAAGCTTCTCTAGGTTATAGGACTCAATAACCCTCATATTTTCTTTCTTAATCCCTAAGGAGAGAACTATGTTCTCTATTGGAATTACTGGTGCTTCTTTTCCCATAAGAGTTTTTCCCGTCCCTGGATTTTCGTTATGCCCTGTCATCCCAGTGGTTCTGTTATCCAATATACAGGTAACAATAGGCTCATTATTATAGATTGAATTAATAAGACCAGTTATACCTGAATGAAAGAAGGTTGAATCTCCTATAAAAGCAAATATCTTTTTATAATCACCTCCAAGCCTTCTGGCCTTACTTAATCCTATTCCACCTGAAATTGATGCTCCCATACAAATCACCGTATCTGTTACATTTAAAGGCGGCATCATTCCTAGGGTATAGCATCCAATATCTCCAGTAGCTATTATATCTTTATGCTTTGCTACCTCATAGAATATTCCTCTGTGAGGGCAACCAGCACATAAGACAGGGGGCCTATTGGGAAGCTTTCCACTATAATTATAGGTAATGTTAGGCTTATCACCTAAAATAGACTCCCTAATTATTTCAGGATTTAACTCACCGCATATAGGTATCAAGTCCTTACCCTGGCAGCTTATGCCCATAGTTTTTACATGATTTTCTATAAAGGGCTCATTTTCTTCAACTATAATAAGCCTGTCCACCTTTCCTGAAAACTCCTGTATAAGTTTATCCGGCATTGGATAGGTAAAACCTAACTTTAGGTATGAAACAGTTTCCCCGAAAACCTCTTTGCAATATTCGTAGCTAATTCCGCTGGTAATTATCCCTAGAGTGCTTCCATGGAACTCCATTCTATTTAAAGAAGATTTATTAGATTCTTCTCTTAGCTTGTTAAGCCTCTGTTCTACCTCTATGTGTTTGGGCCTTGAATTGGCAGGTATCATTATATACTTTTTTGTATTCTTTTCATAATTCTTAACTGGCTTTTCTACTCTCTCTCCCACCTCTACAATACTCTTTGAATGAGAAACGCGAGTGGTAAGCCTAAAAAGTACAAGGGTATCGTACTCTTCGCTTATTCGAAAGGCTTCCTTCATATAATCAAGACATTCCTGAGAATTAGAAGGTTCTACCATACAGACCTTAGCATGAGGAGCATAAAGTCTGTTATCCTGTTCATTTTGTGAGGAGTGCATTCCTGGATCATCTGCGGTCACAACGACAAAACCACCATTTACGCCTTCATAAGCCATGGTAAATAACGGATCCGCAGCAACATTCAGGCCCACATGCTTCATTGCTGTAAGGCTTCTTGATCCGCCAATAGAGGCACCTGCTGCCACTTCAAAGGCTACCTTTTCATTTGGTGCCCATTCACCATAGACCTCAGGATAAGTGGCAAAGCTTTCAAGAATCTCTGTACTTGGCGTTCCTGGATATGCAGATGCAATGTGGCAGGATGCTTCAAAAGCGCCTCTTGCACAGGCTTCATTTCCAGACATGATTACTTTCATAAATGTTTCCTCCTAAATAAAATTTCCTCAATTTTAATAGTATTTTTTCTCTAGCAAATCTAAATAAACTTAATCTCTTTAATCACCATGAAAAACATATTTTATACATTTATTTGATACCATGAACCTAAAGTAAACCATTACATAAAGCTTGAAAAAATTTAGTCGTATGTTCACTGATTTACATATCTCCAAGGCATTAAATATACAATCTATTCTTCCTATTACAGTATAGGGATTTTGTTACAGTTTTGTCAATTCCTTCTGATAAAGCTTTAAAAGGCAGGCTTCAAAAGCCTGCCTATCTATAATTATTTTATTGTTACTACTGTTACTCCAGTACCACCTTCTCCATATTCTCCAAGCCTAAAGTCTGCTACATGAGGGTGGCTGTGAAGCATGTCTGTAATTGCCTTTCTCAGGATACCAGTACCCTTTCCATGGATAACAGTAACCTCTGATAAACCTCCTAGATATGCCTCATCGAGATACTTATCTGTGTTATAAATAGCTTCTTCTGCATCCATTCCTCTTAAATCAATTGAAGTACTTACATTCTTTAAATTTAAATTTATTTTTCTGTTACTTTTTTTCTTAACTTCTTCTTTTTCATTACTCTCATAGAGCTCAGAAACCTTTACGCTTATTTTCATTATTCCAGCCTGTACTTGCACCTCACCCTTGCTATCAGGCTTAGTTAATATTATCACCTTTTGATTAAGCTTAGGTAAAAAAACCTCATCTCCAGGATTGGCTTCCTTTATTGCCTTACCTTTAGATTTTCCTTCTAGACTTTCTTTACTTTCTAGCTTATCAATACTATCCTTTAGACGCTTTCTCTCTTCCTCCAGCTTTCTTCTAGCATCAGAAGAGTATCCTAACTTTTCTAAGTCTCTAATATTCTTTAAAATTTCATCAGCCTCAGCTTTGGCTTCTTTAATTATATTTCTCGCTGCTTTCTTAGCCTCAGCTTGAGCACTTTCTCTAATCCTATCAATCCCTGCAAGCTTGTTTTCCAGTTTATTCTTTAATTCTTCTACTTCTTTTTTTCTTTCCTCAGCTACTCTTGCATCGGTTTCAGCTTTTATTGATTTCTCTTGAAGCTTCTGTATTAAGTCTTCAAATTTAAGCGACTCATCAGAAATAAGATTTTTAGAGCTATCAATAATGTGATTAGGAAGCCCTAGTCTTCTGGAAATTTCAAAGGCATTAGATTTTCCAGGAACTCCAATGAGAAGTCTGTAGGTTGGTCTTAAAGTTTCAACATTAAATTCTACAGAAGCATTTTCAACCCCAGCAGTTCTTAATGCATACCCCTTTAGCTCACTATAATGTGTTGTCGATAATATTTTCGCTTTCTTTTCGCGAAGATATTCAAGGATTGCAACAGCCAGAGCTGCACCTTCCGTCGGGTCCGTTCCTGCTCCAAGCTCATCTAATAACACTAGAGAGGAATCCTTAGCCTCCTCAATTATTTTAACTATGTTAGTCATGTGTGAGGAGAAGGTTGAAAGACTCTGTTCAATACTCTGCTCATCGCCAATATCAGCATATATTTCTGTAAAAAAGCCCAGTGTTGAATTTTTACGAACAGGCACTAGAATACCGCTTAATGCCATGAGATGTAATAATCCTACTGTTTTTAAAGTTACAGTTTTTCCTCCTGTATTAGGTCCTGTTATTATAAGAGAATTAAAATCCTTACCTAAGTATACATCACTGGGAACAACAATACTCTGATCTATAAGAGGATGTCTCCCTTCAATAATGTCTATATGGCCCTTTTCACTGATAGAAGGCAGTTCACAATTTATCTCGCTGGCATATTTACCTTTTGCAAAAATGAAATCTAATTCACAAATTATATTTTCATTATTTTTCACAGCATCTATATTGCTATATACCTGAGAAGAAAGCTCCTCCAGTATCCTCTCTATCTCTGCTTTTTCTTTAAGATGCAGCTCTTTTATCTCATTATTCAGTTCAACGAGACTCATTGGTTCAACAAATATAGTAGCCCCTGAGGAACTTTGGTCATGTACTAATCCAGGCACCTGAGATCTATATTCTGCTCTTACAGGTAATACATATCTATCCCCTCGCATAGTATACAAATTGTCCTGAAGATACTTTGCATTGCTTCTCATAAGCTGTAATATCTTATCCCTGATGGACGAATTTTTTTCTCTTAAGCTTCTTCTTATATTATATAGCTGAGTGCTGGCATGATCGGCAATTTCTTCTTCACTTATAATTGCCTTAAATATTGAATCTTCTAGGGACTTAAGAGGAAGTATAAGACCAGCTATATCCTCTAAGCTCTCAAAAGGAGTTTCATTTTCCTTTCTAGCCATAAATCCCTGTAGGCCCCTACCGCATTTCATCACCTGTGCTATTCTTAACAGCTGTTCTGGATTTAATATTCCTCCCTTTTCAGCTCTTATCACTGCCTGACTTATATCATAAAGGCCTTCAAAAGGAGGTGAGCCTTTCTTGTATAAAATATTCAGTGCTTCATAGCTCTCCTGCAGCTTTTGTCTCACATCATTTATAGTAGTAAAGGGAGCTAAGGACATTATATTATCCTTTGCCTTTGTTGTTATTGCATATTGTGCGATTTTCTCTTTAATTTTATAAAACTCTAAGACTCTCACAGCTTTATCATTCATATTTTCACCTCTTTACTCTACTCCTCTTTTATAATGTCCACGGGTAAAGGTATTATCATCATAATTTTTATTCTTACCTATATAATTAAGAACTTCCATAGTCTCCTCATAGTTTTCATTGGTAAGTTCAACTCTCAAGGTACTTACTCCCATCTCTCTAAGTTCTGCCTCTTTGTCTAAAAGATTTAAGGGAACAGAATTTAACAAGGAGCATCGGCAGTATCTATCAGTAATCAGTGGAATTTCTTTATTTGTTCTGTCCTTAAGATAAAATTCTCCCTTATCACATGCCTTGCTGCAGCTTTTATTAGAAGTTTTTCCTCCAACTATACTGCCTATTGGGCAGTATTCCATTATCATAGTTTCAAGCTTTCCGTAGGCCATAATCATAGCAGGCATAGAGGAGGTCTTTAATTGCTCTTCTATTTCCTTCTTATTAAGCTCCACACTTAATGTATAGCTCTTAATTAGATTGGCATAAAACTCTACTCCATAGGAGTTATAAAGGTTGAGCTTATAATCTCCTATTACATTAGCTTTTTCTTGAAAATGTTTCATTATAGCTAAATTTGAGGTTATTATCCCTTGAGCCTTATGGATATTCCGCTCTAAAACTTTAATTATCTGAGGCAATTCTTCCTTTATTATGTTTGGAGTCTTCAAATAAAAGCTCTTTCCCTCTAGCATCTCTAAATCTTCTTCTAAAATACTATTTTTTCTAGTGAATAAGTTAACTATTGCACCATCTCTGTCTGCATCAATAAAAGCTTCAAGCTGTTCCTTAGTATTTATAGTGATTAAATATGGCATTAATTTAATAGCTGCAGCTTTATTTTCCCTGTCATTTAGAGTAGAAGCATTATTGCTTCTGGACCTGCTACTTCTTCTATATCCTTCAGTTACAGAAGTAACTATCATATCTAATAATCTTCTTCTACAATCATTTATTTCAGATATAGGAAGAAAGCCTTCCTCACATTGATCACTTTCTACCTTAGTAAGATTAAAGGGCATTGTACCAATCTTCGCGAGGTTATCCTCTATTCTTTCTTTACTAAGGGGCTTATTGATAGCTTCTGCTACGATTCCACCATCTACAGTGTAGTTCTTTCCTTTATATATTCCTTTTAGTATAAACTTCTCACCCTTCCTAAAGGTGTAAAACAACTGTAAATCTCCGTATGGCTTTATTGGAGTCAAATTAGAGTATTTTTCCATAAGCGCATTACTAAGGGTCTTAAAGAGCTTATCCCCTGGTTTGTAATTTAAAGGATAGAGTTTAACCTTATCCCCTGCTGCTGCACTGGATATAATCTCTCCATCTTTTATAATTTTTGATACAGTAAAACCCTTATCCTTATAGCTAATTCCATCCTTTAGACTTATACCTTCCTGAAGAACTATTGATAAATCTTTATTAGCCTTTCCTATATATAGCCCAGTATTTTTAGGGGACTCTGTAGCCATTAGCTCAATCCCTGAGTTTCCATAAAAAAATGCTTTATTAAAGCCCTGTCGGTTAAAAAGCTGCATAAGCTCTTTATTGGCTTCCTTTTTATTAAAGCTTCCTGTACTTCCTTGTATTATATTCAATGCTTCTCTGTAGTTTCTTACTACCCCTGCTACATATTCAGGCTTCTTCATTCTTCCTTCAATTTTTAGAGAAGAAGCGCCAGTGGCAACTACATCCTGTAGATACTCAATAGTGCTTATGTCCTTAGGACTTAAAAGATAGCCTTGCTTCTCATCTCCAGTATATTTATTTATAAGAGTATAGGGCATCCTGCAGGCCTGGGCACATCTGCCTCTATTACCGCTCCTGCCTCCAATAAGACTGCTTATAAGACACTGACCAGAATAGCTTATACATAAAGCTCCATGGACAAAAATCTCTGTTTCAATCCCTAATTCTTTGGAGATATACTCTATTTCTTTAAAAGATAACTCTCTTGATAGGACAATTCTTTTAAATCCTTTATCTTTTAGTAGCTGAGCACCCAACCCATTATGCACCGTCATCTGCGTAGATGCATGAATTTCAAAATCAGGGTATTCATATCTTAAATATTCAGCTATCCCAGGATCCTGTATTATTAAAGCATCTACACCAATTTTATATAAATCATCAATATATTTTTTTGCTTCAGCAATTTCATTGTTCTTTATGAGAGTGTTCATGGTCACATATACCTTAACATCCCTAATATGAGCATAATCCACTGCCATCTTTATTCCTTCATTATCGAAATTTCCAGCATAGGCTCTAGCTGAAAACTTATCTCCACCAATATAAACTGCGTCAGCACCAGCACTTATCGCCGCTATAAAAGCCTCTTTAGTACCTGCTGGAGCTAATAGCTCTATTTGTTTCATGTCTCATCTCTCCTATTCACAAATATTATATACAAAGGCAAGCCTATTCTACAAGGAGTATTTATTATGTCTCAGCATATGAATATTTGCTGAAAATGAGCAAACAACAAATAAGAGCCAAAAGGCTCTTATTTGTTGTCATAATTAACTAGTGCATTTTTACTTTTTCTTTCCTTTGCCAGAGTAACTTGATTATCAATAAGTTTACTTTGAAGGTCCATAATTTTATATTTAGAAGTTTGCAGGTTAAACTTAATTTCTTTATTTGCTTCTTTAAGCTCATTATTTTCCTTTGCATATTTGCTTATTGTATCCTTAAGGATATCAATTTCTGTCCTAAGGGAAGCTATAAGCTCTTCTTTTTCTTGAAGCTCTTTTTCTGCTTCTACTGAATTAGTACGGCTCTGAAGCTCATCATTGTAGCTTTCTAGCCTTTGAATATGCTTTTTTGAATCGGAAAGCTGGGCTTCGTATTCAATCTCTTTAATCTTTAAACCCTCTAATTCTCCCTGAATATCTTTAAGTTTATCAACAGCCTTGAATAATTCGTCAGTAATGTTAACAGCGGATAACACTGCAGCAGAGGTCATACTTAGCTTCTTATTATTCTCTGACAAACCTTTTATCTTTCTATCGGCGTATATAGCAACCTTGTGTAGATATTCTTCGCTCTCTTCACCTTTAAGATTATATTCTAGACCATTTATTTTAACTGTAATAACATTCATTAAAGCACCCTCTTAACTATTTAAAGTAATAATTATATTCTACCATAATTACTCAATTAATAAAACAGGCTTATCTCAATTGAGCTCCTATTTTGTATTCTAGGGCCTTTAATATTTTATTATGAACTTTATTAACATCCTTCTCTTCCAAGGTTCTGTTTTCCGCTCTGTAAACTAGTGAATAAGCAACACTTTTCTTACCCTCAGGGATTTGTTTTCCTTTATATACGTCAAAAAGCTTAATTGACTCTAACATGCTTCCTCCCTGACCTTTTATAGTATCCTCTATATCTTGAACTAATAGCTCTTCATCCACTAATAAAGCTAAGTCTCTTGTAACTGCAGGATACTTAGGAAGAGCTTTATACTTCTTAACTAAATTAGACAGCTCATATAACTCATCTAAATTAATTTCAGCAATATAGCAGGGGAGCTCAATGCCATAATTATCAAGCACATCAGGATGGATCTCTCCCATTATACCTAATAGATTTTTACCAGAGTAAAGCTCTGCTGTTTTGCCTGGATGGTATGCAGGATTTCCTTCCTGTCTTTTAAAGCTAAATTTCACAATACCCATAGCTTCTAATAGATTTTCTACTACACCCTTTAAATCAAAATAATCTGCATTTCCATATAGCCCTATGGTAAGGATATTATTTTCTTTAGGAAGCTTAAGTTCATCCTCATTCTTTATATATACCTTTCCCATTTCAAAGAGTCTTGCTTCTTCTATGCTTCTTGAATAATTTCTTGCAAGAGCCTCAAGCATTGAAGGAATAGTAGTTGTTCTCATTCTGCTATAATCTTCTCCTAAAGGATTCCTAATAACTATCATATCTCTAAGACGGCTATCTTCTGTTGCCTTTATCTTATCTAAAGACTTAGTGCTCACAAAGGAATAAGAAATCGATTGATACAATCCCGAAGCTATCATAGTATTAACAACTATTTCATCAGCAAGCTGCTTAGTGCTTTTTACCTCTTTATAGGTTAAGGATTTACTGATAGTTGTTGGTATATTATCATAGCCATAGATTCTAGCTATTTCCTCAGCGATATCTTCTCTAATAGATAAATCTATCCTAAAGCTTGGAACCTCAACATTAAGAATTCCCTCCTGAAGCTTTGTAGCTATGTCTAATCTGTTAAGATAATCTACCATCGCTTCGGAAGAAATCTCTGTACCAAGAAAGTCATTTACCCACTTCGCAGAAACCTCTAGAAGCTTTTTCTTCTGTGGACTAGGATATATATCTATAGCTCCTTGAACAACTTCTCCTGCTTTAAGCTCCTCTACTAAGCAGCAAGCTCTTTCAATAGCCATCATAGCAAGCTCTGGATCAATATCCTTTTCAAATCTCAAGGAAGCTTCAGTTCTAAGACCTAACTTTTTTGAATTGATTCTTATATTTGTACCATCAAAATTGGCACTTTCAAAGATAACCTCAGTAGTATCATCTTTTATTTCTGAATCCATTCCACCCATTATACCCGCAAGGCCAATGGTCACATCATTATCCTTAATGCATAATACTGTATCATCTAATATTCTTTCAATTCCATCTAAGGTGGTAAATTTTTCATCAGAATTAGCAATATCCACAACTATTTTATTGGATTTTATTTCCCTTCTATCAAAAGCATGCATTGGCTGACCTAGCTCTAACATCACAAAATTTGTAATGTCAACAATATTGTTTATAGGCCTTACTCCAGCTGCTATAAGTCTCTCCTGCATCCAGTTGGGCGATGGTTCTATGCGAACATTTTTAACACCTTTAGCTATATATCTTCGGCATTTTTCCTTATCCTTTATTTCTACCTTTAAATAATCCTCTATATTATCTGAAGATGAGGGACTGTAGGTATAATTGGGAAGGGTATATTTCTCACCCAAAGTAGCTGCTGTTTCTCTGGCAATTCCTATAATACTCAAGCAATCTGGTCTATTAGAAGTTATCTCAAAATCAATAACCTCATTATTTAAACCTAAAACTTGCTTTATATCTTTTCCCAGCAGAGTATCAGCTGGAAGTATCATTAAGCCATGAACTGGCTCCTCAGTAGGGATACCAAGCTCCTCTTCAGAGCACATCATACCATTAGAAACCACTCCTCTGAGCTTACCTTTTTTTATTTTTAGCCCATTGGGTAAAGATGCACCGTGAAGAGCTACAGGCACTATATCTCCCACCTTCATATTATTTGCTCCAGTAACAATCTGAACTAACTCCCCTTGATTAACATTTAGCTGGCATATTACTAGCTTATCGGCATCAGGATGAGGCTCAATGCTTTCTATCAGTCCTGTAAGAACATTTTCTATATCCTCTCCCTCTACTATAATCTCCTCTACCTTGGAGCCAGAGAGAGTTAATTTATCTGCCAGCTCTTGTGGCGCAATATCTATTTCAACATAATCTTTAAGCCATTTATATGGAACCTTCATTATAATTACCTCCTAGAATTGTTTAAGAAATCTCATGTCGCTTTCATAAAGCAATCTTATATCATCTATGCCGTATTTTAGCATAACCATTCTATCTATACCAAAGCCAAAGGCAAATCCACTGTATACTTCTGGATCAATACCACAATTCCTGAGAACCTGAGGATGCACCATACCACAGCCTAAAAGTTCTATCCAGCCACTACCCTTACATACCTTACAGCCATTTCCCTCACAAACAAAACAGGTAGCATCCATTTCTGCAGACGGCTCTGTAAAAGGAAAATGATGGGGTCTGAACTTTGTTTTAACCCCTTCTCCAAACATTTTTTTAGCAAAGAGCTCTAAGGTTCCTTTTAAATCAGCCATGGTGATTCCCTTATCTATAACTAATCCCTCCAATTGATAAAAGATTGGAGAATGAGTGGCATCTACAGCATCTGATCTAAAAACCTTTCCAGGAGAAATCATTTTTATAGGTGGTTTCTGGTTTTCCATTACTCTTATCTGCACCGGAGAGGTTTGGGTTCTCAAAACTATATTATCATTAATGTAAAAAGTGTCCTGTTCACTTCTAGCAGGATGATTCTTTGGTATATTCAAGGCTTCAAAATTGTAATAGTCCAACTCGATTTCAGGTCCTTCCTCTATAGAAAAGCCCATAGAAACAAATATATCCTTCATTCCCTGAACGGTTAATTCCAAAGGATGCTTCTTACCAATGACCGGTTTTTTCCCAGGTAAGGATATATCTATAACTTCATTTTTCAGCTTTCTAACCTTATCTTTTTCCTTTATTTCCCTGGAAATATTTTCTATTTTATCTTCTATTTCACCTCTTACTTCATTAGCAACCTTTCCCACAACAGGTCTTTCCTCTGGGGATAAAGCTCCCATTCCTCTTAAAATAGCTGTAAGCTCTCCTTTTTTTCCTAAATATTTAACTCTTATAGCTTCCAACTCTGCAAGGCTTTCTATATTACTAATTTCCTCAATGGCTTTTTTACTGATTTCCAAAAGCTTTTCTTTCATTATGTTGCTCCTTTCATTAAATACTGTAAGTTTTTCTGCAAAATAAAAAACCGCCCCAAAAGGGACGGATTATCCGCGGTACCACCCTAGTTAGCAATTTTCATGCTCACTTAACTTAATAACGGTTTTATCCGCCGACTACTACTTCAATTTCACAGCCGGAACTCCTGAGCGAACTTCAGTATAGTAGCTTCTGGAAGACTCTCAGTCTATGATCTTCCTCCCTGTATAAAGCAGCTTATACCTACTCTCTCATTCACAGTTTTTATCTATTTTAATAATATAATATAACTATTTTCTCTTAAAATCAAGCATTAAACATAAGTCTTTGTCTTAAAGCCTCAAAGATGATTACTGAAGCAGCAACAGCAGCATTTAATGATTCTGCTTTCCCCGGCATAGGTATTATAGCTCTCATATCGCATAAATCCAGCACTTCTGAACTTATCCCATTTCCCTCATTGCCTATGCAGATTACTATTTTTCCTGAAAGGTCACAGTCATAAAGACTGTTGCTTGTTTGAAGGGTTGTTCCCAACAACCTAAATCCCTTTTCCTTAAGACTTTTTATAAATAACATGTCATCTCCTTCCAGAATAATAGGCATTCTAAATACCGAGCCCATAGTGGAACGCAGAACCTTTTCATTTAAATAATCCACTGTTCCCTTAGTACAGATTATTCCTAAAGCTCCCACTGCCTCAGCACTTCTAATAATTGTCCCTAAGTTTCCTGGATCTTGAATTCTGTCTACTAACACGAATATTCCATCTTTTATTTCAGGTATAAGATCCCTCATCTCAACCTCAGCCATTATGCCTTGAGGCTTTTCAGTATCCGATAGCTCATTAAAAAGAGTATCCTTAAGAAGCACTGTAGGGATTCCTATAAAAATATCAAGGTCTTCCTTGTGTTTATTATAAAATTCCTCTGTGACTATTAATTTTATAATCTTAACCTCTGACTTAACAGCCTCTTCTGCAAATCTAAGCCCTTCAATCAAATATCTATTATAAGCAAGCCTATACCTTTTATTTTTGAGTTTTTTCAGCTCCTTATATACTTTATTATCCTTACTTTCTATATATATCAAATGAAAACCTCCATTTATCTGTTAAAACCTCTCCCTATTTTGGCAATGTCTTTCTCTGAGCCAACAGCAACGAGTACAGAACCATGAGTAATTATATCCTCAGCTAAGGGATTAACATTAACTGAGCTATCGCTTTTAATAGCTATAATATTTAATCCAAATTTGCTTCTTAGGGATAGCTCCTGTAGGCTTTTACCATACCAATCTTCAACGGGACATATCTCCATAATACTATATTCTGGTGATAATTCAATATAATCCATAATATTTGAAGATGCTAAATTATGAGCCACTCTCACTCCCATATCTCTTTCAGGAAGCACAACACGATCCGCTCCTATCTTTTCTAACACCTTTGCATGGAGCTCATTCTTCGCTTTAGAAATAATATATTTTATTCCTAACTCCTTTACCATTAAGGTTATCATAATACTAGCTTGGATATTCTCACCAATAGTTATCACTGCAACATCAAAATTTCTTATTCCTAAGGCCTTAAGGCTATTCTCATCGGTAGCATCCACCTGTACTGCATGAGTAACTTCATTAGCTATATCTTGCACAATATCTTCATTCTTATCAACAGCCATAACTTCATATCCAAGCTTATATAAATTTTTAGCTACAGATGATCCAAATCTACCAAGTCCAATAACGATAAATTGTTTTTTCATTTTAACATCACCTACCCAACAATTATTCTATCCTCTGGATACTTAACCCCATTACCATTCTTCTTTCTGCGACTAATAACTGCTAGAACTACTGTTAAAGGGCCTACTCTTCCACAATACATAGTAAATATGAGTACTATCTTTCCAACAAAGCTTAGATTTCCAGTTAAACCTGCTGAAAGACCTACTGTTCCGTATGCTGAAGTGGTCTCAAAAAGCAGAGACTCTATAGATGCACCAGGCTCTGTTATCGAAAGTATCATTGTAACAGCAATAACAATAAAGAGTCCAATGGTAACAATGGTAAAAGCTTTATATATAATATCCTTAGGTATCCTTCTCTTAAAAACCTCTGTATCCTCTCTTCCCTTAGCCACAGCAACTAGTGTCATAAATAATACACCGATTGTTGTAACTTTTGTTCCACCTGCAGTAGAGCCAGAGGAGCCTCCAATAAACATTAAAATAATAGTAAGAAATATCCCAGAGGTTGTCATACCTTCAATTGAAATAGAATTAAAGCCTGCTGTTCTTGGTGTTATACTAGCAAATAAAGCATTTAGTACTTTTTCCCCATTAGTTAATTTCCCAAGGGTCTCTGGATTTTTTAATTCAAAAAGAAGCATTAATAAGGCACCACCAGCAATTAATATAGCTGTAATTGTTATAACTATTTTAGAATGGACAGATAATCTTTTTGTCTTCCTAAAATTAAAAATGTCAGACCAAACTATAAAACCCAATCCTCCTATAACGATTAAAGCTGCTATGGTAAGAATTACTACGGGATTATCCGCATAGGCAGTAAGACTTGTAAAGTTTCCAAACAAGTCAAAGCCAGCATTACAAAAAGCAGAAATAGAATGCCATAAGCTATAATAGCTACCTTTTAGCAGACCATATTCAGGAATAAACTGACTTGACAAAAAGAGTCCGCCTAAAAACTCTATGGAAAAAGTAAAAATAAGCACATATTTTGCCAGCTTAACCAATCCTTGAATGCTAAAAGTATTCATAGATTCCTGCATTATTAATCTTTCTTTGAGACTAATTTTCTTTCCTAGTATTAAAGAAATCAGTGTTGCAAAGGACATAAATCCAATACCACCAATTTGTATTAATACTATTATTATTGTCTTACCAAAATAACTCCAATGAGTACCTGTATCCAAGGTTACTAACCCTGTTACACAGACTGCTGAGGTAGATGTAAAAAGACTATCAAGAAAGTTAGTTGCCTTTCCTTCAGCAGAAGATATAGGTAACGATAAAAGAAAAGCTCCTATAATAATTAATACAAAGAATCCTACAGCTAATATCTCTACCGGATTTAGCTTTATTAACTTCAAATATTTTTTAATCATATCTGCCACCCTATTAAAATCTATTTTTTAAGTATATCACAATATTATTATAACTTAAAAAAATATATATATTTATTATACAAAAAAATGCGACCTAGGTCGCATTTTATATTAAAGGTTTATTTGATTTTTAGCTACTTCTACTAAATCAGCAAATGCCTTAGGATCATTTATAGCAATTTCAGCTAGCATTTTTCTGTTTATATCTATACCAGCAAGCTTTATACCATTCATGAACTTAGAATAGGATAAGCCATTCATTCTTGTAGCTGCATTTATTCTTGCTATCCAAAGCTTTCTAAAATCTCTCTTTTTAAGCTTTCTTCCTACATATGCATTTCTTAAAGCTCTTATAACAGACTCATTAGCTGTTTTGAAAAGCTTGCTTTTACCACCATAATAGCCCTTTGCAAGCTTTAATACTTTTTTATGATTTTTACGAGCATTGACCGCTCTTTTAACTCTTGCCATTTAACTAACCTCCTACTCCGTAGTTTATAGATATGGTAATAACTTCTTCATGTTCTTTTCTTGAGTAGGTGAAACATAAGCTGCTTTTCTTAAGTTTCTCTTTCTCTTAGAACTTTTCTTTGTTAATATGTGGCTCTTAAACGCTTTTGCTCTTTTAAGTCTTCCACTACCTGTTTTCTTAAATCTCTTTGCTGCACCTCTATGAGTTTTCATTTTTGGCATGATAAAATCCTCCTCTCAAGTTACGCTTTCTTAGGAGCCAAAATCATAATCATATTTCTACCTTCAAGTTTAGCTGGCTTTTCGATGTTACATACATCCTCGAGCATTTCCGCAAATCTCTTCAATATTTTTTGCCCAATATGTGAATAATCTGCTTCTCTTCCTCTAAACCTAACGGTTACTTTAACTTTGTCTCCATCAAGCAAAAATTTCCTTGCATTATTTGCTTTAATGCTAACATCATGTTCTTCTATTTGTGGACTGAATCTGATTTCTTTTACATTAACAACCTTCTGCTTTTTCTTAGCTTCTTTTTCCTTCTTAGATTGCTCATAAATATACTTTCCAAAGTCCATTATTTTGCATACTGGCGGATTTGCATTAGGTGATATCATAACCAGGTCCAGTTCTTTTTCTTCTGCAAGCCTTAAGGCTTCCCTGGATGATAATAATCCGAGCATAGACCCATCTGCATCTATCACCCTTATCTCTTTTTCCCTAATATCTTCATTAAGCAAATAGTTTTTATTAATACGCTTCACCTCCGGTTAAATATAGGCATATAAATATTAAATATAAAAAGGACGGCATAAGCCGTCCTCTAAATATCACAATAACTTCATAGTAATATCATAACCTCACTAGCGATGCTGTAAGGTGAGAAACGGCAGTTCCTACTTGACATAATGATTTTATCACCTGAAATTATAAAAGTCAACCTTTTATTTTTCTGGAACCTTTATATCCCCTAAATCTTTAATAAATATTACTTCTTCATCATGGTGTTTTATAGAAATAGTACCATTTTTGTTTTTGTTATAGCCTTCCACATATTCATCCTGTGAGCTTTTGTTAATGGGATCTTTGGTTTCCTTTATGGAACTACAGAGGGAACACCCCTCACAATATAAAACTCTATCTAAAAACACATTATTTATGGTTTCAAGGAACTCTTTATTAAGGCAATACTTACTTCCATGGATTATAACCTTTCTTGGAGAATTAGTTATTAATCCGCTTATCATGATATCCTCCACGTTACCCATACCGTTAAATCTATTTTCCGATATGTCATTAATAAAGTCCTGAAAAATGTCTTTACCATAGCTGTCCAACAAACTATACTCTCCATATTTATTTATATGGATATTAACTTCATATATCTTACTTTCTTGTACATCTACAAAATATCTAAGAAGCTTTATAAATTCATTATACTCCTTTTCTATCATATACTTTTCTACAACTTTATCAACCACCGCTTGAATATCTTCTATTAAGTCTTTAAATCTAAAAATAATGAAACCATTAACATTAATCTCTCTTTTCTCTTCTATACAATCTTTTATTTTTTCAATTATATTATTAATCCTATTCATACAATAAATATAGGTTTCATCCATGGTAACATCTTCACCACGAAGAATTTCCATCACCTTAGCTTCAATTTCAATTAACTCATCATGCTTCAAAAAATAATAGTTATCTGTTAAAAGCTCATACATCTCTTTATTCCTGAAGTAATCTATAATGACTTTATATAGAATATTGCTTATATACAAATAAACCATCTTTTCTAAAGTCTCTGTATAGTCCTTATCATCACAAATTATATTAATGAAGTGAGTATTTCTTTCAATATATTCCGATATTCCAATAATCATATTTTTACTTTTAAAATTTTGCCGCATGCTTTGTATTTTATCTACTATATTTATATCACCCTCATAAGCAAGCTTAAGAAGTATCATAACCTCCTCACTCCTTCCTTAAATATAGTATGTATTCAAAAGTGATGTATATACAAAATAATTGTAACAATTATCGACACAGCTATTTTAAGTTCACTCTCGTGGAGTTACAATATTATATATGTTTAAAAAGGAGTATAAAAAAATATGTATGCTATCGTTGACGAAAGAATATTAGTTGAAGAAGAAGAAACTCTTGAAAAATTAGGTTACAAGGTTATAAAATGTCCTAAAACCCCTTTAGTAAATCCAGCTATTTCCTCCCATCCTGATATACAGCTCTTCAAAATAGATCAAAAAACATTTATTGTACATAACAGTATGGATGTGGAATTCAAAAACAAACTTATAGCTATGAATTATGAACTTATTGAAAGTGCAGCTTCACTTTCTTGCGATTATCCAAAGGATATATTTTTAAATGCATATCAAACTAAAGAGTATTTTATACATAATATAGACTTCACCGATAAAAACCTACTAGCTCATATGAAAAACAAAAAGCTAATCTCAGTAAAGCAAGGTTATACTAAGTGCTCAATATTACCTATAAGCGATAAGGCTTTAATCACCAACGATCCTTCCATAGCTTCAACGCTGGAGCCTTTAGGCTTTGACATCTTAAAGCTCCCATACGGTGACATTCTTCTCCCAGGCTATAGTTATGGTTTTATAGGGGGATGTGGAGGCTTATCTCCTAAGGGTGAATTATTGCTTTTTGGGGAATTAAAGAGTTATGCTTATCACCGAGAAATCATGGACTTTTTACAAAAATATGATGTGAAACCAATTTCCCTTTCCAGAGGAAAATTAAAAGATAGAGGGAGTATATTCTTCATATAATACTCCTTCAAAACAAAAAAGAGCTTTCAAAGTTTTATCTTTGAAAGCTCTTTTTTTATGGAGGCGCCACCCGGATTTGAACCGGGGATGAAGGTGTTGCAGACCTGTGCCTTACCACTTGGCTATAGCGCCGAATTTGGAGCGGAAGACGGGATTTGAACCCGCAACTTTCACCTTGGCAAGGTGACACTCTACCGTTGAGTCACTCCCGCAAATGGTGGCTGGACCAGGAATCGAACCAGGGACACGAGGATTTTCAGTCCTCTGCTCTACCGACTGAGCTATCCAGCCTAAGCCTCAGAAAAATCTAAGGCCTCATGGTGGGAACAACAGGGCTCGAACCTGTGACCCTCTGCTTGTAAGGCAGATGCTCTCCCAGCTGAGCTATGCTCCCATGTAAGCTACAAGGAAAATTATAATATAGGTATACTATCTTTGTCAATAATATAAATTCATATATTTTTAAAAAGGCTTCTGTGAGTACTATTCCTCACAGAAGCCTTTTATTATTGCTCTTTTTTGGTACTTTCCTCTATAAGCCTACCTATATCCTCATGAGAAAAGCTATATTTAGTATTGCAAAAATGGCATATGAGCTCTTCCTCTTTATTATCCTCATAAAGCTCCACGAGATCCTTTTTTCCGATGCTTAGTAATACCCCTTCTACTTTTTCTCTAGAGCAATCACACTTATATTCAGGAATAACCTCTTCAGTTAGCTTTAAATCCATTCCCTCAAAAATATATTCCGTTATTTCTTCTATAGTTTTACCGTCACTTAATAACTTTGTAATTGGCGGAACCTCTTCCAGCCTATATGTAATAAGATCAGCCAAAAGCTCATCTGCCTCTGGCATAAGTTGAATTATAAAACCTCCCGCTGCTTTAATTGTATAGTCAACATCTACTAACACTCCCAGGGCTACGGCCGTAGGAACCTGTTCAGAAGCAGTAAAATAATAAGCGATATCCTCAGCTATCTCTCCAGAATATATGGGCACTTGTCCTACATAAGGCTCTTTTAAACCCATATCTCTTATGACCATAAGATTTCCATCTCTTCCAATGGCACCACCTACATCTAGCTTCCCTTTATCATTTTGTGGTAGATGTACCTTAGAGTTTCCTATATATCCTTTAACAGAAGCATCATTGTGAGCTGTTACAACAACTCCTTGCGCTTCTCCTCCACCATTTATCTGAAGTGTAAGGGCATCCTTCTCACTTTTTAGCATACTACCCATGAGGGATCCAGCAGTGAGCATCCTTCCTAAAGCAGCAGCTGCTGTAGGTGTGCAACCATGTATACGGGAAGCTTCACCTACAAGATCTCTAGTATCCGCTGCCATTACTCTTATCATACCGTCTTTTGCAATTCCTCTTATTAATTTATCCATTAGTTCTCTCCTCTTTTTAAAATATATGTAATTCTTTCAGAGTTGTTTCTTGAAGGGATACCTTCATTATAGTCATCGTTTTTTGCTAATATTTTAAAGCCAGTATTAATTATGAGTTCTTCAATAAACTCTTCCTTATATGCTCTTTCTACATGTTCCTCCTGGAACCTTTTGTATAATTCACCTTCTTTTAAAAAAAAGGTGAGATACATATTTATGATATCATTCTCAAAGTCATTTTCCCAGCAGTAAAATAACTCCTCAGTATCATAAGTATAAGTGTTATTCCCCAGCACTTGGCTAAGCTTATAATAAGAATTCATATCAAAAATAAATAATCCACCTTCCTCCAGATGGTCATATACTCTTGTAAAAAATTCTATAATATCCTTCTCTTCTAAGACATAGTTTACTGCATCTAATACACAGGTGATAACATCGAACCTTTCATGAAGCTCTAAGTCTACCATATTCTGATTGATGAACCGTATATTCTTTTCTCCTCTAAATTTAAACTCAGCTTCTGAGAGCATTTCTAAGGAGTAATCCACAGCAGTTACCTCAAGGAAACACTTGTACAACTTTTCTATAACTATACCTGTACCACAGGCAATGTCTAGATATTTGTTTTTATTAATACCATTCCTGTCAGCAGCCTTTAATATATAGCTAGAAATCTTATTATAATCAATATCTTCTGTGATCAACTTATCATAAATTAATGCTAAATTTTCATACGAGCTATTCATAAAGCTACCCCCTAAAGAACCTTGTTTACATAAATAATATAGGTAAAAATAGCTAACGTCAATAGAATACCTATCTACCTTGTTCTAGAATTTCTCTATTTGATGGAACCTTAAGAGTCTTTTTCTTTTTGGTCATTACTCCCCCTATTCTTCCAGTTTCCTCTGCTGTAAGACCACTCCAGCCTAAAGCTTCTACCTTCTCCTTTAGCCCAAGCTCCTCAGCAATTTCATATTTAAGTTTCTCTCTGAGCTTTTCTGCTTCAGTTAACTCTCTATTTGCTTTTATTTTAGATTTTATTACTTTTTTTAAAGGTGTTTTACTCAAAGCACTCACCGCCAAAGAGAATTTATTTGTAATATATTTTAACCCTATATATATAATTTATTCTTAATAAAGTAATCAAGGAGTGTTAAAATAATATACAGATATATATTTTTCTCTAAGTCATTATATAATATACTAAATATAAGACTTTTAAGTGCTAGTCATAGATTAAATATAAAACTAAAGAATATTTACTTATAAAATTTCTTTACAACTACTTAGATCATTGAATAGTATGTAAGATAACCACAATTAATTAATAAAGGAGAGATGAAAATGGCAATATTCACTGGCTCTGGCGTGGCAATAATCACCCCATTTAACGATGAAGGAGTTGATTTCTCTAAACTGAAGGAGCTTCTAGAATGGCATGTTGAAAACCATACCGATGCCATTATTGTTTGTGGTACAACAGGGGAAGCCTCTACCATGACGGAATCGGAAAGAAAGTCCACCATAGAATTCACCGTAAAAACTATCAATCACAGAATCCCTGTTATTGCCGGTACCGGAAGCAATAACACAAAAGCATCTGTAGAAATGAGCATATGGGCAGAGAATATAGGGGTTGATGCCTTATTAGTTATAACACCATATTATAATAAAACCACTCAGAAAGGTCTTATAGAACACTTTAGAGCCATAGATGCTTCTGTTTCTATTCCTATAATTCTGTATAATGTTCCAAGCCGTACTGGGATGAATATATCTCCCGAAACTCTCTTAAAGCTTACAGGACTTAAAAATATCAAGGCTATTAAAGAAGCCAGTGGTGATATAAGCCAGATTGCAAAATATAAAGCCCTCTGTGGAGATTCTATTGACATTTATTCTGGTAATGATGATCAGGTTATACCAATTCTTTCTTTAGGAGGCTTAGGAGTTATCTCTGTTGCAGCAAATATCCTTCCTAAAGAAATGCATGATATGTGCTCTTTATACCTAGATGGAAGGTATAAGGAAGCTCTTATGCTCCAATTAGACTACCTCGGCTTAATCAATGAATTATTTAGTGAAACTAATCCTATTCCAGTAAAAACTGCAATGAATTTAATGGGTCTTCAGGTGGGTGATTTAAGGCTTCCTCTCTGTTCTATGACTTCTAGCAATCTAGATAAGTTAAAGGCTGAATTAAAGAGTAAAAATCTCATTAAATAGGAGGTAATTATGACAAATATACTTCTAAATGGCTGCATGGGTAAAATGGGTAAAACAGTAACAAGACTCGCAAAAGATAACCCAGATATAAATATAGCAGCAGGTATTGATAGAAATATTTCCGAGGATAATGATTATCCTGTATTTTCTTCCGTAAAAGATGTAAATATAGACTATGATGTTCTTTTGGATTTTTCCAGACCAGATTCTCTATATGAACTATTAAGCTTTTCCATAAAAAATAAAAAGCCTATTATTTTATGCACTACTGGTTATACAGAGGAACAGCTTGATAAAATCAAAGAAGCAGCGGAAGTTATTCCTGTTTTTCGCTCAGCAAACATGAGCTTAGGAGTAAATGTTATGTCTCAGCTTTTAAATGCATTAGCACCAATCTTATATGGAGATTTTGATATAGAGATTATAGAAAAGCACCACAACGAAAAGGTAGATTCCCCCAGCGGAACCGCTCTTCTATTAGCAGATTCAATCAGAAGCTCATTAAAGGAAGAAACTCACCTAGTATTAGGTAGAAACGGAAATAAAAAGAGAGACAATAAAGATATAGGAATTCACGCCATTAGAGGTGGGAGTATCGTAGGGGATCATGAAGTAATATTCGCATCTAAGGGAGAAATTATAGAAATCACTCATAAAGCTATGTCAAGAGACGTCTTTGCATATGGCGCTCTTAAAGCTTGTAGTTTTATTATTGATAAACCAGCAGGCTTGTATGATATGAATGATGTTGTAAACCTTAAGTTATAAAAAAAGACTAGATTTCTAGTCTTTTTTATTTTATTTTTTATCTATCCATTTTTCTATTCTAAATAAAGCCTCCTGAAGCTCTTCCTTAGAATAGCTATAGGATATTCTTATAAAGCCTTCTCCTCTAGCTCCAAAAGCCGTTCCAGGAACGCAGGCAACCTTCCCTTTATATAGTAGGTCATCACAAAAATCTTCACTCTTTATATTAAAGCCTTTAATTGAAGGAAATATATAAAATGCTCCCTGTGGTAAATTACATTGAAATCCTAGCTTTAATAGTTTATAATACACAAAATCTCTTCTTTCTCGAAAAGTCTCTTTCATATAATTAACATCACCCATAGAACTGCGTAAGCCCTCTAAGGCAGCATACTGAGAAATAGAAGTAGCGCAGGATACATTGTATTGATGAACCTTCATAATCTCACGGAGAATTTCCTTTGGAGCACAAACATAACCGACTCGCAAGCCCGTCATAGAAAACATTTTAGAAAATCCGCTGACATATATTATTTTCTCTTTTATATCCTGGCACTCAGCAACAGAATAATATTCTGAATAGCATAAAGCAGAATATATTTCATCGGTAATAACCAGTATTTCATTTTCTTTTATCAGCTCTTGAAGCTTTTTTCTATCTTCTAAGCTGAGAATTGCTCCTGTAGGATTTGAAGGAAAGGATAATACAAGAATATTATTACTTCCTTTCTTAATTTTCAGCTTTAAGTCCTCAAAATTCAAAGAAAAATCCTCTTGAAGTTTATATTCATCTATTTCTGCCCCTAGTATAGTTCCTATACTTTTGTAGGCTGGGTAAGCAGGATCTGGGATTATCAATCTATCTCCAGGATTAATCAGAGCTGACAATACAGAGTATAACCCTTCACTGCCACCAACGGTTATGCATACCTCTTCTGGCTCATAATTTATATTATAACCTTCAAGATAGCTGCATATTTCCTTCCTTAGCTCATAAATACCTGCGTTAGCGGTATATATGGTATTATCATTATTAATAGCATCAACCATTGCCCTTTTTATCCTGTCTGGCACCTTAAAATCTGGTTGTCCTAAGGTTAAGGATATAGCATCAGGAACCTCCTGCAGCTTATTAAAAATCTTTCTAATTCCTGATATTTCTATTCCTTGCAAATTTCTATTCATTATCATCCCCTCCTTTATTTAATAATTATAATTGTAATAATACTTTAAATAAACCACTTTATTTATTATAATATCATTATTGCAGTAAGATTAGTCTTAAAATTAGTTGGAAAGGGTGATTATATGAGTTACAACTTAACAGATCCTTATGAGATAGCAAGATTTATAAAAGAAGCTAAAAAAACCACCCCAGTTAAGGTTTATATCAATGGAAATATTGATAAAAACACCTTAGGAGAATTAGAATGGTTCGGAAATGATGGTTTTTATATACTTTTTGGAGAAAGTAATCTTATCAGTGAGGTTATTCTTAAAAACCAGACTACCATAAGAAACTTTAGAGTAGAAAACGACAGAAGGAACTCAGCTATCCCACTTATGGATCTTAGAGATATAGATGCACGCATAGAGCCGGGCGCTATTATCAGAGATAAGGTAACAATTGGAAAAAGCGCAGTGATCATGATGGGTGCTGTTATAAATATTGGTGCAGAAATAGGCGAAGGTGCCATGATTGACATGAACGCAGTGGTAGGCGCTAGAGGAAAAATCGGAAAGAAGGTACATCTTGGCGCCGGCGCAGTTGTTGCAGGGGTTTTAGAACCACCTAGCAAAGAACCTTGTATTATCGAGGACGAAGTTTTAATAGGAGCAAATGCTGTTATTCTTGAAGGAGTACATATAGGTAAAGGATCTGTGGTAGCTGCTGGATCAGTGGTTGTGGAAGATGTTCCGGCTGGTGTAGTAGTTGCAGGTACTCCTGCTAAAATTATTAAAACAGTAGACGAAAAGACCAAAGACAAAACTAAGCTATTGGATGATTTAAGGAAATAGTTAAAAGGTGCGAATATCGCACCTTTTTTTTAACCAACACTAATTTCTTCTTCGATATCTTGAGATTCTTTTCCAACCCTCTCCATCTTAGAAATAGAAACCTCATAAGCCACTTTTTTAATTACTTCTGTTTCGGAAACCTTCTTTTGATATTCTCTACTTTGAAGTCTTCCCCAAACTCTTATGTTATCTCCAACGCCTAGATTCTGACAAAATCTAGAATTTCTTCCCCAAGCTATAGTAGGTATATAATCTGATTTATTGTAAGCTCTATTAACAGCTAAGAGCACATCAGCTATTTCCCTTCCAAAAGGGGTTGTCCTATATACTGGCTCTTTACATATAAATCCATCAAGAAAAATCTCATTAGGATTTTTGCTTCTTGCTAAGCAAGGCTCTATATTCCTTGCAAACACTGTAAGTATCAGTTTATTTGCTCCATCCATGAATTTATTATAAGATCTTAATTGTCCTTCAACAATTATATCTTTACCAATGGATAACTCCATATCGGTAATGATTCTTTCTGATACAGTAATATTTAAAATATCCTTGGTATCACTAAGCCTCATTACTTCCAGCTCAAAGTTGTAAAATCCCTCACCATACATTTCATGACTAAAGGATAAATTAGATACTACAGTTCCCTCCAAATAAATCTTGTTGTTTAACATCAAATTGTCCATCCTAACCCTCTCTCCCTTGGTTTTTTAATCTTTAAAATAAAATATGTTTAAAATAATTAAAATATTACCCCTATACCATAATGTTTGAAATATTTGAATCTTTGTATATATACTCATTATAATACACACCCTGTTAAAAATTCAACAGAATTATTTGATAAATTGTCTTCCATCATTATCAATATAATAATTTTCCTTGTATATTAATTGAGAAATAATAACAAATTGATAACCCTTATTATTTAAATCATCAATAATCCTTATTAAATTACCCGGCGTATATCTTGCATCATTATGAAAAAGCATTATGGAGCCTGGTTTCACTTTGTTCATAATCCTTAGATACTCTATTTCTGCCCCTTGCTCCTTCCAATCAACGCTATCAGAATCCCACTGTATGGAATATTTCCCCACTTCTTCAATAACTTTCATGGATAGATCATTATATGCTCCACTGGGAAATCTAAATAAATTGGTTTCTATTCCAAGGTATTTTCTTATAACTGCATCGGTCATCTCTATCTCTTTTATAATTTTATCCCTAGATACCTTGGTCATATCAGGATGCATATAGCTATGATTCCCTACTTCATGCCCTTCAGCATATATCCTTTTAAGCTTTTCAACATTTTCTTCACTGGTTTCTACCCAGCCCCCCATAATAAAGAAGGTAGCCTTAACCTTTTTTTCCTTTAATATATCAAGGATTTCATAAATATAATCTGTCTCAGCCCAGTTTATATCAAAGGTTAAAGCTACCTCATTGCCTTGCTTCTCTACTGAATAAATAGGCAGCTTCCTCTCTCCCGCAAAGGAAAAAGTCCTACCGCCTCTTCCTAAAAAAAGCACAGACCCTAAGCAAGTAAAAAGTATTAAAATCAAGGCTGTAATTATCTTATTAAATAACTTATCATCCATCTATCCTACTCTTCCTTTAATAAATTGCTATATTGATATATATTCTATAACAATTTTTTATATGCTTTTCAGGTCTGTAATTGTACTCTATTTGATTGTTAAGAATTTACTCATTTATTAGTTGAAATAAACTATGTCATCCTCTGGTTTTTCTGCTTCTTCTGCAGATAGCACTCTTAATATAGGGCCTTCTCCCTTATATAAGGAACTAACTCCAATATTGACTCTAGCACTAATATACACCGAATCTTGAGATTTTAAATTCTCTGCCAGGGTATATTTGCAAACTAGGCCTATGTAGGATATATCATCGGCACAGCAAGTCATTGCTAGCCTACCTGCTACAAAGCTATTTTTAGAAACATCTCTTTCTTTATACACAGTTCCTCTAAATTTTACTATTTTCCCTTGATACTTTTCTGGGTGTTCTGTTATATCAAGGTAAAATATGCCAAAATCCTCATCTACTATAGTAATCTCAGAAGAATTAATATTGTATGGAAGAACCTCCTGCTGGTGATCCATTATAACTCCATCCACAGTCTCATATATAAGCTGTGCTTTTCTATTTATTGCTTTAATATTTCTTCTAAATACCAATTGATCCATATCCTTAGTACAACGGTTAATAACTATTAAATCAGAATAGGCCACCTGCTGCATAAGTAAGGATCTCATATTATTAACATACATAGAAAATGTGGATGCGTCAATTGTTGTAAGTATCTGTGCTATAGCCCAGCTCTCAGGAAGAGCCAAGGCTAAAAATCTATTTACATCCCACATCCCATTATGTTCGATGATAACCTGCTTTGGTTGATATTTTTTATTTAGCTTCTCTAAGAACTCTTCTGTAAGCTCTTCTTCACTTTCTACAGACACCAGGGATATATTCTTAGCCTTTAATTCTTTAATTGGATATTCTATCTCTCCATCCTCACAATGAACCACTAGAGTTTTTCCTTTTGATGTAAACTCCTCATCCCTTAGGGTATCAACGATAAATGTTGTTTTTCCACTTTCTAAGAAACCAGTAAATAAAAATACTGGAATATTCATTTAACCACTTCCTTCAAAATAATTTCCACTTATGTCTGCTAATAATAGCTACAGACTTTTACTATATATGAAAAAGCTGAGCTATTTTATCCTTGTGGAGCTCTGTACCAATTACACAGATTCTCCCTGTAACATCTGGGCTTCCTTCTCTAATTTCATATTCATTAGGAACCAAGTCAAAGTAAAACCAGCCCTTATCTTTTCCTTGAACCATACCTTTACTCCTTAATACATTTCCATAAGAAGATGTATTAGCCAAGGCGTTTAATATAGTCTCTAGCTCTTCTTTACTATATTTTTCAAAGGTCTCTACTCCCCAATCAGAAAACACCTCGTCTGCATGATGGTGATGATGATGCTTATGATGTCCATGATGATGACAACAGCACTTTTCACCCTCATCATGGCAATGGTTATGGTGGTGATCATGTTGCTCATGGTGACAGCAGCACTCTCCCTCTTCTCCATGACTATGATGCTCATGATGTTCACATCCGCAATCTCCGTCACAGTGATCATGATGCTCTTCCTTCAGATACTCTTCCATGAGCTCCTGGGCTAAAGTTTTCCCCTGCTCCATAGCAGCTAAAATTTGTTCTCCTCTCAAGTCTTCCCATGGGGTAGTAATTATGGAAGCCTTGCTATTTTTACTTCTAAGAAGATGAACAGACTCCTTTAGCTTTTCTTCTGTCATATTTTGAGTTCTGCTCATAACTATAGTCGCTGCATTTTCCACTTGATTATTATAAAACTCACCGAAGTTTTTACTATACATTTTACACTTCATACCATCAACAACAGTTACTGATGATGTGAGCTCTAAAGGCATATCATGGCTCACACCCTTTACAGCTCTAATAACATCAGATAGCTTTCCTACTCCTGAAGGCTCTATAATAACCCTATCTGGGGCATAAGTACTTAATACCTGGCCTAAAGCCTCACTAAAATCTCCTACCAGAGTGCAGCATATACAGCCGCTGTTCATCTCTGATACCATAACCCCAGCTTCCTTCATAAAGCCGCCATCTATTCCAATTTCCCCAAATTCATTTTCAATTAAAACTACTTTTTCACCTTTAAAGGCTTCTTCTAACAGCTTTTTAATCAGAGTTGTTTTACCTGCTCCAAGAAAGCCTGATATAACTGTAACTTTTGTCATAAGATCACTCTCCTATAAATATTCAATAATTTATATCATTCATTATATCAAATCTTAATCCAATTTAAAGAATATATAATGAAGAAAATAATAACACAAAAAGCATCTTAGAGGATACTTTTTGTGTTATAATAAAAGAAATCTTTCAGTGTGGAGGAAAAACTCATGCTCGAGAGCACAGTAGAACTCGCAGAAAATAAGCTTATTGTTTTATATATAATAGAAAAAGTTAATTATCCTATATCAAATACTCAGCTATCGGAAATAGTATTAGAAAATAACTTGATGAACTACTTTGTTTTTCAACAATATTTAACTGAACTAATTTCCTCCAAGTTTATTCTGGAAAAAAATCAAGATAACAAACCTTTATTATTAATATCTGATAAAGGCTCTAGAGTATTAAATTTATTTAACCAGAGAATATCTCCTTTCAAAATAAATATAATAGATGAGTATCTAAAAAATCACATAGCACAGATAAAAAAAGAAAGAACTATCCATGGTGACTATACAATAACAGAGGATAATACTTTTTTAGTAGAACTTAAAGCCATGGAGGGCAGCTATATCATTATAGATTTAAAGCTTTCTGTAGCTACAAAAAAGCAAGCTCAGGATATTTGCAACAAATGGAATAATAACTCATCAGAACTATATAATAAAATTCTTAAAACCTTAATTGATTAATTAAGCATCATACCATTAGGCTCCTTCCCTAAGGGTATGATTTTTGTTTTTTTATTATATAAACTATATAGTAAAAGTGAGTTGCTGTGGCTGTCACCTATATACAGCTCTTTATTATTTTTAAGGATAGCCATGGGAGTACCTTTTATAAATATCCGTTCCTTCTCCCTCATATTACCTACATCAACAATGCTGATGCTGCCATCATTAAAATTTGCAACATAAGCCTCATCTTCACTACTATCCCACACTATATCAGCTGGATAATTACCCGTGTATAACTCCTGTAGAATCATACCAGTATTCAAGCTTATCTTTTTAATAATTCCAGGTCTATCTGCACCCATATAGCTTTCACAAACTAATACATTTTCGCCCTTATCAATGAATATTGCCTTAGTGGGATAGTGTTTCACTTTAATTTCTCTAATTATAGAATTATCATTACAATTAATAAGTAATATATTATTACCAAGCATGTTTGTAATTATCCCTAAGCCTTTTTCAGTACAAATATCAATACGATGAGGATATACTCCAGAATAAATACATTCCTCTATCCTGTTATTTTTAAGATCAAAAATAACTAAAGAATTTCCCTCACCACATAGAATATAAGCTTTATCTCCATAAACCTTAATATCATTAGGCTGTGCCCCTATATCATAATATTCTCTATACTGATGGTTACTTTTGTGAACCTTTACTAAGGAAGAATTATATTTGTTTATAATTACAAGAAAATCCCCATAACAATCCAAACTATAAGGACCAATCTTTTCATTATAAGAAGTGAAATTTATTTTGCTTTCTTTATAGCTATTGAGATTTAATTCAGTTATATAATCAGAACCTGTATTACAAATGTATAGCTTATCCATCAACCCTCCAATAGCGATTACTGCCTATAAATAATATATGCACTTCTGTAATATTTGCTCTATTCTATATTATTTTAAATAACTTTCTTTATTTTATATTGTATATATTCTAAATAATTTATCTGTTATATAATAACAAAGGGGTGATTATGTAATGATATACTATACTAACGGAGTTTGCTCAAAAGAAATATACATAGAGCTAGAGAGGGATACAATAAAAGAGGTGGAGTTTAAAGCTGGCTGCCCTGGCAATCTCATTGGGATTTCACAGCTGGTAAAGGGAATGAAGGTTCAGGAAGCAATTAAAAGATTAAAGGGAATAAAATGCGGCACCAAAAACACTTCATGCCCTGACCAATTAGCCCTCGCTTTAGAGTCCATGAAATAATTATATTTACTAAAGAAAAAAACCAGCTTACGCTGGTTTTTTTGTATATTAATTTAAGCTCTCTATTCTGCTTAATACTGCCTTTAGCATCTCTTCGTATTTCTTTCCTTTTTCCTTTTCTTCATTTACTACTGCTTCTGGAGCCTTAGCCACAAACTTTTCATTTGACAGCTTCTTAGAAACCCTAAGTATCTCGCTCTGCAGCTTTTCCTTTTCCTTATTTAGCCTTTCTATTTCCTTATCCTTATCGATAAGCTCTAGAAGCGGCATGAAGAATTCCCCTCCAGTGGAAACAGCAGAAACAAGATTTTTTGAAAGATTTTCTTTATTATCTAAGAATACAACCTCACTGGCAGAGGCTAGCTGCTTAATATAGTCTTTACCTTTTTCTAAAGCAGCTTCAGCTCCCTTAGAAGGATATATCATTAATTTAGCCTTTTTAGAAGGGGGTACATTTATTTCTGCCCTAACATTTCGTACAGCCTTTATACCTTCGATCACTATAGCCATTTCTTCCTCTATAACCTTATCAATAGCAGCAGAATCTGCCTTTGGCCAGTTAGCTATGGAAATACTTTCTTCTTCTGTTAAATGAGTATATATTTCTTCTGTTATAAAAGGCATAACAGGATGAAGTAGCTTAAGAGCACTGGAAAGAACCTGATATAAAACATTAAATACTCTTCCCTTATCCTCTTTATTTTCACCATATAATACTGGCTTAACAAGCTCTATATACCAATCGCAGAACTCTGTCCAAATAAAATCATAGACCTTTTGAAGGGCTATACCTATTTCAAACTTATCAAGATTATCTGTTACTTCCTTAATTAATGTATTTGCTCTAGATAGTATCCATCTATCAGCTAAGGAATAATCCTTATTATTTATATTTTCCTTCATCAGTTCTCTATCTAGATTCATCATAACGAATCTTGAAGCATTCCAAATCTTATTAGCAAAGTTTCTAGCTGCTTCTACTCTTTCAGGATAGAACCTAATATCATTACCAGGAGCATTTCCTGTTACTAACATAAATCTTAAGGCATCTGCACCATAATTATCTATTACCTCAAGAGGGTCTACTCCATTACCTAAGGATTTTGACATCTTTCTTCCTTGATCATCTCGAACAATTCCATGGAAAAGAACATTTTCAAAGGGTACTTCTCCCATATTATAAAGACCTGAGAAAATCATTCTTGCAACCCAGAAAAATATAATATCATATCCAGTAACCAGTGTGCTTGTTGGATAGAAATACTTCAGATCCTCTGTTTTATCAGGCCAGCCTAAAGTAGAGAAAGGCCATAGAGCTGAGCTGAACCAGGTATCTAAAACATCTTTGTCCTGTACTAGCTTATCACAGCCGCATTTATCACAATGGCTAGGTTCATTTTCAGCTACTATTATTTCCTGACAGTCTTCACAATACCATACTGGTATTCTATGTCCCCACCACAGCTGTCTTGAAATACACCAGTCCTGAATATTTTCCATCCAGTTAAAATAAGTTTTCTCAAACCTCTCAGGTATGAGCTTAGTCTTTTTGGTTTTAACAGCTTCAATTGCCGGCTCAGCTAGAGTTTCCATCTTTACATACCACTGCTTAGAAATCATAGGCTCAATAACTGTGCTGCACCTATCATGTACTCCTACATTATGACTATGAGGTTTTATCTTAACAAGGAGCCCAGCTTCCTCTAGGTCTTTTACGATAGCTTTTCTCGCTTCATATCTTTCAAGACCTTGATACCTTCCTCCTTGCTCATTAATAAAGCCTTTATCATTCATAATCTTAACTTCTGGAAGGTTATGCCTCTTACCTACCTGGTAATCATTTGGATCATGAGCTGGTGTTATCTTTACAGCACCAGTTCCAAATTCAATATCCACATAATCATCAGCTATTATTGGTATCTCTCTATTAACCAGTGGGAGGAGCAGCTTTTTGCCAACGAGACTTGCATATCTTTCATCCTTTGGATTAACAGCAACTGCTGTATCACCCAGCATAGTTTCAGGTCTAGTGGTAGCTATTTCTATAAACTCCTCACTACCAACAACAGGATACTTAATATGCCAAAAGCTTCCCTGCATCTCTTCATACTCAATTTCTGCATCTGATATAGCCGTTTGACATTTAGGACACCAATTGGTTATTCTCTTTCCCTGATATATTAGTCCGTCTTCATAAAGCTTAACAAAAACATGTCTAACAGCTTTATTTAGATTTTCATCCATGGTAAAGGCCTCTCTGGAAAAGTCTGCAGATACACCTAGCTTTTTAAGCTGAGTTCTTATTCTATCTCTATAAGTATCTGACCATTCCCATACCTTTTCTAGAAAGGCTTCTCTTCCTATTTCCTTCTTGTCAATGCCCTGCTTCAATAATTCCTTTTCTACTCTAACCTCCGTTGCAATGCTTGCATGGTCCTCTCCTGGAAGCCAAAGAGCAGAATAACCCTGCATTCTTTTAAATCTAATAAGGATATCCTGTAGGGTGTTATCCAACGCATGACCTAAATGAAGCTGTCCTGTAATATTTGGAGGTGGCATTACTATTGTATAAGGCTTTTTATTTTTATCCACCTTAGGGGTAAAATATCTTTTATCCTCCCAATTTTTATATATTCTATTTTCAAATTCCTTTGGATTATAAGTGGTTGCAATACTTTTCTTCTCTTCCATAGCTCTTCCTCCTATTTTTGTAAATAAAAAGAGCCTTCATCCAAAAGGACGAAGACTCGCGGTACCACCTTTTTTCCCACAAACATGGGCTCTCATAAAGTAACGGCATGGCTGCCGTCTTTACTTACTAAATTCAGTAAAGAAGCTCTAAAGCTACCTTCAGGAAGTCCGATAAATAAGGTTTTTCAGCCAAGAACCCTAATCTCTGATTATCTTTAATCCTTACTCCTCTTTTTCATAGCTATTAAATATAAATTATTAATTTAATTATATAGTAAAATGTATTAATGTCAATAATAGCTGTATACTTTTTTATAATTTTCCTGCCACTGCTGCCTCTTCTTCTACCTTTATTTTTTCTCCTTCTATATTCTTGAAGGCCGTTGCCATCATCAGCTTTATTCTGTTCAATTGATTTACCTCACTGGCCCCTGGATCATAATCAACAGGAGTTATATTTGCATAAGGGTATATATTCCTCAAGGTTTTTATCATTCCCTTACCTGTAACATGATTAGGTAAGCAGGCAAAAGGCTGGAGACATAATATATTGTTTATTCCCTCATCTAAAAGCTCCATCATCTCAGCAGTTAAAAACCAACCCTCACCAGTTTGGTTTCCTATTGATAAAACTCTCGATGCCTTTCCTGCCATTTTATCTATCGCTATAGGGTGACTAAATCTCTTGCTTTCTTTTAAGCATTCCTCTATAGAACTTCTGTATAGCTTTAGTACCTTGATAATAGTATTTGATCCAAAATAACTATTCTTAGTATTATATAATTTCTCATAGTTATACACTCCATTATAGGCACAGTAGAGAAAGAAATCTATAAGGTCAGGAACTACCGCCTCTCCTCCCTCAGCTTCTATTATCCTTACTATATCATTGTTAGCTAAAGGATGATATTTAACTAATATCTCTCCAACTACCCCAATCCTTGGCTTTCTCTTATCCACAATTTCTAAATTATCGAACTCCTCTATGATAGCTCTGGTATTTTTCCTGAAGGCTTTAAAATCTCCCTTTTGTATATTTCTCTTTGCTCTTTCCGCCCATATCCTATAAAGCTTATCTGAAGAGCCATGAACCTCTTCATAAGGTCTAACTTTATATAAAACTCTCATAAACAGGTCTCCATAAAGTATAGCCATAACTGCACGATTAATTAATGGCAGAGAAAATCTGAAGCCCTTTTGCTTCTCATAGCCTATGGTATTAAGAGATATAATCGGTATATTACCGAAACCGGCTTCTCTTAAGGCTTTCTTTAAAAATCCTATATAATTTGTTGCTCTACAGCCTCCACCAGTTTGAGTAATCATTACTGAAGTATTATTTAAATCATACCTTCCTGATTTTAAAGCATGAATAAGCTGGCCAATTACAATTATTGAAGGATAGCAGGCATCATTATTTACATACCTTAAGCCTTCTTCTATGATACTTTTATCCCTATCAACTAATACCCTCAGGTTATACCCTGATGAATTAAAAGCCTCCTCTAGAAGCTCGAAGTGTATAGGTGACATCTGTGGTGCTAAAATAGTATGTCTTTTTGCCATTGTCCTAGTAAAGGGGAGCTTTCTATATTCGTAGCTGCTTTCTTCAGCCGTTTTATAATTATCTCCTCTATCTAAAAGAGCAGCCTTTAATGAGCGAATTCTTATTCTAACAGCACCAAGATTATTTACCTCATCAATCTTTATTAAAGTAAAAATCTTATTTTTTGAATTTAGTATCTCCTGAACCTGATCAGAGGTTACAGCATCTAGACCACAGCCGAAGGAGTTAAGCTGTATCAGCTCTAAATTATCATTTCTAGATACATACTCTGCAGCATTATACAGCCTTGTATGGTACATCCACTGGTCTACTACTCTTAGTGGCCTATTAAGTTCCCCCAGGTGAGCAATGGAGTCCTCAGTAAGTACTGCCATATCATAACTGGTAACTATGTTTGGAAGACCATGATTTATTTCTGGGTCAATGTGATAAGGTCTTCCACATAAAACAATACCTTTTTTATTTTCTCTTTTTAAATATTCAAGAACCTCTTCACCTTTATCTCTAATATCCTGCTTAAAGGCATTATCCTCTTCTATGGCCTTATTTAAAGCTCTAAATATTTCATCCTTACTTATGTTTAACCTCTTAAAGGACTCATATATAATATCAATAAATTTATCTTTATTGTTTAAAGAAATAAATGGATTGATAAACTCAACACTATGGTCATAGATATCTTCCACATTATTCTTAATTACCTCTGGATAGGAGGTAACAATCGGACAATTGTAAGAATTATTTGCTCCTTTATCCTCCTTTTTTTCAACAGTGATACAGGGATAGAATATTCTTTTTACCCCTTTATTAATAAGGTCAATGATATGACCATGACTGAGCTTAGCTGGATAACAGGCAGATTCAGAAGGAATTGTCTCTATTCCAAGCTCATATATATTCTTATTAGAAGGTGATGATAATTTAACCCTAAATCTTAACTCAGTAAAAAAGGTAAACCAAAAAGGATAATTTTCATACATATTAAGAACCCTAGGTATACCTATTATTCCTCTAAAAGCCTCTTCCACCTTTAAAGGCTTATAGGAGAAAAGCCTCTTATATTTGTAATCATAAAGATTAGGAATTCCTTCTTTATGTATTAGCTTTCCTGTTGGCCTCTCACATCTGTTTCCTGTGATATAATCCTCTTCATTATTGAAATGATTAATAGTTAATAAGCAATGGTTATTACAAAGAGAGCATCTTTTCATTTCGGTATCAAAGGTAAAGCTTAGAAGCTCTTTTTCACTAAGTAGTTCAGTAGAATCATTAGAATTACAACGTTCCTTTGAGATTATAGCTGCTCCAAAAGCTCCCATAAGCCCGGCTATATCTGGTCTAACAACATTTTTTCCCAGAAGCTTTTCAAAGCTTCTCAGTACTGCGTCGTTATAAAAGGTTCCACCCTGTACTATTATTTTGTCCCCTATCTCTTCTTCATTTCTAACTTTAATAACCTTATATAATGCATTTTTTATTACTGAATAGCATAACCCAGCTGAAATATCCCCAACCGTTGCCCCTTCCTTCTGAGCCTGCTTCACCTTTGAATTCATAAACACAGTGCATCTTGAACCTAAATCCACCGGCGCTTCAGCAAATAACGCTTCCTTAGCAAAATCCTGAACTGAATAGTTTAAAGAGTTTGCAAAGCTTTCAATAAAGGAACCACAGCCTGAAGAGCAGGCTTCATTTAATAAGATGCTATCAATGACCTCTTCTTTAATTTTCAAGCATTTCATATCCTGTCCGCCAATATCTAAAATAAACTCTACTCCAGGAAGGAAATGCTTTGCTGCCTTATAGTGAGCTATAGTTTCTATTTCCCCTAAATCAATTTTTAAAGCAGCCTTTATCAGGCCCTCACCATAGCCAGTGATTGTGGATCCAACGATATTTGCTTCCTTAGGCAGACTCTTATACATATCCTTTAAGGCGTCAATTGTTTGTTCTAAAGGATTTCCCCTGTTGCTACCATAATATTTATATAAGATATTGTAATCCTCATCTATGAGCACAACCTTAGTTGTAGTTGAACCTGCATCAATTCCTAAATAACAGCTACCTCTAAAGGTAGTAAGCTCTCTATAGGCCGCTGTGTTCCTCCTATGTCTTTTATTAAAGGAGATATATTCCTCCTCGTCTTTAAACAATGATTCCAGTGTGTTAATCTCAAGTTCCTGCGCTGTTTTCATCTTTTGACAGCTTACCATTAAAAGGCTAAAAGGAACTCCCTGAGCTTCAATGGAGGAAAAAGCTGCCCCTAAAGCCACAAAAAACTCCCCATTCTCCGGAAATATTATTTTGTCATCTGTGAGCTTTAAGGTTTCAATAAATCTTCTTCTAAGTTCAGATAAAAAATTTAATGGTCCACCTAGAAAAGCCACTTTACCTTTTATAGGATGTCCACAAGCTAGTCCACTGATAGTTTGATTAACCACTGCCTGGAAAATAGAAGCGGCAATATCCTCCTTTCTGGCTCCCTCATTCAATAAAGGCTGTATATCAGTTTTTGCAAAAACTCCACAGCGAGAGGCTATGGGATATATAACCTTATACCCTTTAGCTATATGATTAAGTCCCTCTGCATCAGTCTGAAGCAGTGCTGCCATCTGATCTATAAAAGCTCCTGTACCGCCAGCACAGGTTCCATTCATTCGCTGTTCAATAGTTTTATCAAAAAAAGTTATCTTAGCATCCTCTCCCCCAAGCTCTAAAGCAACCTCTGTTTCTGGTATTAGCTTCTCTACCGCATTAGTTGAAGCTATAACTTCCTGAACAAAGGGAATATTCAGCCATTTTGACACAGACAAACCTCCTGAGCCCGTTACAGTTATATTAATAACACTTCTCTTTAATATCCCCGAAATCTCAAAAATAAGCTTAATTATTGTGCTCTTTATGTCTGAATAATGTCTTTGATAACTCTTAAAAATTATATTATTTTTTTCATCTAACAATACCAGCTTAACAGTGGTAGAGCCTACATCTAGACCAATATAATACTTTTCAGCCATTTTGTTACCTCCCAAATGTAACAAGTAAACATTTTCAAATACTGATTAAAATTAATATTTCAAACTCTGTATATTATTGATATTAATGTCAACTATTATAAAGAATAAGTAAATTATATATGAATATATATGTAAGAATAATAAGTACAAAGGAGTGCGTTATGGATTATTTCAATGCTGCTAATGAATGCTATAAAACTAAAGATTATAAAAAAGCTATATCCTTATACCAAATGGCAATTGATAATAAAGATAATGAAGCCAGTGCCTATTACAATTCTGCTGTGTGCTTTATTAAGCTATGTCAATATGAACCAGCAATTGAATTGATTAATAAGGCTCTAAAAATAAAAAAAGAGAGTAAGTATTATTTTAATTTGGCTTACTGCTATGCCATGACAAAAAATAACAAAAAAGCATTACAGTACTTTAACACCAGCTGGGCCATGGATAACGAAGATAAAGAATGTGAAAAAGCCATTAAGCTTATTCTAAAAAATATATGTAAGCATCCCTAATGAGATGCTTATTTTTTTATATATTAATATATTTTACCACTGACCGATTACTTGCTCATTGCGATGATCTAGATTAAATCTATCACTATTAAAATAATTTGCTCCCTTATAAAAGGTTGTATCCACCTGAATCCATCTATCCTCATCCTCTAAATATACCTCATTCCAAGCATGGCTTATCCAGGCAACTCCATTATAGCCTTCTCCTGTAATCATCCTAACCTCCAGTCCTGCAGCTATACACATAGCAACGTATAACGATGCATAGTCAAAGCAGATTCCTTTTTTACTTCTGAAAGCTTCAATAGCCCCTGAACCAGTAGAGAAATCATTGCTTAATATCCTTTCTGCTTTCGCATCATCATACTGAATATTACTGCCCACATAGGTATAGAGAGTTCTTGCCTTACTTCTATCACTATCTAGACCTTCAGTTAGACTAACAGCAGTATAATCAATATTCTCGTCACTTTTGATTGCCTCCTCTAAAGTAACACCATTATAATAAACTATCTGTTTATTATTAAAGGTAATATCCTTCAGAGACTTTATATCTTCCCAAGGAGTAACAGTACTTCCATCCCTTATCTGAATCTTAAAGGAATCATCTATAATATCTGGAAGAGCTTGTGCCAGGCTTGAATTAGTAGCAGGTCTAACAACCCTTTCTGTTATAGCTACATAAACCTTTGAGTCCTGTATTTCTTCATTAAGGTTATAAGGTAAATTTATCTGAGTTATTAAATTTAATATAAACACTGCTATAATTATATTGCTTATTGCTCTTGGGAGCTGGAATAAAGCTCCTACAAAAGCTTTTATACCATTACTTTTATTTATAGTTATCCTATTAATAAAATTCATAATAGGATAAAAGGTAATATTGTTTATAAGATCAAAAATAAACATTATTATTCTCTGAAATATAAAAAACAGAATTGGTAGAATTACAAAATAAATTATATAAAACTTTTGTGAAATAAGTGTGAATATATCTTTTGATAAATAATTATATAACAAGCTCCCACTACTTAATATATATTTTTTAATTATATGATTTGATATAATTAAAGCTAGCAAAAAAGCTATGCTACCTTCCACTCCTCTTATCTCACTCTTACTATATCTTACATCATATTTATAGATAACTCCCCAGATAACTGGAAGAATAAATATAGCTAAAAGTATAATAGATACATAATTAAACCTCATATCAATAACATTAATCCTCCTGCTGCTCCAACAGCCTTCTGCTAACCTTTTTTATCATGTCATAGCCATACCCTCTTGAAAGTAAAAATGTAGATAGCTTTTGGGTAATCTTAAAGGCATCTGTTTCTCTCTTTATAAGCTGCTGATATTTTTTTTCAGCCAAATTATATGCAGCCTCCTCCAGTGAATTATCATCAATATTTTTCAGCTCACTCTGTATGATTTCTTCTTTAATCCCTTTACTTTTCAAATTATATAAAAGCTTCATCTTCCCCTGCTTTGATAAGTTATCCTTTATATATGCTTTTACATAAACCTTATCATCAATTAGGTTATACTCTTCCATAAGCCTCATGATCTTATTAATGATTTTTTCATCATAGCCTCTACTTATAAGCTTATCTATAACCTGACTTTTTGTTTTATAACTTTTTTCTATTATCCTAAAGGCATAATTCTTTCCTTTAATAAAATTATCCTCTTCAGCAATGTCTTCAATCTCCTTAACATCAACCTTTTTACCTTTAGTTAGCTTATATCTATATACTATTTCTTCATCACAGGCAAATTTATATTCATCGTCTATATAAATATTAATTCTGTTCTTATTTTTCTTTTGTACTTCTAATTTTGTAATAATTCCTTCCACTAAAATCCTCCTTACAGGGACTTAAGAATATGAACTGTTGGTTCATTAAGCACACAGCCTGCAACACTGTAAATATGATCAGCTCTGAGTCCTTCCAATTCCTTCATTTCACTTATATACTCATAGATATCTTCATTTTCTAAGCTTTGGTGAAGCACATAATTTCCAAGCTCTGCTGGATCCTCTAGGGTGGAAAGGACTGCTGTTTTATGAACCTTTTTCATCAGTTCTACCGTTTTATCATTGAAGACAATCTCACCACTTTTAATATCCTCTATACATCTATTAATAGTTTTTATAGTCTCATTTATATTTTCTTTTGCTACGGCAGTATAAATATACAGGCTCTTAACATTTTTGCTCATATCTAAATAAGTATAAACATCATAAGCTAAGCCTCTTTTTTCTCTTAATTCTCTAAAAAGTATAGAATTAGAGCTCTCACCTAATCTCATATTCAGTATTTTTAGTGGAAGCTCCATGTCTTTATCCATGTCATGATAAGTATATAAATAGGTGACAGTAGATAGTTCCATATCCTGTTTGTGAGATACTTTTTCTACTGGTCTATTATTCTCTTTTATTATAGGAACCTCAATTGTTCTTTTCCCCTGCCAATTTGAAAAATACTCCTCTATCATAGAGAAAGCCTCTTTATGGTCATAGGATGAAACTACAGTGATTATACTATTATCAGGAGTATAATAGCTTTTATAATAATCAACAAGCATCTTCCTGCTTATTCTATTCACACTGCTCTCAGTACCTGCCACATCATGCTTTAGTGGGCTTTTATCAAAGGCCGCCTCATGTATTTTCTTCAAGCTATAGTCTTCAATATCATCTTTACTAGCCTTTATTTCTGCACAAATAACCTTTTTTTCCTTTTTAAGCTCCTCTATATCAAAAACAGGGTTTATTATCATATCACTTAAAAGCTCTAATCCATTTTTAAGCTCCTCTTTCAATGCAGTAACACCATATACAGTGCAATTATAATCCGTATAAGCATTATACTGTCCCCCAAGAAACTCCAGCTCCTCATTTAGCTTCTCATTATCTCTCTTCTCAGTTCCTTTAAAAAGCATATGCTCTATAAGATGACTGATACCTTTTTCTCTTGATGACTCATATATCGCACCTATCTTTAATCCTATATGGACAGAAGCTAATTGTGTGTCTCTTTTTATAGTAATAACCTTAAGTCCATTATTTAGTTTATGAACATATGAGTTAAAATTTAAATCCTTCATCAACGATCTCCTTAACTGATTATATATGTTTAATACATCACTATTTCCTTATCCTTGCTGTAGCAAGGGCTTCTGTAATTGCTATGCTTATAATATAGCATAGCTATACGAAAATAAATACTTTATTTCCTATATTTACTATAACATTCCACCATTAACATTTATTATTTGTCCAGTTATATATGAGGAATCTTCACTGCAGAGAAAAGCTACAACCTTTGCTACCTCTTCTGAGCTTCCCATTCTGCATAAAGGAATATCTTCCTGAATTAATTCTTTATCCTCCATTGAAAGCCAAGAATTCATTTCTGTTTCTATTACCCCTGGTGCAACGGCATTAATCCTGATATTTGATGGTCCAAGCTCCTTGGCTAACGCTTTAGTAAAGCCATTAATAGCAGCCTTTGCTGCCGAATAAACTGCCTCACAGGATGCCCCGGCTTCTCCCCATATAGAAGAAATATTAACTATCACTCCGGCCTTTCTAGCTATCATTATATCCACTATTGCTTTGGTAGTATTTATAGCACCTAACAGGTCAGTATTAATAATATTATTGATATCTTCATAGGACATATCCATGAATAGGCCTATATGAGATATACCTGCATTATTTATTAGTATATCTACCCTTCCATAATGAAGAATTGCCTCCTCCACAAGTGCTTTGGCTTCAATTGCTATGGAAACATCGGCTTTGCAGACAATAGCTGAGCCTCCATTGTTTTTTATTTCTTCTAGGAGCCTTAAGGCTTCTTCTCTGCTGCTCCTATAATTAATAACAACGCTTGCACCTTCCCTAGCCAGCTCTAAGGCTATTGCTCTTCCAATGCCTCTAGAAGCTCCAGTAACAATTGCAACCCTATTTGAAAGCTTCATTTTCTTCACTCCTAATAATTATAATAGTAAATTATATCATTAATCCTTCCTAATAGAAAAGCATGACTTATATACATAAGTCATGCCAATTATTAATTTTCTATTCCCTTAATAGCTTTTGTAGGACACTTTGTTACACATACCCCACATTGAGTACATTTATCATAGTCTACATGAGCTAAATTATTTCCAATAGTGATTGCTCCAAATTCACAATTTCTTTCACATAGACGGCAACCGATACAGCCTACAGAACAGTTTTCTCTAACATTCTTACCCATATCCTTTGAATTACAGCTAACTCTAACTCTCTTATTTTGAGGAACTATCTCTATAAGATTTTTAGGGCATATGTTGACACAGGCTCCACAGGAAGTACATTTTTCCTCATCAACAACAGCTATATCATTAACTATGGATAAGGCACCGAATTCACAGACCTTAATACAGCTTCCAAGACCTAAGCATCCATGATTGCAGGCCTTAGCACCTTCACCAGGTAGACTCATAGCCATAAGGCAATCAATTTTTTCATCATACTTATACAAATTTTTACTACTTGTACAGTCTCCATTACACTTTACATATGCAACCTTTTTTTCCGCTGCATCTACAGATACACACAATATTTCACCAATCTTTAAGGTAGTGCTGCTTCCCCCTACAGAACATCCATTAGGATTAGCATTTCCCTCTACAACAGCCTGAGCAAAAGCATCACAACCTGCAAAACCACAGCCTCCACAGTTAGCTCCTGGAAGTGCTTCTCTTACTAATGGAATCATAGGATCCACTTCAACCTGGAACTTTTGTGATGCATAGCCAAGTAATGTACCAAACACTAAGCCTAAACCGCCTAAACTAAGGACCGGAAATAATAATTCGCTAATATTCATCAGTAACTACCTCCTATAAAAGGCCCTGGAAGCCTAGAAAGGCTAAGGACATAAACCCTGCAGTAAATAACGTAATTGGCAATCCTCTAAGAGGTACTGGTATAGCTTCATTATTATCAGTCTTTTCTCTTATGAAAGCCAGTAGAAGTATTCCAAGCATATAACCTAAGGCTGCTCCTAATCCATTTGCGATACTTTCTATAAGATTATGGCTTTCTTGAACATTTAATAATGCCATACCTAGCACTGCACAGTTTGTAGTTATAAGAGGAAGGTAAATACCTAAGGATTTATATAGCCCTGGGCTCATCTTCTTAATAAACATTTCTACAAATTGAACTAGTGCTGCTATAACTAGTACAAAAGCTATAGTAGATAAATATTCTATATTTAATAATTCAAGTAATTCATAAACCAGAAAGGACATTATAGAAGCTAAGGTCATTACAAATGTTACTGCCAAACCCATTCCTAAAGCTGCGTCCTTCTTTTTAGATACTCCTAGAAAGGAGCAAATACCAAGGAACTTTGATAATAGAAAATTATTTATAAGCATGGAGCTTAAAAATATCGTAAATATTCTCATAGCATTCACCTACAATCCTTTATTTTATTAAATCGATGCTACCGCATTTTCCACCACAGCCCATTGCACAGCTGCTGCAATCATGCTCTAAATTCTTAGCCTGACCATTTGTTCTCTTCAGGTTAATGTAATTTATAAGGGTCATTAACACTCCTAGTGCAAAGAATGCTCCTGGTGCTAGTATCATAATTGCTGCTGGTTGATAGCTAGCAGGCATGATCTGTAATCCAAGGATAGTTCCATTACCGATGATTTCTCTTACTACTCCTACCGCAAATAAAGAAGCAGTAAATCCAAGTCCCATACCTATAGCATCAAAAATGGAGGCAACTATACCATTTTTAGCTGCATAAGCTTCTGCTCTTCCTAGAATAACGCAGTTAACAACAATCAGTGGTATGAATATCCCTAAGGATTTATATAAGGAAGGTAGGAATCCCTCCATAAGCATGTCTACTACAGTTACAAAGCTTGCAATAATAACAATGTAAGCTGGAATTCTTATCTTGTCAGGAATTACTTTTCTTAAAGCAGAAATAAGAAAGTTGGAAAATATTAAAACTAAGGTTGTAGCAGCGCCCATACCTACAGCATTTTCTGCACTGGAGGTTACTGCTAAGGTAGGACACATAGCTAGTACTTGTACAAAAATAGGGTTTTCTGTTATAACTCCATTTTTAATTCTCTCTATATATTTTTTCACTGTCCTCACCTACCTATTTATATTAGTATTGTAATAATCTAAAGCGTTATTAACAGCTTCAATAACAGCCTCAGAGCTTATTGTTGCTCCAGAAATAATATCAACTTGAACCTCATCAGCTGAGGATAAGCCTTGGAATTTTCCTGTAAAGTCATCCTCACAAATAAGATCTCCCAGACCTGGAGTTTCTGCTTGTTCTAAAACTTGTATACCTAATATAGTGTTACTGTTAATATCTATTGCAGTAGCCACAGTCATCTGGTCCTGAGCACCTTTCACTTCTGTTGTGATAATATATGCACCTATAGCACCATTGATCTTCACTTCATTAACTTCTTTAGCTAATTCTTTATCTAAGGAATCAATAGCTGTAAGCTCTCCACCTGATAAATTAAGCTTATCAAGATTTATTCCTGGCTTTTCTTCTACCACTTCTTCTCCCAAAATAGCACTCTTGTAGTATTTTACCGCAGCATTTACTCCAGTAACTACTGCTGTAGAAGATATACTAGCACCTGTTATTCCTTGAATTTCATAATCGTTACTACTTTCAGTTTTAACAAGCTTAAATTCCTCTTCAGTAGGTCTATCCTTAAATCTCTCTTGGAAATCTGCATTTTCTATCTTAGATCCAACGCCAGGAGTTTCTCCATGGGTTAGTATTTTAATCCCAGTTTCTACCCCTTCACTATTTATTCCTACAAGCATTTCAATATTTCCATGGAAACCTGGAGATGCAACCTTAACAATGTATCCAACAGTCTCATCCCCATTGGACGCTTCCATTACCTCAACTATATTTCCTTCATCAAAGGTTTCATAAACTTCTACAGATTCAGCCCCTGGTAGCAATGAAGCTAGCTCTTCAACACTGATTTTTGAGTTCATAGCTATAGCATCCTTTGTTGTAGCATTTGCCAGACCCAGAGCTATACCTGCTACAGCAGTGATCATAAGAAGTATTAATCCAAGCTTTAAGTTTTCCTTCATATTACACAGCCTCCTTTTTTGCTTTTGGCATTGTAAAGGAATCAATCATCGGTGTAAACAGGTTCATAAGCATTATTGCATAGAAAGCTCCATCGGAGTTATGACCTATTACTTTAAATAAAACGGTTAGTAACCCACAGCCTGCTCCAAAGATTATCTTTCCAACAGAAGTAACAGGTGTGGTTACAAAGTCATTAACCATGAATATACCAACAAGAAAAATATTACCTACCATTAAACCATCTATGACATTTCCCTTGAACAACCCATCAGCTCCAATAACAAAGCTAAAGAGTGCCACAGAGCCTAAGAAGGCTAAGGTTCCCTTACCATCTATTCTTCCTCTGAAAAGAAGGTATAAACCACCAATTATCAAAGCCAGTATGGATGCTTCACCGATATTTCCACTAGCATATCCAAGGAATATTTCCTTAAGGCTAGGTGTATATGCACTAGCACTAGCTGATGTTAACCCATCTGTAGCTGGCTGTATCAGCTGTGAAGTCCAGGAAGCAATGATAAATACCTTAGCTGTAGCTGCTGGATTTATAAAATTACCACCTAAACCACCAAAGCATTGCTTTAATATTATAATCACAAAAACTGTAGCAACTGCAGGAACCCAAGGGGCTACATAGCTTGGCATAATTAAAGAAATTAATATAGCAGTAACTGCTCCACTAAAATCCTCTAAAACAAACTCTCCCTTTACCACCTTATTCCAGAGTAATTCTGATAATAAAGCTGCACCTATTGTGGATGCATAAATAATTGCAGCATCTATGCCATAAAACCTAATTCCCATAAGCATAGCAGGTAATAAGGCTATTATTACATCTAGCATAATTGTTTTAACACTATCTTTCGCCTTTATATGAGGAAAGGCTGAAACTTTAAGTAATCTATTCTCCATTTTATAGTCCCCCTAAATGCTTATACTTTGGTTAAGTAGCTCTTACCTAAGGAAATCCTATGAGCTAAGCTGATCTTTGAAGGGCAGTAATAGGAACATAGACCGCATTCAACACAATCCATACCCTTATACTTTTTAAAATTATCTAGAGTATTTTTATTTGAATGCTTTACTAACTCCATTGGATAAAGCTGTACTGGGCAAACTCGTACACAGGCTCCACATCTAATGCAAGCTCTTTCTTTATCTAAACCCTTAACTTGTACATAGTCTATACTAGCCGTACCTTGGTTTACAGAAACTTCAGTACTAACTAACGCTTTGCCTGAAATAACTCCATTTCTGATGACCTTTTGATAATCACTTTCCTTAATATCTAAGGCCGTTGCTATATCCTTTATCTTTGTCCCTATCTTAACCTTTATAAGCTTTGTAAAGCTATCGTTAACTGATACAGAAACAATTTCCTCGGTTATAGGCTCGTTGAGGCATACTGCCTTATATATGCTCATTAAACTCTTAAACTCATCAACTATAACACTTCTCTCTGACTCTTTTGGGAAATTTTCCTTAACTAATAAACTGGACATATCATATCCATAGCTTTTATCAACCAACTTAAAATGCACAGAGGTGCATGTCCTCTCTAATTTCTCAAAATTATAGGAGGAAGCTTTGTCAAAGACAAAAAAAATAGAGGCATTTTTGTATGTGTCTTTAAGCACATTGACTGCTTCTAATATTTCCTTGGTAGATGCATTGAGATGATATGGTGTAGCTAACGTGCTTGAATCCCAATGAGTAGCATTGTAAATTATTGTAGTTACTTCATCTAAATCTCTATTATAGTTGTGATATAATTCGTTTCCCTTAGTATCTAGCAGGTGATATTTCTTTAATCCTTCTAACAAAGAGATTTTATCGTTATGTCCTTCTGTTAAACCGTTATAAACTGAATTAACCTTGTTATTCTCTATCAATATAGCAGCAGTTTTTCTACCTTTATAATCATAGCTATCAATCAGCTTTTTAACCTTTCCAGAAACAGAACTATATAAAAAACCTTCTGGAATGAGAGTGCTTTTAGCAATTGCCATACCAACCTCTATCTCATCCCCAACCTTAACAGTAGGCTTATAAACGTTATCATTTCCTAAAATTAGGTTATATACCACTTCTTCTCCAGCATCAATAACCTCTAAATTTAGGGAATCAAGCCTATTATTAATAAGTACTTTTTCTCTTTTGAAAAGCCCCACAAAAACTCCTCCTTAAAGCTAAAATCGTTAAGTACAATCCTTTTCCCGTATATATTAACATACACTTAACATATTTACAAGTTATTACATATTTTTTAACAAAGTTTATAAATTCATTATATAAATTCATCCAATTTTTACATATGAATAACCTTTACATCGGATTAATTTCTTTTTTTATCCTTTTATGTATGTTAATTTTTTAACTAAATTTCTATTTATAGAAGCTCTTGACTAGCAATTTAATAATAAATTTTAATACAATATACACACAATAAAAAAAAGCTGCATTAAATGCAGCAAGTAAAAAAATCCTACGATGCCTAAAGGCATTTATATTATAGCCAAGGCTAGCTATTTTTTATACGTTTCAATAATAATAAATTAATAATTTTTATAATTGTTTTCTAAAAAAAATATTTATGCTTTAATATAATTATATATAACCTTATATGCAGTAAAAGAAAAAACACTCACATAAAACAAGAGGTGATTAAATGAATTTTATTAAGGTTAGTTCTGCTTGTCCAATAACTAAGGTAGCTGATGTAAGCTACAATATAGAGAATATAAAGCTTTGTATTGAAAAGGCATTAAAGGAAAAATCGAAAATGATTGTTTTTCCTGAGCTTTCCATTACCTCCTACAGCTGTGGTGACTTGTTTTTACAAAAAGAGCTCTTAAATAAGTCCCTTAACGGTATTGAGGAGCTGTGCTCTTATAGTGTTGACAAGGATATATTAATAGCTGTAGGCGCTCCTTATGAATATAACTATACTCTCTATAACTGCTCCTTTGTAATTTTTAAAGGAAAACTTTTAGGTATAGTTCCTAAAACTCATATACCTAACTATAGTGAATTCTATGAAAAACGTTGGTTTACTGGCGCCAAAACTATGCATACAGATATGGTAAATTTACCCTTTCAAAAGTCTGTCCCCTTTGGTACAAATATTATATTTAATTCTGGAGAAGCAAAGTTTGCCTTTGAAATTTGCGAGGATCTATGGGTTACTATTCCTCCTAGCTCCTTTTTAGCACTTCTAGGAGCTAATATTATTGGTAACCTATCTGCTTCTAACGAATTGGTTTCAAAATATTATTACAGAAAGGACCTTGTAGCTTCTCAAAGTGCTAGAGCTATCTGTTCCTACGTTTATTCCTCTAGTGGCGTGTATGAATCTACTACAGATTTATTATTTAGTGGTCATTTATTGATAAGTGAGAATGGTACTATTTTATCTGAAAACGAACGGTTCCAAAGAGAAAATGAAATTATCACTGCAATTATTGATCTTGATAAGCTTTCCTCTGAGAGAAGACGTAATCTTAGCTACAGGGACAATATAGCATTGTTTAGCTCCCCCATAACAGAAGTTAGCTTCACCTTTGACAGCCTAGAAATCGGAGAATTCAATCGATATATATCAAAGCATCCTTTTGTCCCATCCCGTGAGGATACTAGACAGGAACGCTGTGAGGAAATATTAAATATTCAAGGCTCGGCTTTAGCAAAGCGATTAGAACATACGGGAGCTAAAAAGGTTGTTATTGGTATTTCTGGCGGATTGGATTCCACCTTAGCTCTAATAGTTGCTGTTAAGACCTATGAGCTTCTTAAGCTTCCTATGGAAAATATTATTACAATAACCATGCCAGGCTTCGGCACAACTGATAGGACCTATAATAACGCCATTAATCTTTGCACTAAGCTTGGAACTACCCTAAAAGAAATAAATATCGTTGAAGCCTGCCTTAAGCATTTTGAGGATATAGGTCATGATCCTTCCATCCATGACGTTACCTATGAAAATGTTCAGGCAAGAGAAAGAACACAAATATTAATGGATTACGCTAATAAGGAGAGTGCTATCCTCATAGGTACTGGCGACCTTTCAGAGCTAGCCTTAGGTTGGTGTACATATAATGGTGACCACATGTCAATGTATTCTGTAAACTGCTCTGTCCCCAAAACCCTTATAAGGTATTTAGTTCAGTATGCTGCAGAGTTTAAACTTCCTGGGGAGATAGGTGATATTTTAATGGATATTCTATATACGCCAGTTAGTCCTGAGCTTCTTCCTAAAGACGATAAAGGAGATATAGTCCAGAAGACTGAAGATATAATAGGTCCTTACGAGCTCCATGATTTCTATCTATATTATTTTGTTCGCTTTGGTTATCCTAAGGAAAAAATAATATTCTTGGCAGAACAGGCATTTAAGGATAGCTATTCAAAAGATACAATCACTAAGTGGTATGAGGTATTCATAAGAAGATTCTTCACTCAACAGTTTAAGCGCTCTGCCCTTCCTGATGGACCTAAGGTTGGAACTGTTAGCCTATCCCCAAGAGGTGATTGGCGAATGCCATCTGATGCTAGCTTCTCCTCCTTCAAATAAAAATTTAGATTAACCCATTCCTAAGAAAAAAACTGCTGTATAAGCTTTAAGCTTTCACAGCAGTTTTATTTATATATATCTATTATTAACCCTTGTATTTCTTCAATAGTAGATGCTACCTTTAAATTCTCCTTTTCCTCACTGAGCAGAAGCTCAGTGAGCTCTCTAAGCTTTTCATCTATGGTATCTACTGTTATAAAGTATTGCGTTTGCCAAAAACTAATAGCTTTATTTACAGAACACATATACGCCAATACCTCTTTAAGATATTCCTGGATTAGTCTTTTATATTCCTTAACATCACTATAGCATTTTGTTATGGAAAGGCGGTTACCTTTTTTCTTTATTTCCTCTAAGCTCTTCTTTAATTCATCCTCATTACGTCTTTCCCTGGCGAGGTCAAAGCTCTGGGAGAAATCTTTTTTTGTTTTAATCTTCTTCCTATCTACAGCTATACTACTCCCTTTTCTTACGGAAGATATCTCCACTCTTTGTCAACCTCCTTCATTGGCCTTAAAAAATATTCTTCATTTCAATTAATATATTGAATATATATTTTATCGTAGAATTTTTAAAAATATTTATACCTATTCCTCCCCTTTATGTAAAATTGCCTTTTCTTTATATTCCTCCGCAGATACCCTAATACTATCTATTTCTTCTAAAGTAAGTGTTCTAATAACCTTTGCGGGAAAGCCATAGCATAATACTTCCTCAGGTATAATTTTATTTTCTGATATAAGAGAACCAGCGCCTATAATAGTATTTTTTCCTATATGTGCACCATTAAGTATTATTGCTCCCATCCCCACAATTACCTCATCCTCTATAGTACATCCATGGATAATTGCTCCATGTCCAATAGTAACATTTTTGCCTACAAAGGCTGGTTTATCCTTATCCGTATGAATCACTGCATTGTCCTGAACATTGCTGCATTCACCAATTGTTATACCCTCCTCATCTCCTCTAAGGACCGCCCCATACCAGACACTAGCCCTCTCATTTATGGTAACATTTCCTATTACTGTAGAATTTTCTGCTACAAAGGCTTCTGGAGAAATATTTGGATTCATGTTATTATATTTTTTTATCATAGAATATCACCTCGATATATTTTTTTGTTAACTACGAAATAACTAGGTAACTGTATTAATAATACATAAACAAAGTTTATATTTATATATTTATAGTTTTTACTTATTGAATAATATCATCAAATAATATATAATTTTTATATTCAACATATAGTGTGACAAATTTTAAAAACCACTATATATAGTGATTTAAATAATTGGGAGGTTGCTAAATGGCTGATATACATAGTCTCTTCAAAAGATATTATACTAAGGATTTGGAAAAAAATGAATCCTTAACTGTATTTGATTTATTTCAATGGAAAAAGGTAGACGTTCTTTTAAAAGATTACAAAACTGGTAAAACTTTAACAGAAATGAAAGACTTAGAATTCCCAACTCATTATTCACAGAACTCCTGTGACATAATAGCTTCTAAATATTTCAGGAGAGCTGGTGTTCCAACAAAGAGCGGTGCTGAAGAAAGCATGAGAATGGTTGCGGATAGGCTTGTGAGCTTTTGGCGTGATGCTCTCATTGAAGAAGGCATAATTAAGACTGAGGAGGAAGCTTCCATTTTCTATGACGAAATGGTTTATGGACTTTTAGCTCAGCTATATGCTCCTAATTCTCCTCAATGGTTTAATACTGGTTTAGCCTTAAAATATGGCATCAAAGGTTCTCCTCAAGGTAACTATTACTATGATGAAAAGCTGGGTAAGGTTGTAGAATCCCCAGATAACTATACTAGAACTCAAGCCTCCGCCTGCTTTATTGTTTCCGTAGAAGATAAGCTTCTTGGTGAACATTCTATATCAGAACAATTTGTTACTGAAACTAAGCTATTTAAAGGTGGTTCAGGAACAGGAACCAATTTCTCCTCTCTTAGAGCTGAAGGAGAAAAGCTATCAGGTGGTGGGGTATCCTCAGGTCTTATGAGCTTCCTAAAAGGCTTCGATAGGAATGCCGGTGCTATTAAATCTGGTGGAACCACAAGAAGAGCCGCTAAGATGGTATGTATAGATATTGACCATCCTGAAATAGAAGAATTTATGAGCTGGAAGGCCAATGAAGAGGATAAGGTTAGAGCTCTCATAAAAATGGGCTATGATTCAGACTTTAATGGAGAGGCTTATGCTACGGTTTCTGGTCAAAATAGCAATAACTCCATAAGAATATCCGATGAATTTATGCAAAAGGTTACTGATTTACACAAGGATCCAGAATCAGAGATAGAGCTAAAAGGAAGACTTGATGATTCCGTAAACAGAAAGGTTAAGGTCAAGAAGCTTTGGGATTTAATGAACGAATCCTCCTGGAAGTGCGCAGATCCTGCTCCACAGTTCAATGATACCTTTAATGCATGGCATACTTGCCCTGGTGGAGAAGATGGTGATTACTTTGCAAAGCATAATCAATTAAATTCCACAAACCCTTGTGGAGAGTATGCTTTCTTAGATGATACCTCCTGTAATCTTTCTTCAATAAATCTGTATAATTTTTACGATGAGAAGACTAATACCTTTGATATGGAGGGCTATCTGCACATTATATCCTTTAATCAATTACTTCTGGAAGCATCCATCCAGTGGGGTCAGTATCCAACTAAGGATATAGCAAGAAAAACCTATAACTTCAGAACAACTGGTCTTGGAGTAGCTAATTTAGCATCACTTTTAATGGTAATGGGCCTCCCTTATGATTCCGAAAGAGCAAGAACTCTAGCCAGCTCCCTTGCTGGAATCCTCACAGGACAATCCTATTATGTTTCTTCTCTCATGGCTAAGGCCGTAGGACCTTTTGCTATGTATGATATCAATAAGAATCATATGCTGAGAGTAATCCATAATCATGCTATTGCTGCTGGTTCTATCAAAGGTGACTTTATTGATATTAACGTAAAGCCTTATATGGTGGATCACAATCTATTAGAGCTTATGAACTTAGATAGCTTCAGCGAAACCTTAAAAAATGTTTGGGTTAATGCTTTAGAGTCCGGAAAGCAAAATGGCTATAGAAATGCTCAAGTTACTGTTGTTGCACCTACAGGTACAATTTCCTTTGCAATGGATTGTGGAGCTACTTCCATAGAACCTTTCTTCAGTCATATAGTATATAAGAAGCTTGCTGGCGGAGGATTTATGACTCTAGTAAATCCTGTTATAGAATTGTCTCTTAAAAATCTTGGATATACCAGTCAGGAAATTAAGGATATACTGAATTATATAACTAGAACTGAAAAGGTAGAAAAAGATGGCTATGAATACGAAAAACTGGTAGATGGTAAGATAGAAGGAGCTCCTCATCTTAAGGAAGAGCATTATTCTGTATTTGATACTGCAAATACCTGTGGTACTGGTAGCAGATTTATAGCTCCAGAAGGCCATGTAAAGATGGTAGCTGCACTATCTCCACTTATATCTGGTGCTATATCAAAGACTGTTAATCTGCCAAAAACAGCAACAGTAGAGGATATAAAAAATATAACAATACTTTCTTGGAACTTAGGAGTTAAGGGAATAACTATATACAGGGATGGCTGTAAGGCCAGTCAGCCTCTTAACACCTCTATGGATGAAGAAATAGATAGTAAGCTTGAGGATTTAAGCTACAATGACCTTTTGAAAAGGGCAGAAGAATTGAATTCCAATCTTATCAACTATAAGAGAAGAGCTAAGCCTCAAGGGGTAAGGTACGGAAAAACTCATCCTGCACAAATAGACGATGTTAAGATATACACCACTGTTAACAGAAACGAAAATGGAGAAATTATTGAAATATATATTTCCACCGATAGAGAAGGAACTATTATTACAGGGCTTCTGAACTCTCTCTCAAAATCAATTTCAGTTATGCTTCAATACCATGTACCACCTCAGGACATTTCAAGAATGCTTAGAGGTCAGATGTATGAACCACATGGTTTTGTTCAGAGACACCCTTATATAAAATACGTATCATCAATTTCCGATTTAATAAGCAAAATTATAGATATAGAACTAGGTGATTATACTAGGTGCCAGGTGAAGCCGGAAGGCTTTGAAAAGAACCCTTCATCTGAAATAGCAGCTTCAACCCCAGTAACCTCTACAATAGAAGCATCTCCTATAAAAGTAGAAGAGCCAAAGACAGCTGAAAACACTTCTTCTGATGATAATACTTCATCAAAGGGAGAAAGAGTATATGGCAGCGTATGCCCAACCTGCTCAAGTACTCGTATGGTTCGTAATGGAACCTGCATGCTTTGTCAGGATTGTGGTTCCACTACAGGCTGTAGCTAAATTTATCTTTTATAAAAGAGATTATAAAGGTACTATTCTTTATAATCTCTTTTCTTTTATATCAAAGATAATATATGAATCATATAATGTATAATGAACACTACCTAGGAGCTTTTTTTATGGATAAAAAAGCAAATAATCATTATTTAAATCTAAGACATTATTACGGCATCCCTCACTGCCATACAAATTATTCAACAGGAAAAAGCTCTCCTACGGAGGCTATAGAATATTCAAAAAAGAATAAGCTTGATTATATATTCATAACGGATCATAACAACTATCTAGAAGATAATACCTTCTTTAAGAATAAGGTTATTTCAAAATGGCGATCCTTAGAAAAGATAATTAAAGGCAATCATAAGAAAAATAAGGAATTAATCATAATACGTGGTTTTGAAGTTACTACAACTTATGGCTGCGATATAAATTTGATTAACAGCAAGAGTTTTTTTACCGGTGAAATATCAGATTATAAAGCCCTTCTCTTATGGTTGATTCTAACTAAGGAATCAATTGGTGGCTTTAACCACCCTAACAAAAAAATATTTTCCTTACCCTATTCCAAAGAACTTAACAAATATATCCGCTATGTAGAGGTGGGAAATGGTATATATCCTCATAAATATAAAAGATATGATGAAATTTATTTTTCTCTTTTAGATAGAGGTTGGGAACTGGGCGCTATAAACAGCCAGGATAATCATAAGCTAAACTATGGTGACAGCCAAAATCTTACTGCTGTCATTTGCTCAGAATTAGACAAAAAAAGTATTATTAAAGCCTATAGTGAATTAAGAATCTTTTCTACAGAATCAAAAACCTTTACCCTATACTATTATATTAATGATATTTTAATGGGTGGCACCCTCCCCTATGAAGAGAACCTGATGTTAAACTTTAATATAATTTGTGAGGATAAGGAAAATAAAATTTACTCTGTAGAAATAATATCAAATGGAGGAAAAATAATAAAATCTATAGATAATCTAGAGCTTCACAGAGTTAGATATTTGTTTTCTATTCCCTCATTAGTAAATAATACTTATTATGTAGTGAGAGTTTATTTTGACAAAAAAAAGGAGAGAGAAGCATTAAGCTCACCAATATTCGTAAAATAATAAAAAGCTCTTAAAGAGCTTTTTATTTTTTATCTTTCGAGCTATACTTTACTCTATTAGGCTTTGCTTTTGGCCTAATTTTAATCTTCTTAGCCTCTTCTTTTTTTAGTTTAGTTAAGTCAACAAACCATAAGAAGAGCACTACAAAAATTGCTGATTGAATCCCCATCCATATAGGTGTATTCAAAGATAAAAATGCTGGAGCTATTAAAACAACCATTGCTATAGAAAGAATAGCCCAACGATTTATCTTAAGCTTATAAAGAACATATTTGTTCAAAAAATTATAAGCTATGAAGGTTCCTAAGGATAAGGCGATTATAAATAGAATCCATATAAATGTATCCAAGCTGATCTTCCTTTCCTGTTGATATTTCTAATCTTCGATATAATCCCCACTACTATATTATTTTAATAAGCTATAATTATCAATAGCTTATTAGAAATCTATAAATTATTTAATCTCCTATCACATATTTTAGAATAATATCTATGCTTGTCCCCCTCTTTACAAATTCATTTGGATTTATACTTTGTTCTGATACCATACCCTCACCACTGAAATTACCTTGAAGGTTCAGCTTATTTAATAACTCTAATGCACTCTGCTTGCTATAACCTCTTAAATCTGGTACTACTACATCTTTATTATAATCACTGCCATCTCCTAGATATATATTTATCTCTGTGCCTTCTTTAACTGAATATCCAGGTTTTGGACTTATATCCATAATATAATTTCCGCTGCCTTCAGCTTCATAATTTAACCCTTCTTTTCTAAAAGCCTCTATAGCATCTTCAGCAGGTATACCCCTAAGATCTGGGATTACAACTTCTTTTTGAATATTCTTTGCTATACTTTCTAAGCTTCCCTCTGGACTGATGGATATATAATTAAAAATATCATTAAATACCATCTTAGCATAAGGAGCAGCCACTTGGCTTGCATAATATTCCCCATTGCTAGGTTCATCAATAGTAACCATCAAAGTAATCTGTGGATTATCTGATGGAGCCATGCCAGCAAAAGAGGAAATATATTTTCCATCTCCATAATGTCCATTAATTACCTTCTGTGCTGTTCCAGTCTTTCCGGCTATCCTATAGCCTTCTATATAGGTTGTAGATGAAGATCCTTCTGTAACCACTCTTTCCAAGTGACTTCTTAATACCGATGCATTACTCTCTTTAATTATCTGTTCCTTTCGAATATTATCAAAGACACTATCTACAATAAGAGTTTCATTATCATCTGTATGAACAATCTCCTTTAAAATATGAGGAGTAATCCAGGTACCACCATTAGCTATAGAGTTTAAAGCAGCCATATACTGAATAGTATTTAAAGTATTAGTGTGTCCAAAGCTAATAGTAGCTAAATCAGAATCAGCCATATCTTCTAGAGGCTTTATGATTCCAGTTGCTTCACCAGGTAGATCTATTCCTGTTTCCTTGCCAAATCCAAATAAGGTTATGTACTCCTGGAGCTTCTCTTTCCCGATTAAATTTGCTAACTGTATGAAACCCATATTGCAGGAATTTTTGATAATATCTGAAAAGCTCTGAGAGCCGTGTCCTTCAGTCTTCCAACATCTTATTGTTTGGCCATCTATTACTGTACTACCAGAACAAGTAAATGTACTGCTATCATTCACTACTCCCTGCTCCATGGCAGTAATTGCAGTAATTACCTTGAATATAGAGCCAGGCTCAAAGGTATCACTCACTGCTCTATTTCTCCACCTTTGTTGAAGTTCATCATAGCTATTAGCTCCGTTTCGCGGGTTATTAGCATCATAATCAGGCTTATTTACAAGGGCTAATATTTCACCATTGTTTGGATTCATAACTATTATTGTAACAGCCTTGGCTTTATTTTCTTCAAAAGCCTTTTCAGCAGCTTTTTCTGCATAATACTGTATATTTTCATCTATGGTAAGTACCAAATCTTTACCGTTTATCGGCTTAGTATATTGCACTGTGGTATAGGGAAGAGATTGCTTATTCATCCCCATTTCCACTAGCCTAGCTCCAGGGGTACCTTCCAATATATTGTTATACAAGTATTCAAGGCCTGTTAATCCTTCTCCATCATTTCCTGTAACCCCCATAACATGGGAAAGAAAACTGTTATTAGGATAATACCTAACTGTATCATTAGAAATAACCACTCCACTAATCTTAAGCTCCTTTACAGCGTCAGCTTTATCCTTTTCTACTTTTCTTTGAAGAACGGCGTATGTAGCAGCAGCTCCATTTTCGTCTTTTAAATTTAGCTTCTCTAATATCTGGGAGGGATCAATCTGCAATGCCTCAGCCAACTGGTTAGCAATAATATTTTTATCTATTTTCTCTTTTTTATCATTTAAATTATTATTTATTATAAAAGCATCTATTGCGCTGAGATCCAAATCAATCCTATAAACATCTCCACTAATAGCAAGTTCATTATAATTTGTATCCAATATTCTTCCTCGCTTACCATTTATGATTAAACGGTTTGTCCACTGTTCAGAAGCCATGGCTCCATATTCATTCCCTTTTACAATCATTAAATAAACAAGCCTTCCTCCTAATACTGAAAATAAAAGAATGGCTAACCCTAACATTACCAGTATATAATTTTTACGTATAGCTTCTTTAGTTTTCTTCAACGCCATAGAAAGCCCTCCCATATAAGGAAATTTTGTTATGTATTACTTGTTTACTTAATCTATTATTATAAAATATTTAGTTTAATTATATGATAAAGATAACAATACATCAACTTATTCCATTTAATACATTTTAATTATGTTTTGTTATTTTATACATAATCATCATATTACATCGCTATTTATCTATCTATCCTGCATATTATCTAGATTTACATCTCTATATTTTCTTCCATTTTAGCCTATTTATAAATATTTTATAAGTAAAAGGAAAAAAATTATTACTATTTTCCTAGTAACCTATTATTTTTTTTGATAAAATATAAATATAGAGTATGAAATTGTAACTAATATATTTTTAATGGGGTGATTTTGTGTCAGTATCTCACATTAACCAGCTTGATGATTTGGACTTGCAAATACTTGATATATTGATTAAGGATTGTAGAACACCATACCTAGAAATTGCCAGAGTTTGCCACGTGAGCGGTGGAACAATTCATGTAAGAATGAAGAAAATGGAGGATTTAGGTATAATCAAAGGTACACGTATTCTTCTAGATCTTCCAAAGCTTGGCTATGACGTGTGCTGCTTTGTAGGAATCTATGTAGATAAGACTTCTTCTTTTTCCTATGTAATAGAAGAAATGAAAAATATCAAGGAAGTAGTAGAGCTTCATTTAACCACAGGAAATTATTCTATTTATGCTAAGGTAGTATGTAAGAGCATATCTCATCTTCAGGATTTATTAATGAATAGCATAAATACAATTCAGGGAATTCAGAGGACTGATACCTTTGTATCATTATCTCAACCCATAGATAGAAATATCCATCTTTAATATTTTTATACTTATAAAAAAACCTATGCTTATGCATAGGTTTTTAATTTATGTAAATACTAAATTACAAGCATATTAGATACAAATATGGCTTCATTTTATTCAACCACAGGAGGTAATTAAATGAAAACATTAGATGTAATTGCTCTCACATTGGTTATTATAGGTGCTGTTAACTGGGGGCTAATAGGATTTTTCAGCTTTGACTTAGTTGCAGCAATTTTTGGTGTTATGACAGGATTCTCAAGAGTGATATATGCTCTTATAGGATTAGCTGGCTTATATGCTATAACCTTTTACGGCAAGAATAACAGCAATAATCAATAATAATTATGAGCCTTCCACCAGGAAGGCTCCATCATTTTTATAATTCTTTAATCAGTCTAAATAATTCTACAGCAGCGTTTCTAGGTCCAATTTTTTCCATATTCTTTAAGGCTAGGGAAGTTTTTATTACTCCTACCTTAATATTCTCTTTAAAGCATTCCTCAAAATAATACTCTAGTAATTTATCCGTTTCTTTCTGCTTTTGATGAGGACCAAAAGGATTTGCAAAATATGATTTAACAAGCCCCTCCTCGGAAGTAGTGCCTTTAGCCAATCTTTTTCCTTCTTTAAAGGTAATAACGGCATCACCTGGTTCTTTAAATAACTCAATAGCCTTTTCGCCTTCCTTTACTTCAGAAAAATTATTTGCATATAACAAAAAGTCTACATTGTAGCCTCTCATTATTTCATCGTAGGTAGCTACAGGCATAACTAGTCTAGCATTAGTTTTGTCTGGATTCATAAAAATACTTTTATCTATCTCTTTAAAAGCATATCCTTGGTCTAAATCATCCAATCTAACAAAAGCTCCAATCTCCGTTCCATATGCTTTTATTTGATCTTTTTCCATTTTTAAAGTGCCCATATCGTCAAATACAATAGTCATATCACTAATATATTCCTCGCTCAAGCTTCTAAATGCCTCTAGGCTCTCTGACTTTCCTGCACCACTATCTCCTACTATGATGACATTCGCAGACTTGCCATTCTTCATCACTATATTAACCATAGCACCATGGATAGGAAGACAGCCTCTTTTTATCATCAACAGATTATGAAGAGTTAAAGTCATTTTTTTCATGTAACCAAAATAATCTATCTTATCTCCATAGCTTACATATCCAAGCATTATATCATTCTTTTCATCATCATAGAATACTGTTTTAACTTCCTCTGATGGGTCCTTTGCACCAAATACATAAATAATATCAGGCTTCTTCCCTCTATATTCTTCATCCTTAGCTATTTCAAAAAGATTACATAAGGATACACCATGATCCATAAAATCTCTATGAAAATATATAAAAGCTAAAAGCTCTCCAACCTTAATGGGAAAGCAAAACCAATGTTCCTTATTTATTGAGCATCTAACTACTGGATTATAGTTTATTTCTTCAAAATAACCATCTCTCGTGTTCTTCTTTGGATAAGTAATAAAAGGGGTTTCAAGGCTTATTGTATCTATGAAAGGTATTCCTTCCAGCTGAGTATAATCATTTGGAATTGGCCACGGCATTTTCTTGATCAACAAGCTTGCATTACCACCAGCGGGGACCTGTCTATATACTTTAGGAACAATACCTAGAACATGCTTCTCTATGTTTCTATATAAATCTAATATTAAGTAAGAAAACTTAGTATTTGCTTCCTCAAAGGTTACAGAAGCAATTCCCTTATTAATTCTATTATTTTCAACAATTGTATATCTTTCAATTTTTCTCCAAAAGCTATAAATATCCTCTATAAGAGCTATAAGCTGTGACTTTTCTGTAAGGATTTTTTTGTAGCTGTGCTCCATGGTAATAATTTCATCAGCATTCATTACCGTAAGAAGCTGAAAGAGCTTAATTATATTATTTATCTTTTCATCATCGTTTTTTCCAGGTATCTCATCATTAATATATTTATATATATTAGAGTTCCTCTTTTTTCTTTTTTCTATATATACTGACATCAACCTATAAAAACCATTTGATCTTAATACCTTTTCCTGACTATCACAGTAAAGTACAGAAAAATTCATCATAGCTTTATCATTACTAAACGAAAATTCTTTGATCATCTCATCCTCCAAATTCCAAATATTATTGTTTGAATTTCATTTATTGCATTTATTACTATAATAAGCTAATTATATCACAGTATCTGCAGCCATCATATGATAATTCTTCATTTTTTAGTAAATTAAGAAGAATAAAAAAACACCTCCCAGCTAACTGGGAGGCAAGAATTATAAATATTTACTTATATTTTCTCTAATAATCTCGGTCAGGTTATTCTGTTCCTCCTTAGAGATATTCTCTGTATAAATCGGTTCTAGAAAGGTAATTTTAACTCTAGCAGAAACTAATCTTCCCTTCTCCTCAAGACCCTTATAGCTGCCGGAAATCGCTACAGGAACTATAGGCTTCTTAGAGCGTATAGCTAGTCTTAAGCTACCCTTTTTAAATTCTTTTATGGCACCATCCTTTGCCCTGGTACCTTCCGGAAATATTCCCATAGATGTCCCTGACTTTAAAAGCTCTATGCCATGATTTATGGTTTTTATTGCTTCTCTATTATTGCTTCTATCTAGAAATAAACAGTTTAAAGCCCCAACCCATCCCCTAAGAATAGGTATCTTCTTAAGCTCCTTCTTGGCTACAAAGGCAATGGGTCTCTTCACAGCATCTATTAAAAGAGGTACATCTAATATACTTTGATGATTGGCAACAAACAAACAATTTTCAGATGGTATATTATCTAATCCGTAAGCGTCATAACTCATATTTATTACCTTTAAGGTGTGTCTGCTCCAGTTTAAAGCTACCTTATTTTTGTATTCCTCCGCTGCCTTCTCTCCTTTAAACCTAAGTAAAAAATTGAGTTTAATCAATCTTATCCCCATGAATAACATATATAGGATATAGTAAATGCCTATTATTAAAGTTTTCAAGTAATCACATCCCATCAAATCGTCAAAGTTTATTATACTCTATTAATCACCAGTGTTTCAATAATAACTAGTATAGTATGTAACAGTTTATCTAAATCCGTCAATACTAGTAGTAGCGCAGTAATTTTTTTTAAGGAGAAAATATGAAAAAAGTACTCTTAGCCTTTATAATACTTATTTTGATGGTTTCAAGCATAGGATGCATTAAAAATCATTACAATAAATTGTATCCTTTGAATATATCCTTTATAGATGTAGGTCAGGGAGATAGTATATTAATACAGTACAAGAATAAAAATATATTAATAGATTCAGGTCCAGACTACAGCGAAAAGCATCTAATAAAATACTTAAAAGATAAAAGAATAAAAAAGCTGGATATGGTTATCGCAACCCATCCCCATGCGGATCACATAGGAGGAATGGATGGTATAATTAAGTCCTTTAAAATAAAGAGCTTTCAGGCACCAAAGGTATTAAGCAGTGATGAAAGCTTTGTAAACATGGTTAAGGCTTTAAGGGATAAGAATATATCTATAAATACAATAAAGAAAGGTAAAAGTATTGCATTAGATAAAGAGGCACAAATAAATTTTCTCTCTCCTTCTGAAGCTAGCTATGATAATATTAATAACTACTCAGCAGTGGCATTATTAACCTATAAGAACACCACCTATCTCTTTACCGGTGATGCTGAAGAAGCCATTGAAAATGAGCTTATCAGCGATTATCCAAAGCTTAAGGTAGATTTGATTAAGTTGGGTCATCATGGAAGTAAAACCTCCAGCACCGATTCTTTTTTAAGAGCATTAGCACCTAAAATTACTGTAATAAGCTGTGGCCTTGGTAATGACTATAATCATCCATCTCCTATAATTCTAGATAGGTTAAGGAAGCTAAATATTAAAGTATTACGAACAGATACCATGGGAACTATAACAATTATTAGCAATGGTAAAGATATTATCATTCCTTAGGATATATTGACATAAAAATTACCCTAGTTTATGATAGTTAATAGGTAAAATCCATTGATACAAAGATATATTTCTTAAGCATTTTACATCCTTAAGTAAATAATACGCATTATATAGGAGTGAATAAAATGAATAATAAAATCAGAACCAGGTTTGCCCCCAGCCCAACAGGCTATATGCATATAGGTAATTTGAGAACAGCATTATATGCTTATCTCATAGCTAAGCACGAAGATGGTGACTTTATTCTTAGAATTGAGGATACAGATCAAGAACGTTTTGTTGAAGGAGCAACAGATGTAATCTTTAAGACCTTAAAGGATACTGGCTTAATACATGATGAGGGTCCAGATATAGGTGGAGAATTCGGTCCCTATGTTCAGAGTGATAGAAAAGGTATCTATTTAGACTATGCTAAGGAGCTAATAAAAAAAGGCCAGGCATATTACTGCTTTTGCGATAAGCATCGTCTAGAATCATTAAAAGAAGGCTTAGAGGATAATCATCAAAATCCAAAATACGATAAGCACTGCCTGCATCTTTCTAAGGAAGAAATAGAGGAAAAGCTAAACAGCGGTATGCCTTATGTAATAAGACAAAATAATCCAACAGAAGGAAAGACAGAGTTCCATGATGTTATATACGGCACTATATCTGTTGACAACTCAGAATTGGAAGATATGATACTTATTAAATCCGATGGACTTCCAACATATAATTTTGCCAATGTGGTAGATGATCATCTTATGAAAATCACCCATGTGGTAAGAGGAAGCGAATATCTATCCTCTTCACCTAAATACAACAGGCTTTATGAAGCCTTTGGCTGGGATGTGCCTATATATGTTCACTGCCCACCTATCATGAAGGATGCACAGAACAAGCTGAGCAAAAGAAATGGAGATGCTTCCTTTCAAGATCTAATAGCACAGGGTTATCTCAAGGAAGCGGTACTAAACTATATTGCTCTACTTGGTTGGAATCCAGGAACTAACGAGGAAATATTCTCCCTGGAAAGGCTAGTAGAAATATTTGATTATAAAAACATCAATAAATCCCCTGCAATATTTGATGTAGTGAAGCTTAGATGGATGAATGGCGAATACATCAAAAACCTTTCCTTAGATAAATTCCATGAAATGGCAACTACTTATTACGAAGGAATACTACCAGAACATGTTAAGAGCTACAAAATATCTGAGCTCCTTCATACAAGGGTAGAAATACTTAGTGATATACCAGAAAAGATTCAATTCTTTAAAGCTCTACCTGAATATAACACAGATATTTTTGTTCATAAGAAAATGAAGACAACTATAGAGAATTCTATAGAAAATTTAGAAGCTATATTACCAAGCCTTGAAGCCTTAGAACAATGGAATGAGGATACCATAGCTTCCCTTGTCACTTCCTATGCTACAGATAAAGGTATTAAAAATGGTCTTATAATGTGGCCTATTCGCTCTGCCTTATCTGGTCTTCAAAGCTCTCCTGGTGGATATGTAGAGCTCGCTGACATCCTCGGAAAGGATGAATCAATTAAAAGAATAAAAATAGCTATAGAAAATCTAAAAAAATCAATATAGTATTTCCAACTAGTTAACTATATACTTTCATTACAAAAAACAAAACCTGTATGATTTCATACAGGTTTTGTTTTTAGCCCCCGATAATAGAAGCCAAAATTATGGGTTTGTTGTTATTGTATCCCAGTTTAATACAATGTGAAATAAGTTTACTACATCCTGTTCATTATATTGAAGGATTTTATCAATCTTTTCACCAGGCATCCTTACTATATAGTCCTTATCCTTAATCACCTTGCTGAAGGTTTTTGCAAGATTTGAGCCACTTATCAGCTCCCCTTCTCTTTCAATTCCGAACTTTTTCTCTAAAGCCTTTAACCCAATACTTTCTTTAAATTTCTTTTCATATTCCTTCTGAATATCCACATGAATAAAATGGTCCAAAATCTTAAAATCTATTTCAAACTTATCCAGTAAATAATTGATTACATGAAAATCATTATTTCCTGAAAAAGTAATTATGTATTTCTTCCCCTTCATTATCATATCTTCAAAGTATTTTTGAGCTAAATGTAGTATTTCCACGCTCTCTCTTCTATTTTCAATCATATACTGTGTACATACTAGAGAGTTGCTTTCTTTTGAATAATAGCAGCAGCCAAAAACCCCTATGCATATAGGTTTCTTATATACATAATGCTCCAAATCAAAGAAGACTGCATCCTTAAATATGTCTCTATGTTCTTCTACAATAAGAGCATTGACATCGGTGAGGTTTACCACCTCTATTAAATTTTCTTTAACTATCACTATATCACTCTTTTCTCAAGTCTTCATATGTCTTATTATCTCACATTTTTATAAATATTTAAATAATTGATGAAATAAAGAATCTATATATATTCTTTTATAATGAATATACCTTATAAATAAAAAAATAGTCAAGGTTTATAAAGAATTTCCCCTGACTATTTTATTAATAATTACATTTTTTCTACAGTTTGAATACCTATTAGATTTAAAGCATTTTTTATTACCTGACAGGTAGCTCTTGTGAGTACAATTCTTGCCGCCTTAATACCGTCATCCTCTACATTTAAGACAGAGTGGCTATTATAGAATTTATTAAAGGCCTTTGCAACATCTATTACATATCTAGTAACCACTGAAGGCTCAGCTTTATCTATGGCTAGAAGAACGGCTTCTTGAAGCTTTGATAAAGTTTTGGCTAGTTCAAACTCCTCAGAGCTAACTAGCTTACTAAAGTCTGCTGAGGCATTGTGATCCTCAGTTTTCCTTAAAATACTCTTAGCTCTAGCATAGGTATACTGAACATAAGGCCCAGTTTCTCCATCAAAGGATAGCATTTCCTCCCAATCAAATACAATATCTCTTTCCCTGGAATTTTTTAAATAGGTAAATATCATTGCTCCTACTCCAACCTTTTCAGCTACCTCTTCCTTATTTTCCAGTGAAGGGTTTTTTTCATTAATTATTTCAAGAGTTTTCCCTATAGATTCTTTTAAAAGATCCTCTAGGAATATTACCTCACCCTTCCTTGTAGAGAGCTTTCTATCGGCAAATTTTACAAGACCAAAGCTTACATGACGACAATCTTGTGCCCAAGAATATCCCATTAGCTCAAGGGTTTTGAATACCTGCTTAAAGTGCAGAGACTGGTCCTTACCAACTACATATATATTCTGTGCAAAATCGTAGGTATCCTTTCTATATTTAGCAGCAGCTATATCTCTTGTGGCATATATAGTTGCTCCATCAGATTTAAGAATTATACAAGGTGGCATGTTATATTCATCTAAGTCCACAACTCTGGCACCGTTACTTTCAACAAGAAGCTCCTTATCTTTAAGCTCTAGAACTACAGCTTCCATCTTATCATTATAGAAGCTTTCCCCTGCATAGGAATCAAACTTTACTCCTAGCATATCATATACCTTCTGAAACTCCTTAAGAGAGAGCTTAGTAAATCTCTTCCATAACTCTGTAGCCTCGGCATCCCCTTCCTCAAGCTTTTTAAAATACATTCTGCCTTCATCCTCTAAGGAAGGATCTTTTTCTGCTTCATCATGGAACTTAACATAAATCCTTAAAAGCTCTTTTATAGGATCCTTTTCGAGGCTCTCTTCATCTATCCATCTCTTATAAGCTGAAATCAGCTTACCAAATTGCGTTCCCCAATCTCCTAAATGATTTACTCCAACGGAATTGTAGCCAGCAAAATTGAACATCCTATATAGAGCATTCCCTATGGAAGTAGATACTAAATGCCCTACGTGAAAAGGCTTAGCTATATTAGGTGAAGAATAATCAATTACAACATTTTTGCCCTGACCAACTTCAGAAGCACCGTAATTATCCCCCTTCGTCTCAATTTCACTAACAATTCCCTTAGTAAAGGCTGCCTTATCTAAAAAGAAGTTAAGATAGGCCCCTAAACACTCTATTTTTTCAAAGCCTTCATTATTTATATTCTCACTAAGCTCCTTGGCTATGATATTGGGTGCCTTCCTCATAACCTTTGCTAATTGAAAGCAAGGAAAAGCGAAGTCCCCCATATCTGCTCTGGGTGGTATTTCTATCAATCTTTCAATTGCTGTTAACTCCATATCCACAAAAGGTTCTATTCTAGCAGCAATAATGCTTTTATAATCCATTAATATTCCTCCTTATTAAAATATAAAAAACCGTCTCTTAATAAATTAAGAGACGGAATATCCGCGGTACCACTCTGATTGACTATATAAGTCCACTCTAGGGCTTTAACGGTGCCAACCGCCTTTACAATACTAATGCACCATAAAGGTTCTCCAAGGCTCTCTTCCTCTGACTTAGCTGCTGGAATCACACCCTCACCAGCTCTCTGTAAGCATACACCAAAGTACTCTTCTCTTCATAGAATAATTATTTTAGTCGCAATAATTATAATGGTTTATACTATTATTGTCAATATCAATACTGTGCATAGTTTACTCTTTATTATATTTTGCTATTAAAAACATAATATTCATTCCCTTTGAGGAAAACTTCTCTTCATACTCTGTCATGATGTTTTCCTGAAAATCAGAATTATGTAAATCAAAGGTATGATAAATCACCTGAAACCCTGACTCCTTAAAATAATCTAAGGATTCCTCAAATAACCCTTTATCGTCAGTCTTGAACCAAATCTCTCCTTGATTCTTAAGAAACTTCTTATACATAGCTAAAAATCTAGGATGGGTTAATCTCCTCTTCTTATGCCTTTCCTTAGGCCAGGGATTGCAGAAGTTTATAAAAATCCCAGTTATCTCATCCTCTTCAAAGACCTCTTCAATCCCAGCTATATTCATAGGAACAATTCTTACATTGCTAATCTCATTATCCTCTAGCTTTCTAAGAGCATATATAAGCACCTCATCCTTTAAATCTACTGCAACGTAATTATTGTCAGGATTATTTAAAGCCTTATGGGTAATAAATCTTCCTCTACCGCAACCAAGCTCTAAAAATATATCCTTATCATTATTAAACTCTTCTTTCCATCTCCCTTTATTCTCCGATGGTGTTATAACAACCTTAGGGCTCGCTTCCATCTCTGGTCTTGCCCACCATTTTTTCCTTAGTCTCATATAAGCCTCCTATATGCCAGCAAATATATTTATTATCTTTGCCATTATCCCTAACAAAAATGCTCTAGGTCCAGCAAGGATATAATGTACTATATCCGTTATTATGATAACAAAAAATATGATTGATTGATACCTATAAAGAACATCTCCTATTCTATAAAAGAGCTTAGGAAATATATGTCCAAATACCCTAAAGCCATCGAGTCCAGGTAGGGGCAATAAATTGAAAAGAGCAAGGCTTATGTTTAGAGTCATTGTATAAAACATAATTCTATTAATAATGGAAAAGAGCTCATTATTATAAAGGAATATAAATCTATAAAACAAACCAATAATAACGGCAAATAAAGCTGCTGTAATTATATTTGCAGCACAGCCAGCCAAGGAAACTAGTAGATCATCCCTTTTATAATTTTTCAAGGCTCTTGTATTAACCTGGACAGGTTTTGCCCATCCGAAGCCAAAGATCAAAAGCATTATAAAACCCATAGGATCTACATGCACAAAGGGATTTAGTGTCAATCTTCCTTGAAACTTTTGAGATTTATCTCCCAGCCTGTAAGCTACATATGCATGAGCAAATTCATGGACAGTAAAGGCTATTAATACTGCTGGTATAGATAGTATGATCGCTTCAATATTAAAACTTGAAAACATATTTGTCCTCCTAAAATTTATATAACATATATATTGATTATAAAGATATATCCCCCATTACACAACAGATTATTCTAGGCTTTGTAATATTCATAAACATATCTGTAGTTACCTATACACTCTAGATAAATTATAAACCCATAAGTTATTCTATGGACAAAAAAAGCCCTGTGATATTACTCACTACAGGCCTTTTCTATGATAATTCTATAAATTAGATTCGCTTATTACACTCTTAAGTATTCTTGCTGATTCTTGGAGTCTCTCTTCTTCATCCTTAGCTAATGGTGCTGTTAGAATTCTCTCCACACCATTGCTGCCTACTATACTAGGGATAGCTAAATAAACATCATCTATTCCATACTCTCCTCTGAAGAGGCTAGATACTGATAATATGGTCTTCTCATCCCTTAATATTGCCTCTACAATTCTAGTGACAGCACAAGCTATTCCATAGTTAGTTACACCTTTTCTATTGATTATTTCATAAGCAGCATTCTTTACCTGTTCAGGTATGTGTTTCTTGAAATCAGTGTCGCAACCCTCACATATCTGCTTACAGTAATCGTCAGCACTCATACCAGCAATATTAGTTAAGCTCCAGGCGGCAATTTCTGAATCCCCATGCTCACCGATGATATAGCTATGGACATTTCTAGTATCTATTTCAAAATTTTGAGACAGAATATATCTGAATCTTGAAGTATCCAAAACAGTGCCTGAACCTATAACTCTATTTGCCGGGAAGCCGGATAACTTATAGGTTATGTAGGTTAATACATCTACAGGATTTGAAACAACTAATATAATGCAATTGGGGCTGTATTTAACTACCTGTGGTACTATAGATTCAAATACCTTTATATTTTTATTAACAATATCAAGTCTTGTCTCGCCAGGCTTTTGGTTAACACCTGCAGTAATTATTACAATGTTAGAATCTGCTGTATCTTCATAATCTCCAGCTCTAATATCTACAGCTTTTACAAAGGGAGCTCCATGAGATAAATCCATAGCTTCTCCTTCTGCCTTTTCCTTGTTTAAATCAACTATAACCATATCTGAGGCTACCCCAGCCAGCATTAATGCAAAAGCAGTGGTAGAACCGACAAAACCTGCACCGATGATTGATATTTTATTTGTTTTAATATGCATCCTACTACCTCCGATCAATTTAAAGAATGGTTATCTCATGGTTATTATATATCAATTAATAATAACTATCAAATCAAAACACAGAATTATATTTTATTTTTACCTAAAATCCACCCCTTATACTAAAGCTAATCACTAAAAAAATTTAATATACTTTTGCAAATATTAAGATACTAATAACAATCCTTCTGTTTAATGTCGTATAATTAGATATGAGGTTACTGTTTTTATATAGGTAAACGAATAAGGTAACAGTGATTATGAAGAATATTAATTTATTGCAAATACCTATAGCATTTAACAGATATTATTGAATTTCTACTTTCAAAATATACATTTTTAATATATAATGTCATTTAGTAAATATGTGGAGGGGACAAATATGACTATTAATATAATTGGTGTTCCATTATTTTTAGGTTGTGACAGACCTGGAGTTGAAAAGGGTCCAGACACCTTAAGAAACCATAAGATTCTTAATATATTTGAAGATACTGGTCACGAAATTTACGACTTGGGTAATATATACGTTCCTAAGCTTCCCATAGAGGATAAATACTGCGACCATTATAATATGAAATACTTGTCACAGGTCGCTGATGTAAATAAAAATTTAGCTCATCTTGTATATAGTTCATTAAAAAGTGATAGCTTTCCATTTATTATCGGAGGAGACCATTCCTTAGGCCTTGGTAGCCTCACAGGTGTAAGTAAGTATTTCGGTAAGGATTTAGCCGTTATATGGGTAGATGCCCACGGTGATATCAACACTCATGAAACTTCACCTACTGGTAATATACATGGAATGCCTTTAGCTGCTGCCATGGGTTTAGGCCATGAGAGATTAATAAATCTATATTTTAATGGAGTAAAGGTTAAACCTGAGAATGTGTATATAGTTGGAGCTAGAGATTTAGACGAAGGTGAGATTAAACTTATAGAAGAACATAAGCTAAATCTATGGACTTCTGAGGATATAAAAGCAAAAGGAATGGACGTAGTGGTGTCAGAGCTTAAATCTGCGTTAAAAGCTTCTGGTGTTAATAATGTACATCTTAGCTTTGATATAGATTCTTTAGATTCCTCATTAGTACCAGGTACTGGCACCCCAGTTGCAGAGGGACCTAAGTTAGAAGAAATTAAGCTATTATTATCCGAAATATTTTCAACTCAGTTAATTAAATCCATGGATTTCGTAGAATTTAATCCATCAATTGATAAGAATGACCTCACACTAAATAATTGTTTAGATATTTTAAAGTTTATAGCAAAACATTTAAAGTAATTTTCTATTGATTTAAGGAAAGGATATTCAGGTGTTTTTATGAAATTACTATTTTTCGATACTGAGACTACCAACATAAGGCCAGGAAGTATATGCCAGCTTAGTTACATCATAGTAGACTCATCTGTAAAGCCACAAAAAACTGAAGGAAAAAACTTCTTCTTTACCGTAGAGGAAATGTCCCCTGAGGCAGAGGCTGTTCATGGCTTTTCATTAGAAAAGCTATATACTCTTTCTGAAGGAAGGTATTTCGAAGATAGCTTTGAGGAGTTTATGAAGGATTTTATTCAGGCAGATGTGGTTATCGGTCACAATGTTAGCTTCGATATAAAATTTTTAAAGCATGAGCTAGAGGGTATCGGAGAGATATATGAACCGAAAAGATTATTCTGTACCATGAACTATTATAAAAATGTATGCAGGATATTAAATCCTAGAGGTGAGTATAAAAATCCTCGTCTTGAAGAGGTGGTAAAATACTTAAATATAACCGATGAATTAATTAATTCTACTGCTTCAAGGCTCTTTGAAGGCTCAGGTAATTATCACGATGCCCGCTTTGATACAGCAGCTACATATCTAATAGTAATTGAAGGTATAAAAAAAGGCATTATTCCTCCAGGCTACTTTTCAAAGCTATCAGGTAAATAACGTTAATTTTATGTTTATATTTTGTTAATTTCTTTTTTTGTTCGTACAACTTGAAAATTTTCCTTATAATGTTATAATTAATATATAATTTGTCAAAAACATTATAATATTTTTACCAATTAGGGAGGTACGTACATGAAAAGCTATATTTGTGATGTATGCGGATATGTTTATGATCCAGCAGTAGGTGATGAGGATAATGGAATTAATCCAGGAACAGCTTTTGAAGCGTTACCTGAAGATTGGGTATGTCCTCTTTGCGGAGTTGGAAAAGACCAGTTTTCACCAGTAGACTAAGGACTTATAGAATAAAAATAAAAGACTCCTCAGAGTCTTTTATTTTTTTATTAAATTTCTTAGTAATTCTTGAAGCTCCTTGCATCGAAGCTTATCCATCTCTGGAACCCCATCTAATGCATACTTCTGTTTCATTACTTCGTATTTTACAAGGCCCATTTTATGGTAAGGTAAAAGCTCTACCTTCTCTACTCCCCTAAGACCTTTAATTATATCAGCCAAAGCTCTAATATATTCTTCATTATCATTGATACCAGGTACAACTACCTGACGTATCCACATTTTCTTTTCTAGCTTTTGTGCTGCTCCTAAAAATCTTAAGCTTTCATCTATGGTATGCCTGGTAAGGTTTAAATATCCTTTAGGCTCAATATGCTTAATATCATAAAGAATTAAATCTACATACTTAAGAATCTCTTCATATTTACCAAGGCCACAGCCAGCAGTATCAAGAACTACATGGATTCCCTGCTCCTTACAGAGCTTAAAGGTTTCAATGAGAAAGTCAGGCTGAAGCAGTGGCTCTCCACCAGAAAAAGTGACTCCTCCCCCGGATGCTTTGTGATAGCTTTTAAATTTTAATATCTGTTTTACTAGCTCTTCTGGACTCATCTCCGTCCCTTCAGCTACTGACCAAGTATCTGGATTATGACAGAAGGCACACCTTAAAGAGCACCCCTGTAAAAATACCACTGTTCTTATTCCAGGGCCATCCACAAGACCCATAGATTCTATAGAATGAACTCTTCCCATCATACCCTTTCCTCCTTAGCTTTATAATAGAAAAAGGGGAAGTATATTCCCCTTTCCTTTAAAGAGAACCATGGAAGGTTCTGCTTATAACCTCTAATTGCTGTTCTCTTGATAATCTATTAAACAATACTGCATAGCCGGATACTCTAATTGTAAGCTGAGGATACTTTTCTGGATGATCCATAGCTTCTATTAGTGTTTCTCTGTTAAATACATTAACATTTAAATGATGTGCTCCCTGTGTGAAATAACCATCTAAAACACTTGCAAGATTTTTATTCCTTTCTTCATCCTCTTTACCTAAAGCATCAGGAACTATGGAGAAGGTATTAGATACACCATCCTCACAGATATGTGCATATGGGATCTTAGCTACAGAGTTCAGAGAAGCAAGTGCTCCTTGAGTATCCCTTCCATGCATAGGATTAGCTCCTGGTGCAAAGGCAACTCCTGCCTTTCTTCCATCAGGGGTAGCTCCTGTCTTCTTACCATAAACTACATTTGAGGTAATTGTTAATATAGATAAGGTATGCTTTGCATTTCTAATTAAAGGATGCTTCTTAAGCTCCTTTGAGAACTTAGTTACAACCTCAACAGCTATATCATCAACTCTGTCATCATCATTACCATATTTAGGGAAATCTCCTTCAATCTCAAAATCAACTGCAATTCCCTGTTCATTTCTTATAGGCTTTACCTTAGCATGCTTGATAGCACTTAAGGAATCAGCTACTACTGAAAGCCCAGCTATACCAAAGGCCATTAATCTTTCAACCTCTGTATCGTGAAGAGCCATTTGTCCTGCTTCATAAGCATATTTATCATGCATGTAATGAATAACATTCATAGTATCTACGTAAAGCCTTGCTACCTTCTCTATTACATCAAAGAAACCAGCCTTAACCTTATCATAATCCAGAATGTCATCATTATTTTTTTCAACGCCTTTAATTACAAGCTTCCCCTTCTTTTCATCAACGCCACCATTTATTGAATAAAGAAGTGCCTTAGCTAGATTACATCTTGCTCCAAAATACTGCATCTGCTTTCCTACAGTCATTGCAGATACACAGCAAGCAATTGCATAGTCATCGCCAAACATTGGTCTCATAAGGTCGTCATTCTCATATTGTATAGAGTCTGTTAGTATTGACATCTCTGCACAGAATTTCTTAAAGTCCTCAGGTAAATTCTCTGACCATAGCACTGTCATATTTGGCTCTGGTGCAGGTCCTAAATTAATTAGTGTGTGAAGGTATCTATAGGAATTCTTTGTTACAAGAGTCTTTCCGTTAACACCCATTCCTCCAATTGATTCTGTTACCCAGGTAGGGTCTCCAGCAAATAGATCGTCATATTCAGGAGTCCTTAAATGTCTTACAATTCTAAGCTTTATAATAAACTGATCAATAAGCTCCTGAGCCTCCTGCTCAGTTATTAAACCAGCCTTTAAGTCTCTTTCGATATATATATCTAAGAAGGTGCTTGTTCTTCCCAAGGACATTGCAGCACCGTTGCTTTCCTTAACAGCAGCTAAATAACCTAAATAAAGAGCTTGTACAGCTTCTTTAGCTGTTGCGGCAGGCTTTGAAATATCTATGCCATATTTTTGCGCCATAGATTTCATCATTTCTAGTGCTCTGATTTGCTCTGTAACTTCTTCTCTTTTTTGTATTAATGCCTCAAGCATATCACCCTTAAGGTTTTTTAAATCCTCTTTTTTCTTCTCTATAAGAAAGTCTATACCATATAGTGGTATTCTTCTGTAATCGCCAATAATTCTTCCTCTACCATAGGCATCTGGAAGACCTGTTAAAAGTCCTGCAGAACGGGCAGCTCTTGTTTCATCAGTATAAGCGTCAAAAACTCCCTGATTATGTGTCTTTCTATATTGGTTAAAATATTTATCAATATCTTCATTTAATTTATAATCATAAGCCTCCAGAGAAGTATGAACCATTCTCATTCCACCAAATGGATTTACAATTCTTTTTAGTGGAGCATCAGTCTGAAGACCATAAATCACTTCATTTTCTTTATCTATATATCCTGCATCATAGTTATCGATGCCAGACACCTTATTAACTTCTACATCTAGAACTCCCTTTTCTCTTTCTTTCTTAAGAAGCTCTAACATTTCATCCCATACTGCCTTGGTTCTATCAGTAGGTCCTTGAAGGAAGTTCTTATCTCCTTCATAAGGAGTATAATTTTTTTGAATAAAATTTCTTACGTCAATTTCCTTCATCCAACTACCTGAATTAAACCCCTGCCATTGTATATTCATATACATCCTCCTTTGTTAATTTGTAAACACTTGCTGACTAACAATATATATTATATAACAACACTAAGAATTATGTAATACTTATTATTAATTATTTTACAAAAAAATTTAAGTCGCAATATTACGACTTAAATCCATAGATTATTTATACTGTCCCACATCATCTTCCCTGCTTTTGCTAAAGTAACTAAGCCATATACACTATTAGGAACCTCTGAACTCATCACTGTGAAGGTAAAGTTGCCTTTTTGTAGCCTTATGAGCATAGTGTCATTTTCAATTGAAGTCTTATCTCCAGTTTTATTGGATATATAGCTTTTTAAATCCTCTGAAATGTAAAGAGTGCTTTTACTCTTTAACTGCTGCCTACTTAGAAGATTAATCAAGCCTTCACTATTCTCTTTTGAAAGATAAGTATTGTTCATCAATGCTTTCCAGCAAAGACTCAAATCATAGCTGGTGCTTATATTTTCCTCTTCATCCTTAGATACATCGGAGGTTTTACTTTTTAAGATGGTATTTTTCAATCCAAGCTCTTTAAAATTGTCATTTATCTTTTTCATTCCTACTATACTGATTATTTTATTTGAAGCAGTATTATCACTTTGAATAAGCATAGCTGCTATAAGCTCTTTTAATGTATATTCTCTCTCACCTAGCTCATAGATAATTCCGGTACCGAAAACCTTATCAGATTCATTAATATAATGCTTATCTTCTAAAGTATAATTACCCCTCTCTACTTCCTTTAGTAGCGCTAAAGCAATGGGTAGTTTTATACATCCAGCTGCTATCATAGGAACGTTTTCATTGTAGCCGTAAACGTAACCGCTGCTGATATCCTCGAAATAAAAGCTATATTTTCCTGCTCTAGATTCGAAATATTTTTTTATTTCTTTCATAGTATCCTCCAGTAATGTAGTATATATCGTATTATAACATATGTTAAAATAATTTCAAAGTTAAAGCTCGTAAAGAAAAGCATCAGAAATCTGATGCTTAACCTTTATGCTCCAAAAGAGATTCCTATTTTTTTAGCCATATTTACCAGTTCACCCTGAGGGTCTACATTTTTATCCTTACCAATAACCTCTTCTAGAGGAACACTGGATATATCATTACCCCTTAGGGATACCATATTTCCAAATTTACCAGCATTGATAAGCTCTGCTGCTGCTACCCCATATCTTGTAGATAAAATTCTATCATAGGTAGAGGTATTACCACCTCTCTGTACGTGGCCTAATATTGTAGCACGGATTTCATGTCCTTTCACAATTCCTTCAAGATCAACAGCTATTTTATTACCAACTCCGCCTAATCTTATGGGATCTGGACTATCCGCAACTATCTTACTTACAGTAACCTCTCCATCCTTAGCTTTAGCTCCCTCTGCAACAACTATTATGCTAAAAGGTCTTCCAGCTTCCTGCCTTGCATAAATCTTTTCAGCTACCTTATTAATATCGTAAGGTATTTCTGGTATCAAAATAACATCTGCAGAGCCTGCAATACCTGAATGAAGAGCAATCCAACCAGCGTTTCTGCCCATAACTTCACATACCATGATTCTATGATGAGATTCTGCCGTGGTGTGTAGTCTATCAAGAGCCTCCGTTGCAATATCTATAGCTGTATTAAAACCAAAGGTAACATCTGTCGCAGCTAAATCATTATCTATGGTCTTAGGAACGCCGATAACCTTTACACCCTTTCTAGAGAAATCTCTAGCGCTGGTAAGGGTTCCATCCCCTCCGATTACTACTAATGCATCTATTCCAGCTTTTTTTAGATTTTCAACAGCTACATCAGAAACATCCTTCTTTACAGGAACTCCATTTTCCTCCACAGTATAATCGAATAGATTGTCCTTATTTGAACTGTAAAGAATCGTTCCCCCTTTGTGAAGTATCCCTGATACTGTATCTAAAGTTAATGGAATATAATCGTTGTTGTATAGTCCTCTATAACCATATCTGTAGCCTACTACTTCGTATCCATACTGAAGTATTGCTGTTCTAGTAACAGCTCTAATAACTGCATTCAAACCGGGACAATCACCGCCGCCGGTCAATAAAGCTATCCTTTTGATATCCTGTGTCATGAAATTTCCCCCTTGCTTATATTTAGCAGCTACAATTAATAATTAAGCCTGCTGCTAATATTACTTACAATACTACTTAAACAAGTGAATTAGAAGCTTAATTTTACTGTGTTTATAGATAGATATTTCTATGTTGTAGAATACCACAGTACAGAAGTTTTTTAAAGTATATTTATAATATTTGTCAATTATGGCATATTTAATAATTAAAATTATAAAATTCTACAAAAGTGATAATAAAATTGAAAATCCTCATTTCTAAAATAAATATATAACACCAATGAGCAGGTTAATAAAGGCGAAGATTCTAAGACTTTTCTTCTTTCCTAAAGCTATTAATAAATCTATTGTAAGAAGTGACATTAAAAAGGAAACTAAAATCACTAGGAGATATGTTAAAATAACCTCTGAGTTTAATAATACAGCATCTAATGAAAGGAAGGAAACTAACAGATTTATTATATATATACACAGTGAGCTTATAAGAGAGTACTCTATGCCAGAATAAGTAGAAACACCTATAAGCCAGCAGCCTATCATTCCTCCTATTACAGGAGATATCCCAAAAGATAAAAGAACACACTGTATTATTCCTAAAATTAATACATTTTTTAATGCAACCCTTTCAATTCTGATAATTTTAGAACCTTTTATCCTATTCTTTTTGTATAATCTCTCAGTTATAATAAACAAAATAGCTACAATAATTATTATAATATAATTAACATTGCGAACACCTATCAAATAGCTCTCCTTACTCTTAAATAAAACAATAGCTACCATTGAAGGTAATGAACCAAACACAATATTCTTCCACAGCTTAATATCAAAGTGATTCTCCCCTGTTTTCAAAGGATTAAACCTTGTTCTATATAAGAAGATCACCGCTATTGATGCACCAATGATTCCCATTCCTTTTATTAGCATAATTATACCATCATCGTAGACTGTAATCAGAAGGTTTAAAATCCCCTTTTTTTCAGAATAAGATATTGGTAGATAATAAGAGCCCCCAATTAGCATAGCATATATAAGATTTTTAAAAATTTGAACAAAATCCATTTTCATCCCCCTCATACCATAGAGTTATTATAATTATAACCATTAAAGTAATTATATGTCTATTTATCCGATAAAAAAAACTGTGATTCATCATCACAGTTTTTACATATTGAGAATACCTTTTATAGATATCTTTTATAATTCTTTTGAAATTTTTCTTTTAGACTATTCATCGAAGCAAAATAATCCTCTTTATTCTTCCAAGTATTTTCCGGTATCAATAGCTCCTCAGGAACCATAGGGCAGCTCTTTGGAACCAATAAATCTAATCCCTCATGAAGCCTCCATCCCATCTCCTCTAGAGTTCCATCCACAGCAGCTGAAACCATAGCCCTGGTATATTTTAAAGGTATTCTTCTACCTGTTCCGTATGGTCCTTCAATCCATCCAGTATTTACCATATATACTCTTACACCATATTTATCTATTTTCTCTCCTAGGAGCTTTGCATATTTTTTAGGGTGTAAAGGCATAAAGGGTTCTCCAAAGCAAGTGGAGAAGGTAGCCTCTGGTTCCTTAAGTCCTCTTTCTGTCCCCGCAACTTTACTAGTATAACCAGAGAGGAAATAATACATCGCCTGCTCCTTTGTCAGCTTTGATATAGGTGGTATTACCCCAAATGCATCGGCGGTAAGGAATAATATTACCCTAGGTATTCCTCCTCTTCCATCATCCTTTATATTATTGATATAATTCAATGGATAAGCCGCTCTAGTATTTTCAGTTAATGAATCATCATCATATTGTGGAATGTTTTCATTATCTAGCACAACATTTTCCAGAACACTTCCAAGCCTTATAGCATCATATATATCCTTTTCTCTATCCCTAGATAAATTTATTGCTTTTGCATAACAGCCTCCTTCAAAGTTAAATATCCCATCATCACTCCAACCATGCTCATCATCTCCAATAAGAGCTCTATTAGGATCTGCAGACAATGTGGTTTTACCAGTGCCTGATAGGCCAAAAAGGATAGCCACGTCACCATCTTTTCCTTCATTAGCAGAGCAATGCATCGGTAGCACCCCTCTTTGAGGCAGGAAGAAATTCATAGCTGTAAATATTGCCTTTTTAATTTCTCCACTGTATTGAGTACCACCAATTATTATTGTTTTATCCTTTAAGTTAAGTATTATAAAGGCTTCCGAGTTGAGATTATATTTATCCTTATCAGCTTTAAACCCAGGAGCAGAGATAACAGTAAAACCATCCCTATTTGCAATATCTATTCCTTTTATAAATAGCTGGCTACAAAATAAAGCCTGTGAAGCATATTCACAGATGCATCTTACATTATAAGAATAATCAGCTGCTGCACCAACTCGTCCATTAACAGCGAAAACTTCTTTATCCTTAAGATAATTCTTTATAGACCATAGTAAATCATCATAGATTGCTTCGGTAATAGGTCTATTAACACTTCCCCAATTTATTGTATCATCAGTAATTTCATCCTTTACTATATACCTATCCTTAGGAGACCTTCCGGTATAGCAACCTGTTTTAATAGACAGAGCCCCAGTATCTGTAAGTTCTCCCTCTCCTCTTTTTATAGCTTGTTCAATAAGCTGTACTGGATTCAAACCCTCGTAAACCTTTTCACATATAACTGAATCTTTATAAATAATCATAAGTATCCTCCCATAAGCATTGTAATACTATTATTCCATCTCTTTTGAATTTTTGCAAGAAAAAAACTATTTTTTTGATTATAAATTTCACTTTGTGCAACTTTGTAATCATTATGAGTTAAATTCGATAAATATACTCACTATTATATAGCATATTTGGAATATATAAGCTTCATTAAAATAGTATTTTAATTACTTAACCAATGAATTATTGATGCTAGGAATAGAAATACTTTTATGATATACTCATAATAGTTTTAATTTATACAAATGTTAGGTGGTGTTACTATCAAGATTAAATCAATATTAGCCATAGTGGCTTCTAATATAACTCAATTTCTTTCAAAACATCTTCTCAAGGGAGGCAGCAACTTTCCAGGTAAAATCGCCTTAAAGATTGATCCAAATATATTAGAATACATAGCAGATAATTACAAGGTTATCCTTATAACTGGTACCAATGGAAAAACTACCACCACTAGCATGTTATCTAATGCTTTAAAGGAACAAGGCTTAAAGGTTATTACTAACGAAACAGGGGCTAATATGCTACCAGGCATAGTATCTTGTTTTATAGCAAACTTTAGCTTCTTTAATCAAAAAGAAGAAAGATATGCAGTAATTGAGGTAGATGAAGCTAATGTTAAGTTCATTACAGAAAAGCTAAAACCGAAAATTATTACTATAACCAATCTTTTTAGAGATCAACTAGATAGATATGGAGAGGTTTATACGACTTTAAACAAAATATTAGAGGGAGTAGTTAAGTCCCCTGAAAGCACCTTGGTTTTAAATGGAGATGAGTCTCTTTTAGGAAAGCTTCCTCTTAACAACAATATCCTATATTACGGTTTTAATACCTCTTCAAATCCTAACAAAGAGATTGATATAAATGCAGATGCAAAATTCTGCAAGGTTTGCAAATCACCCTATAAATATAACTTTATTACCTATAATCATTTAGGAGACTTCTATTGTGATAGTTGTGGCTATAAACGCCCTGCTTTAAAATATCAGCTTGACTCAATAATGGAAATGACCTCTGAAAGCTCCTCCTTCACAATTAATGGTACTGTAATTAATTTAAACCAAGGAGGAGTATATAATATCTATAATGCATTATGTGCCTACTCCATTGGTAAGGAGCTTGGTTTGTCAGAAAAATCCCTTCAAGACTCCTTAGAAAAGCAAAACTCAAGCTTTGGAAGACAGGAAAATATATTAATAGGTGATAAAAAAGCAAAAATTATACTAGTAAAAAACCCCGCTGGATATAATCAAGCAATTGATACTATTATGCTTGACGACAGTAAGGCATCCTTGGCTTTTTTACTAAATGACAATTATGCTGATGGTACAGATATTTCCTGGATATGGGATGTTAATTTTGAAGCCTTTAGAGAAGTAAATTATGACGACATATTTATCGGTGGAGAAAGACTCTATGACATGGCTGTTAGGCTTAAAACAGCAGGACTAGATAAGGATAAATTTCTCTTATGTCAAGATTACGATAAGCTCACAGAGAGTCTTAAAAATGCCAAGGGAGATATAATTTATGTTTTAGCAACCTATACCGCTATGATCAATTACAGAAAATATCTTTATTCCAAGGGCTTTATAAAGAAATTATGGTAAGGAGGTTGTTAAATGGAATTAAATATATGTCATCTTTATCCTGATTTATTAAACGTCTATGGAGACTTAGGAAACATACTTATACTAAAAAATCGCTGTGAAGAGAGAGGAATTAAGGTAAATATTCATAACCTTTCACTAGGAGAGCCTTTTCAAAAAGAACTGTATGATATAGTATTTTTCGGCGGTGGCCAGGATTATGAGCAATCCATTGTGGCAGAGGATTTATTTGGAGAAAAACAACAGGCCTTAAAGGAATACGTAGAAGAAGCCAAGGTGCTCTTAGCTATCTGTGGTGGTTATCAGCTTTTAGGTAATTCCTATATAACACCAGATGGAGAAAAGCTTAAGGGTTTAGAAATCCTCGACATCTACACTGAAGGTGGAGATAAAAGGTTCATCGGCAATACTGTGGTAGAAAATGAAGCTTTTAAGGAAACATATGTAGGCTTTGAAAACCACTCTGGCAGAACCTATATTGGTGAATTAGCGCCTTTAGGAAAAGTAGTAAAAGGCTATGGCAATAACGGATCCGATGGATATGAGGGCTGCATTTATAAAAACACCTACTGTTCCTATTTCCATGGATCTCTCCTTGCTAAGAATCCTGAACTAGCTGATAGATTGATAAAAAACGCATTGGAGAATAAGTATGGAGAAGTCAATTTAGAACCATTGGATGATGACTTTGAGATTAAAGCAAAAGAAACTATGATTAATAGGTTGACAAAATAAAACCGGACATTAAGCCCGGTTTTACTTTTTTCCCTTTATTACACCTGAGAGGATTTATTTCTAGCCAAATGTACATCAAGCTGTGGGAGCGGGATTTCTATTGAGTTCTTATCAAAGACTCTCTTAACTTCTTCTTTTAATTCATATATTAAAGGCCAGTAATTCTCATTTAATGTCCATACTTTCAATATATATATCATTGCATTATTACCATAAGTAGATACACCTACAAAAGGTGGCTCTGGTTCCATTAGTATTAATGAATTTTTCTCTATAGCCTTATATAGTATTTCCTTTACCTTATCTATACTTTCCTTATAGCCCACAGAAAATTCTAAATCTACTCTGCGCAGGGCTTCACTACTGTAATTTGTTACTGTGCCATTGGAAATACTTCCATTAGGGATTACTACTAATTTATTATCTATAGTTAATAGCTGGGTATATAAAATTGTTATGGACTTTACCGTTCCGGCAAAATTAGTATATTCGATGTAATCACCAACCTTAAAAGGCCTAAAAAGAAGTATCATAAGTCCTCCAGCAAGGTTACTGAGGCTTCCCTGTAAGGAAAGTCCTATGGCAAGCCCAGCGGAGCCGATTAATGCAACTACATTGGTCATGGGCACACCTAAAACAGCAGCTGCTGTTAGGATTATTACTATCTTTAATATTATTGAAATAAAACTTACTATAAAGGTCTGTACGCTTAAATCAATCCTCCTAAAGCCCTTCCCTCTTTGAATTATTTCAATAAGACGCTTTACTAATTTGAAACCTAAAATCACTATAAATAATGCTGTTATTAAGGTTACTCCTGCGGTCAATGCAAAATCAATTAGTGTATTTATTATTCTATCCATTACCATTGTCCTCTCCCTGTAGTCACTTTATAAAGCTCTTTATAAATTATCTTAGGAGTAAAATTACATAAAAATCCTGTAGCTGAAAACTACTATACTTTGCTTTTAAAGGTATCCACAAAGGCCTTAGTTATCATTGCAGTAAAGCCCCAAATATTTGTTTCATTATAGGTGTAAAAATGCTGAAGCAATTTACCCTTTGTAAAATTATAGGTCTTGCCGCCGGCGATCCGGTGATAGGGAAAATCCTCTGTAATTTGAGGCACTATAGCCACTTCATGGAGCAATGGTTCATTTTCCATGAAAAATCTTAAAGGAATTCTGATAATACTATGTACCTCCGCAGGATTAGGGTTAAGATCATTGTTTTTCAATACACCTACGAAGGGGTACATAATTGAACCATAGGGGCTAACAAGATAATCCATCTCTCCTAGGACTTCTATTTCTTCAGGAGCTATACCCAATTCTTCAGAGGTTTCTCTTATGGCTGCTTCCTTAGGGCTTTCTCCTTCTTCAATCCTTCCTCCAGGGAAACATATATCTCCAGGCTGACTCCTTAAGGTAAGTGCCCTCTTTTCAAAAATAATACACTCTTCTCCTTCATGCTCTCCAATGAGTATCATAACAGCAGCTCTTTTATATTTTCCAATTAAATTTCCTTTTCTATTCAGAAAAATATTCCGTATATTCTTCAAGTACAAATCAATCACCTCAAGGGTATTATACTATTGTTTTCCATAATCATAAAGCTAACATTTTATGTCCTTAAGGTTGTGCTTAAGGTATAATTTTGTTATACTAGCTTTGTTAATTATAAAAACTTACCTGATAGAATATGGAGAGATCGAAGTGAAATTAAAAAGAATAATTAGTATACTAGCAGTTACTTTATCAATAAATTTAATCAGCCCTTTATTTAGCGCGAAGGCAAGTGCAGCAGAGGTTCCGCCGGAAATAATCGGTGATTTTGCAATTACAATAGATGCTGACACTGGAGAGGTTATTTACGCTAAAGCAGCAGATGAAAAATCCTACCCTGCCAGCATAAGTAAGCTTATGACAGCAATTCTTCTGGCAGAAAATAAACAGAAGACAGACATATTACCATTTACTGAAACAGCTCTATCTCAACCGGCTTATTCATTATATAGTAGCTTCGGTCCTATAAACCTAGGCACAACAATGACAGCTGATGATGTAATGAAGGCACTGCTATTATTTTCTGGAAATGATATTGCTTATGTAATATCCGATGCCCTAGCAAATAGCACAGAGGAATTTGCTAATCTAATGAATAGCAGATTTAAGGATTGGGGACTTACAAATACACATTTCACCAATCCCAACGGCCTTCATGATCCTGACCATTATACAACACCTTATGAATTAGCACTTATTACCCAGAAGGCTTATGAAAATCAGTGGGTTCGTGAAGTTATGGCTTTAGAAGAAGACACAATTACCACCTCAAATAATTTACCTATAAAGATTGAAAATCGCAACAAAAATGTAGGAAAAAATGGTGCAATTGGTGGTAAAACCGGCTATACCGACCCTGCTGGAAGATGCTTAGCAGCAATCTATGAAAGAGATGATAGAACTATTATAGGTGTTGTAATGAGATCAGCCTATGATGCTCAGGATATCAGCGTATTTAATGATATGAATGCCATAATCGATTATAGCTTTAATGCTGAAAAGACCACTACTCAAAAAGCAAATGATATAGTAGGTAATTATGAGCTAACCTATAAAGCCTTTAAATTCTTCGGTCCTGAAAAAACTGTATCTGTCCCAATGACCTTAAGGGAAGATGTTACTTTATATGATAATGAAATCAATAAAGCAGAAGCTTCAGGAACCATTTCTGTTTCTGCTAAGGATGCTTGGGAACTAGCCAAGAACCCTGAAGGTACCTATAAGGTTAGTGTAAGAAATAACTCCAAAAATTATACCTTAAATGCAGATATAAGCACCTCTGATTTAATAAAGGAGAACATAGTCCTTTATGCAGTAGCTGCTGTAATTATACTTTTGGCATTAGTTCTGCTTTTCGTTATCATAAAACTTATTGCCAAAGGCCCTAAAGGCTCCAGAGGCTATAGAAGATCAAGGAGAAGAAGCAGATACTAAAAAATAAGAATAATTTTTAAAGAACCTTTTTAAATGTATATAGAATTTTTATTAAGCCTGGTATCACATAGATATCAGGCTTATTATGTTAAATAATACATATGTTCATGATTAATCCTTTAACTCTAATTATGATTGTTACAGCTAATAGGTATATCAGAAAGACGTACAAATACAATTCCTTTATCCTGTAATGTCCTAATTTTATTTTTCAGGGCCTGCACTGTTGTTTTCCCTCCAGCAGGTCCCACATGACCAATAACAATGGCATAGCCTTCCTTTAAAGCTTTATCTCCTGCGGCTTCCAGCTGCTTTTCTATGTATGGAATATTATTATTATGGTCTAAAAACAAATCTCTTTTATAATATTTTATTCCCTCTTCACTGCATATTCTTTCAGCTACCTTAGCATCTGTAGTTTTACTATCCAAAAAGGATAACCTTTTTTCCTTAACAATTTTAAGAACAGCAGATACTACTCTTTCATCCTTCATGGCTTTTGATCCTGTATGATTATTAATTCCTGTTGCATATTTAATGTTATCCAGACCCTCCATAACCCTATTTTCTATTTCTTCTGTGGATAGGTTCACAGTAATACCCTTAGGACCAAGCCAACTAGCCTTCCCTATTTCAGGCTCCATAGGAAGATGAAGTATAACCTCATGTCCTTTATCAATTGCCGCTGCTGCATCTTTTGCAGAGGTTTCTAAAAAAGGCATTACTGCTGCGGTTACAGGTATTCCTAGGTTTAGCATATCCTCAGTACCCTCGCTCCTATTGCCAAAATCATCTATGACCACAGCTATATAACCTTTAGCTTCATCTTTAATCACTGGTGAAGCAACTATATTTTTCCCTATGGTTATAGAAATTATTAGTGCGCTAATAAAAGCTGTTAGTTGAACATTCTTATTTTTTATCATTATAGTTCTCCCCTTAAATATTTATTACTTATAGATTTAAACAATAATAATTAGCAATAACTATGAAGCAACATATTATAACATTGAAAGTATTTATTAGGAGGTTAGTAATGAAAAAACTAATTAAAAATCTAGCTGGTGTTACTTTATTAGTATTGTTATTTTCTACTTTAATATCCTGTAAAAAAGTGGATACACCACCTAAGGATGGAGATAAAGAAATTGTGAAAATAGAGCTAAATGAAGTAACTAGATCTATTTTTTATGCTCCTCTTTATGCGGCAGTTACTAATGGCTACTTTAAGGAAGAAGGATTAGAGCTAGAGATTACAACTGGCCAGGGAGCCGACAAAACTATGCAGCAGCTACTTAGTGGTAGCGTTCAGATTGGATTCTCAGGTCCTGAACAGGTTATTTATATATACAATCAGGGGCGAGAGGATTACCCAGTTGTTTTTGCACAGTTAACTCAAAAGGATGGCTCCTTTCTGGTTAGCAGAACTGAAGAAAAAGATTTCTCTTGGGAAGGTTTAAAAGGTAAAACAGTAGTTGGTGGACGTCCTGGTGGTATGCCAGAAATGGCTCTGGAGTATGTGCTAAAAAATCATGGCATAGATATAAAAAGTGATTTAAATCTCATCACTAATATCGCTTTTAATGCTACTGCCGGCGCCTTCAAGGGTGGAACCGGTGATTATGTTGCCTTATTTGAACCTTCTGCCAGTGCTTTAGAAAAGGAAAACTCAGGACACATTGTAGCCTCTATAGGAAAGTCTGCAGGTACTCTTCCCTACACCTGCTTTTACGCCACAAAATCCTATATGAAGGATAATCCCGAAATAATAGAAAGCTTTACCAGAGCAATATATAAGGGACAGCAATGGGTTAATAGCACCGCAAATGAAGATATAGCTAAGGCGATTATTGATTTCTTCCCTGGTACCGATGAAGCTACAATAATTAAAGTTATAGCTAACTATAAAGAAATAGACGCTTACTCACAAACTCCTTATGTGAAGGAGGAAGACATGACCAGATTGATGGATATAATCCAATCCTATGATTCTCAGCTTATACCTAAACGTCCACCTATAATGGATATTGTAGATAATAGCTTTGCAGAAAAAGTCCTTCAAAAGGAATTAAAGTAACAGCTATAATTTCAAGCTTCAGTATGATTACTGGAGCTTGGTACTTTATAAAAGGGGTGAGAAAATGAGTTTCCTAGAAATTAAAGATGTTTTTATGAACTATCATTCAATAGAGGGAGAAACAACAGTACTAGATAATATCAACCTTAAAATTGAGGAAGGAGAATTTATCACTATAATCGGCCCCTCCGGCTGCGGAAAATCTACTTTATTAAATATTGTTGCTGGACTTATAGCCCCTTCACGAGGGGAAGTGCTATTTGAAGGGGAAAAAATGTCCTCAAACCTAGATCAAATAGGCTACATGTTTCAAAAGGATCATCTATTCCCTTGGCTTAATCTATGGGAAAATGTTATCCTAGGGTTAAAAATTAAAGGAGAATATAATCATGAAAAAAAAAGTTTCATCGAAGATATGCTCACTTCTTACGGTCTCTCTGACTTCAAAAACTATTATCCCAATGAATTATCTGGAGGAATGAGACAGAGAGTTGCCTTGATAAGAACTCTTGCCTTATCTCCAAGAATACTATTATTAGATGAGCCTTTCTCTGCTTTAGACTCTCAAACAAGGCTTATGGTATGTGATGAAATTTATCAAATTATAAAAAAAGCTGGTAAGACCGTTGTAATGGTTACCCACGATATATCAGAAGCAGTATCTACTTCATCTAGACTAGTTGTTATGAGCAAAAGACCTTCTACTATTAAAAGTATTTTCTCCTTAGACTTTGATAGTAACTATAAAACTCCTCTATCAAGAAGAGAGGCACAGGAGTTCCGTGTTTATTACAATAAAATATGGAAGGAGATAGATGTTGTTGAAGAACTTAAAAATAAGTGATGAGCATCAAGCTTATCTTAAGAAAACAAAAAAAAATCAATTTATGCTTACCTTTACTAGAGTGTCTATATTAGCGTTTTTAATCCTTCTTTGGGAGCTTGCTGCTGTATGGGGTTGGATTGATCCCTTCCTCACCAGCTCCCCTTCAAGAATAGTTAAATCATTAATCACTTTTTATAAGGAAGGTATTCTTTTCAAGCACATTGCAATTACCTGCTTTGAAACTATTGTTGGCTTTGTTTTAGGTACAGTAGTAGGAACAATAATAGCTATGATATTATGGTGGTCCGACTTTATTTCTAAAGTCTTCGATCCTTATCTTGTAGTATTAAATGCACTTCCTAAGGTAGCTCTAGGTCCTATCATCATCTTCTGGGCTGGGAATGGAATGGCTTCTATAATCGTCATGGCACTGCTTATATCTACTATTGTAACAATAATTAGTGTGCTTTCTGGTTTTAAGAGCGTTGATGAAGATAAAATAAAGCTCTTAAAAACCTTTGGTGCTAGTAAGCTACAGATTCTTAAGCACTTAATCTTTCCAGCCTCAGTTCCAACCTTCATATCAGCCTTAAAGATAAATGTTGGTCTATCCTGGGTAGGAGTAATTATGGGAGAATTTTTAGTAGCTAAGGATGGCCTGGGATTTTTAATAGTATATGGAGGTCAAATTGCCCAGCTAGATATGGTAATGATGTCAATTATAATTTTGTCTATCCTTGCCTTTTTAATGTATATAGCAGTTGCAGCTTATGAAAAGAGAATAATAAGAAAGTACTAAAATATTTAATTATATATTTTTTCATAGTATAATTAATGTAAATTACTATTTTGGAGGGAACAAATGAAAAACAACCCAAAACTTCTTATTACTCTGCTTGTTATAGCTATACTGTTATTCATCACCTTTAATACCAATCCATTTTTAGGGATAGCGCTGATCCTTTTATTTGTTCTATATAAACTATATAATTCCAGAAGCTTTATATATGCTTTAATTGGTAATGGACATTTTTCAAAAGGAAATAAGGAACAAGCTCTACACTGGTTTCAGCGAGCTTCCAGCCTAAAGTCCTCATCTCCAAGAGTTATTACTAGCTACGGTTATCTTTTACTTAAGGAGAAGGAAGTAGAAAAATCTAAAGAAATATTAGAAGCTCTGCAAAGGAGAGAAGCACTAAATCTGCAGGAAAGGTCTCAGTTAAAAATGACTCTTGCTCTGGTATACTGGAAGGAAGGTAATATAGCGCTTGCAGTAAGCACTCTTGAAGAGGTTTTTCAGGAATTCAAAAATTCAACTTTATACGAGAGCCTAGGTTACCTTCTTATAGTTCAAGGAGATTTAGATAAAGCCCTTTCTTTTAATAATGAAGCCCTAGAATATAACGAAAGCAGCACAATAATAAAGGACAATCTTGCACAGACCTATTATCACAGGAATGAGCTTGAAAAGGCTGAAGATATATACTCAAAGCTTATACCTGAGAACCCAACCTTTGCTGAGCCTTATTATTATTACGGCTTAATACTGAAGGAAAAAGGCAGCATAGATAAAGCCTTAGAAATGTTAAAAACCGCAGCATCTTTTAAGGAAAGTTTTCTTACAGATTTAACCAAAGAAGAAATTCAAAATCAAATAGAAATCATAGAAAAAAGCAAGGCTGTTGTTTAGGCCTTTCTTTCTTTTGAAGGAAAATAATTATATTTTTCTAATATAGTGAAAAAATATAATAATTAACTATAAAGGAGAATGAAATGAAATACTTAAGAGAACTATTGATTATAATTGGTATATATATATTAGGCCTTATAATTACTGAAGCCTTCAATCTAATCATCCCAGGAAACATTGTAGGTATGATTATACTACTTATCCTTTTGCTTACTAAAGGAATTGATATTAAAGCAATTGAAAACACCGCAAATTTCTTTTTAAACCATTTAGCCTTCTTTTTTATCCCAGCAGGTGTCAGTCTTATGAATTCTCTTGGAATAATAAAGGACAATTGGATAGGTATTTTATTCGTAAGTATTATAACAACCTTCATAATATTTGTTGTCACAGGAAAAACAGTAGAATACATACAAAAACTTAAGAAGAGGTGCCCCGATGAACACAGTGATAAATAACTCTTTATTTGGAATTCTATTATGCCTAGCATCCTTTGAAATAGGACTTTACATTCAAAAGAAATTTAAATCTCCCCTATTAAATCCGCTGCTTATAGCAATACTGCTAAACATTGCTTTTCTTTCCTTAACAGGTATAAGCTATGAAAGCTTTAATAAGGGTGGTGAGGTAATAAATATGCTATTAGGCCCAGCGACAGTGGTATTAGCCGTACCTCTATACAAGCAGATGCAGCTTTTAAAGAAATATTTTCTTCCGATATTTTTAGGAATTTTCGTTGGCAGCTTAGTGGGTTTGATTTCTATAATTATTTTATCAAAACTATTTAACCTCTCAGCAGAGTTAACAGCATCACTTATACCTAAATCTGTTACTACTGCTATAGGTATAGAGGTAAGTGCATCTATGGGAGGTATATCCTCCATAACAGTAGCAGCAATAATAATAACAGGTATAATAGGTGCTGTTGCCGGACCTCTCCTATGCAGGATATTTAATATCAAAAATGAAATTGCCGTTGGTGTTGCCATGGGTACCGCTGCCCATGCTATGGGAACTACAAAAGCTCTAGAGATGGGGGAAATAGAAGGTGCTATGAGCAGTCTTTCTATTGGTATCGCTGGTATTATCACAGTTTTTCTCGCCCCTATCTTGATATACTTTTCTAGCTTATTACCCTTTTAGGATATCTTACAAAAAAATCATAGAGAATTATCTCTATGATTTTTTTTATATAAACTCCATTCTCCATTTGTAAGCACCGGTTTCAGCATCCTTTTCATAAATAAAATAAGCACTGAACACATTGCCCTTTTTACTCTTTAGATTCCTGAAGCCTACCTTTCCGTTTTTGAGAAGGAGTTCAACCATTTCCTTCGATACGGTTTTGTTAAAGGAGGTTATATATTTATCATCCTTCCAAATTGTAAACTTGCAGCCATTCTTCCAGTTAGAGCAACCAAAGGCCTTAGAATTTTCTATCACTGAACAGCCACACTCAGGACACTTACCAATCTCTTCCTTTGTTCCTGTAGTATTAGCTTTAGATCCATTTTTCATATAGCTTTCCTTAATGATACCCACTGAGGATACAGTAAATTCCTTTATCATCTGGAGAAAGTCCTCTTTACTATACTTCTCTTTTTCTATATCTGATAGGGTTTTTTCTAATCTACCAGTATATTCTAAATCCAACAATTCCTTTATTGGGAAGGTTTCAACGATATTTTTACCTAATTCAGTGCATTTTAGGCTCTTGCCCTTTGTGGTGATATAGCCTACATCCTTTAGCTTCTTGATAGTCTCAGCTCTAGTAGCCGGTGTACCAATGCTAAAGCCGCTCAAAATAGCCTTCATCATCTCTTCAGAGTCTTCCTCGCTGTCCTCAGCCTTAAATGACTTGCCGCAGGTTTCCATTACTCTTAGGAGTGTTTTTTCAGTGTGACTTTTAGGTGGTTTTTTTACTACCTTATTAACGGAGCTGTCTACTACATCTAAAAGCTCCTCCTTTTCTACTGAAGGCAGAATAGTATCCTTTGATTCTATCTTTTCCACTACTCTCCATCCCTCTATTAGCTGTATCCTACCTTTAGCAATAAATTCCCCTGGTATCCTATCCTCTAGCACCTTAACCTTCAAGATAGTTTCATCAAATTCAGCAATAGGCATAAACTGCATAATAAATCTATTTTTGATAGCTTCATAGACTATTCTTTCATCTCCTGTCAGCCCAGAGGGAACCATATATGTAGGCATAATAGCACTATGACTTTCAACCTTACTATTATCAAAAACTCTTTTACTAGTAGTAAACCTTATATCCCTTTCAAAGGGTAAATCCTTTTTTACTACCTCCAATACTTTTTTCGCCCTGTCCTTAAGACTTTCCTCTAGGGCAACGCTTCCTGTACGTGGATATGTAATAAACTTCTTCTCATAAAGTGATTGAGCAACCTTTAAAACCTTGTCTGAAGTCCAGCCTTTGTATTTACTTGTAACATGACCTTGAAGATTTGATAGATTAAAAAGCAGTGGAGGATATTCTTTTTTTCTAGTAACTACTTTATCTATGACTTTAGCCTTTTTATCCTTTAAAAGCTCTCTAAGACCTTCTAGATAAACATTATCCTCAAACTTTTCATTTTCCTCTTCATAATAAGTACCTTCGAACTCTTCTAAAGTTCCTCTTTTAAAAACTCCTAATAGCTTATAATAGGAGGATTCCTGAAAGTTCTCTATTTCCTTATCTCTATCATATATTATCTTTAAGGTAGGAAGCAGAACTCTACCTATATTAAGCATCCTTTTTCTCTCTCCGTAAGTAAGGGTGGTGATTGAGGTAAGATTAATACCTATTATCCAGTCAGCTAGCTGTCTACTAAGACCAGCATCCTGCAGTGGCTGCATTTCTTTTATAGGAACCAGCTTATCCATCCCCCTACATACCTCCTCCTCAGTCCATTCATTAAGAAGGAGTCTATATATAGGCTTTTTTATCTTTAAATAGGTCAATATTTCAGTAGCTAGGACCTCACCCTCCCTATCAGCATCCACTGCAGATATTATTCTATCCACTTCATTTTTAGCTGATAAGCCTTTAATTATTTCCAGCTGTTTTTTAGCACCGGTATCTGCAGAGCTTTTATTCTTGGAATCACTCTTAACCTTATATTTAAAGTTTTCTGGTATAAAAGGAAACTTTTCTATCCTCCAGCTTTTCATATCCTTATCATAATCCTTTGCATCATAAAGCTGCAAAAGATGACCAAAAGCCCAGGTTACAATATACTCCTCATTTTCAAAATAACCATCTCTTCTTGTTTTTACCTTCAGAGCCTGTGCTATATTTCTAGCAACAGACGGCTTCTCAGCTAAGATTAATGCTACTCCCATATTTTGACCCCAACTCCTCTCTAATACTGCCTGCCCCAGGTATCCACATCTTTAAAAATTAATTTTCTTTAAATTAAAGTAGAATTTCTTATATATAATAATATATGCATTATCTTTATTATAACCATAGACCTTCAGACCATCAAATATAAATAGAACTTTTAAAAAGTAAAGATTAAAATTTTCACTCCCTAAGCAGTCATCTCATAGGCTTTCCAAATGTAGAAATTTAGAACTCCAGCGTACAAAAGCCATATAATATACGGAATCATCATTAGTCCAGCTACTTTGCTTATCTTACAAAACTTAACTGTTGTTATAATAACAAATATAAGCAAGAGGATTAGCTCAATGAAGGCAAGCCCATATAATTTACAGGTGAAAAATATAAAAGTCCATGCAAAATTCAGCCCCAGCTGAATAAGATAAAAGGTTAAGGCACTTCTCGCCTCTTTCTTTGAAGTGCTGCTACTCCAAGCCAAATAAGAAGCTATTCCCATCAAAATATATAGTATAGTCCAAACTACTGGAAAAACCCATGCCGGAGGAAAAAAGGCTGGTTTTTCAAAACCTGTGTATATCTCCATACTCTGCGAATTCAATCTCCCAGCAATAAAACCTACTGTCAGTGGAAGCAGCACTGCAATTATGAAATTTCCTAGGTTAAAGTTATTTTTTATTTTTATTTTATCCAATTCTAACACCCCTTAAAGCTTATACCATATATATATTCACTTCTTTACCTCTCTATTATATTTTCAAAAGCAAAAATAAAAAGGCATCGTAAAGGACGCCTTAATCTTCTTCTATGAATTTTTCATAACAACACTTTCTACTACATTGGCCGCATGCTCCACGGCATCACAGCTCTTTTCAAACCTTTCAAAGGTTTCTGTCCAGGTCATTAGTTCGATAGGATCCTTTGAATTTAAATAAAGATTTCTTATACCATTAGTATAAAGCTTATCTCCTTCTTCTTCTAAATCATTTATTTCTATAATCAACTGATGAAGAACTGTAGATTTCTTATAGTTAGGGAATTCTATCATCATTTTCTTAAGAGCATCACAGCACTTTATAAGAAGAGCTGAAAATTCTTTAGCCTCTGATCTTACAGAAGTTATACAAAACATGTACATTTTTATTAAAACATCTTCGATACTATCAGTGACATTATCTATCTCTGTGAATAGCTGTATAATATCTTCTCTTTCTATTGGAGTTATAAATTCCTTAGCAAGCTTATTCATAATTTCATGCTTTCTAAGGTCAGCTCTATGTTCGATATCATGCATCTCTTTTATTTTACCTTCGATTAACTCAGGATTAAAGTCACTGATTATATCATTTAACATCGTTGCAGCATCTATAGAATAGTTTACTAATTCAACAAATGCTTCAAAATAACTATTGGTCTTTTTACTAGCCATCTTCTTACCCCTTTTTTCAAATTAATTTATTTAGAATATCCACATGAATAAATGAGCCATTAAGTAGCCTATTAATCCACAGCCTGGAAAAGTAAGTATCCAAGTCAATACCATTTCCTTAACTATTCCCCAATTAACTGCACTTATTCTCTTAGCTGCAGCTACACCCATTATTGAGGTATTTTTCGTATGGGTTGTACTTACAGGAATTCCAGTAACCGATGCTATTAATAAGCAACCAGCCGCTGCTATATCTGCTGAAAATCCCTGATACTTCTCTAAGGTAACCATATCCATTCCTACTGCCTTAATAATCTTATAGCCCCCTATAGAGGTTCCTATTCCCATAACTACAGAGCAAAGAATCATAAGCCAGATGGGAATTACAAAGTTTTGAACATTACCTTGCCCTTGTGCTAAAAACATACCCAGCATGAATACTCCCATAAATTTTTGTCCATCCTGTGCACCATGCATGAAGGCCATTGCTGCAGCCCCAGTAATCTGTGCTCCCTGAAAAAAACCATGGGTTTTTCTTCTATCAATATTTCTAAATATCATTCCAACTATCTTAACCACTGACCAACCCATTAAAAATCCTAATACCGTTGATAAAGCTAGTCCATATACGACATTTATCCATTCACTACCATTAATTCCTGATAATCCACCCTGAAGAGCGATGGCAGCGCCAGAGAGACCTGCTATAAGAGCATGACTTTCACTGGTAGGGATACCAAAATACCAGGCAGCTGTAGCCCATAAAACTATGGCAAATAATGCCGCGCATAAAGCAACTAATGCTTCCTGAGAGTCACCACCGAAGTCCACCATCTTGTAAATAGTCTGCACAACAGTAGCATTTACTAGGGTCATAAAAAAAACACCTAAAAAATTAAATATCGCTGCCATTATTATAGCAGCCCTAGGTGTCATAGCCCTAGTGGATACACAGGTTGCTATGGCATTGGGAGCATCAGTCCACCCATTTACTAAAATTACACCTAGAGTTAAAATAGTTGTAATAATAAGAGCAGGGTTTGAAACTAGTTGATTAAGAAATTCCGACAAACTTATAGTCATAAATTACTCCTTTCCTTCTTATCCTTCATCATAACACATAAAAAAACAAATATACTCGGATAACCTTCCCAAAATTCCCTATACCAAATCTAAGATATCACGAAATTATTAACCATTGCAATAATTTTATTGAAATTTTATTCAAATTATAATTATCTAATTATTTTGTATATAAATAATTTATAAGATATAATCTAATCTTTAAATGGCTCAAAAGACAGATTCAAACAGGAATTAATAGACTATAGGATGACTTTTCAGAACTACTACCTCTCCCTCTATTTGATAATCCCCCAAGGAAGCAGGTATTAAATAACTATCACCTTTTGATAAAGCTTCCATATAATTCTCACCTTTGATAACTCCTTTGCCGTCCACGACAGTTATTATTTCAAAATAATCCGCATTGCTTGTACCAAAATAATTATTTATAACTAGCTTTTCAATAACGAAATAATCGCTCCTGCATAGTTCTCCATGGGAATATCCTTCATATTCCACCAAAGGCTTATCACTTAGATTTATAGCCTCAAGATTAAGCTGTGAAACCTCCAGAGCTTTTTCTACATGAATTTCTCTTGGTCTTCCATAGTCATATACTCTATAGGTTATATCACTGTTTTGTTGAATTTCTGCAATAATTACCCCCTCACAGATTGCATGTATCAAGCCACTTTTAATTAAAAAGCTATCTCCCTTTTTTACTTCGATGATATTTAGATAAGCCTCAAGCTTTTCTTCTGTAATAGCCTTTTTAAATTCATCCTTAGTGCAGGACTTAGTTCCTACAATCAGTCTTGCTCCAGGCTTAGCCTCAATTACATACCACGCCTCAGTTTTCCCTAAGCTTCCTTCATATTCCTTTGCATAATCATCACCAGGATGAACTTGAACAGAGAGCTTGTCTTGTGAATTAATAAGCTTTACTAAGAGAGGGAATTCATTTTTATCTATCTTTTTACCCAGAAGCTTATCTCCTAGCTCTTCAATTAATATATCAAAGGATTTTCCTTTTAGATTCCCATTAGCCACAATACCAGTGCCATTTTTATGACATGCTATATCCCAGCTTTCACCTATATTCCCTTCGGGAAGATTATCTCTAAATTCCTGTAAATCACGACCTCCCCAGATTTTCTCATAATATAAATTTTCGAACCTTATAGGATACATTTCCTACCTCCTCCATATACTGTTAAACATAGCAATGTATTATAATTATATTATTAATTACATATTTTTTCTACAAATTTCTATGTAAAATAAAGGGTTTTATAGAGTAAACGATAACACTTAAGGATAGCCTATGAATAAATAGATTAGATCGCTTTTAAGGTATATATATCTTTTATTATTAAGAAAAGGAGCACTTCATTAATTATTCTTGTATAAATATAGTATTAAAATTGAGGGAAAGAACTTAAAAAGGGTAATAAAAAAGAACACATTAGTGTGATCTTAAGATGGGTTAAATTTCAATTGTATTTTGATTTTCTAGGGAATAATGATATATCTCCATAGGCGATATGATATACGGTAGAGCCGTATGATATATTTGCACAGCAAATATGATATAATATCCGTTCCTTCATATGCCTAAGGCATATATCACCCACGATAGTGCGATATCATATCGAAGGTATATCACCCGTTCCGAGAGGAACGGATATCATTGTAAAAAAACCTCTTTTGTCGGGTAGACAAAAGAGGTTTTTTACATGGTGCGGGCGACAGGACTTGAACCTGCACGCCTTTATAGACACAAGATCCTTAGTCTTGCCTGTCTGCCAGTTCCAGCACGCCCGCATGAGGCAGTATCACTGCCACGAATGTTATTATATCATCATATAATCATGTTTGTAAAGAGTATTTTTTAAAAAAATATCACTAATTCTTATTAAAAATTAATAACTCTTTAGGAATATATGAAGGTAACTCCTTATATAGAAAATTATACATATTATAATTGACCCTGACTTTTTTAACATACCTATCAGTTTCCTTAAATGGTATATTATATAAGGTAATTTTATCTTTTGAGTACTTATCATCTGTAAGCCATCTATTTACATTCCCTAGCCCACTATTATAGGCTGCAATTGCCGTTTCAAGATCCTCAAATTCATTGATAAGCGTACTTAAATAGTAGCTTCCCATCCTAATATTAATATCAGCATCAAAAAGCATATCTATATGAAAATCTTTAATACCCAGCTGCTCAGCTATTTCTTTTGCTGTAGGCTCCGTTATCTGCATTAATCCATAAGCAGATTTATTAGATAACGCCTTTTCATCAAACTTACTTTCTGCTTTTATTACTGATAGAATCAATAGATCCTCTATAGAACTCTCTAAGCTATATTTACTTAAGGACGCTTCATATTTGTATGGATATAGCTTTACATAAAATACATATTGAAGAGCTATTATCCCTAATATAAATATTAATATAACTAATGTCAGCCTCAGCAACTGCCTTCCTACAAACTTCATCCCCATCTCCTTAATTGTACATTTTTAAAATCTCTAATATATCACCAACCTGTGTCTTAGTTGAATATATTTCCCCTGTGTTATCAATTATAAAATCAGCATATTGCTTTTTTTCCTCTAGGGCTAATTGAGAATTAATTCTCGCCATAATTTCTGCTGTAGATAAGGCATCTCTATCCCTAATCCTTTTTATTTGTGTATTTTTATCCGTCCAAACCAGTATAACAAAGTCCATATCTGGATGCATATTATTCTCTATGAGAGTAGGTGCATCCAGAAAAACTAATTTGCTATTACTTTTATTATATTTCTCCAATTCTTTATTTATTTCCATTTTGATATAAGGGATTATCTTTTGCTCATATTTAATTCTTTCCTTTTGATACTTAAATATATAGCTGCCAAACTGCTTTCTCAAAAAATTGCCTCTCCAATCAAAGAAACCATCTCCGAATTCCTTCCTCACCCAGGATAGAATTTCCGGGTATATATCCAGAACCTCTCTAGCAATTTTGTCAGCATCTATCACAGGAAGACCTAAGCCTTTTATAAAGGCTGATACAGTACTCTTCCCTGAACCAATTCCCCCGGTCAATCCTATTTTAAGCACAAGCTTCCCCCCCATTATTTCGCTTCATACCAATCCTTACCGGTATGCATATCTGTTTCTAAAGGAACTAAAAGCTCCAATACACCTTCCATTGCTTCCTTTACAATCCTTTGAACCCTTTCCAGCTCATCAAGATGTACATTTACTATAAGCTCGTCATGAACCTGTAATATAAGCTTGCTCTTTAATTTATTATCTCTCAGTTCATTATAAACTTTAACCATAGCTAGTTTAATAATGTCTGCTGCACTGCCTTGGATAGGTGCGTTCATAGCAAGTCTTTCTCCTAAGGATCTCACAACCTTATTAGATGCATTTATTTCAGGTATAGCTCTTCTTCTATTCAATATCGTTTTTACATACCCATTTTCTCTTGCAACAGAAATTATTCCATTAAGGTATTCTTTTATACCAGGATATCTATCAAAATAAATATCTATATACTCCTTAGCTTCTTTCTTAGTAATTTTCAAATCCTTAGAAAGACTGAAATCACTAATTCCATAAACTATACCAAAGTTAACAGCCTTAGCTCTACCTCTCATAAGCTTTGTAACTTCCTCTAGGGGCACTCTAAATACCTCAGAGGCAGTTTTCGTATGAATATCAATGTTCTCCTTGAAGGCAGAAATCATATTATCATCCTTAGCAATATGAGCTAGTACTCTAAGCTCAATTTGTGAATAATCCGCTGATAGAATCACTGAATCAGTGGTAAATGGAATAAATATCTTTCTTATTTCCCTACCCATTTCATACTTAATAGGTATGTTCTGAAGATTAGGTTCAGTACTGGATAACCTACCTGTTGTGGTAACTGTTTGATTAAAGCTTGAATGAATGCAGCCATCCTCATCGATAACATTTCTTAAGCCTTCAATATAAGTAGAATTAAGCTTTGTGAGCTGTCTATAATAAGTAATCTTATCTATTATAGGATGCTTATCCTGAAGCTGTTCTAAAACCTCAGCATTGGTGGAATACCCTGTTTTAGTCTTCTTAATAACAGGTAAGTCCAATTTCTCAAACAATATCTTTCCAAGCTGCTTAGGTGAGCTAATATTAAATTCCTCTCCTGCCATATCAAAGATTTCTTTTTGAGTGGTTTCTATTTCTTCTTTGAACTTTATACCAAGGGTATTTAGCACTTCTCTATCAACCTTGAAGCCTAAAACCTCCATGGAAGAAAGAACCTTCGTTAAAGGAAGCTCCATATTATAAAATAATTCATCCATATCCTCTTCATGAAGCTTCTTATTTAAAATTTCATAAAGCTTTGTCATATAGCCATTAGCAGCTACTGCACCTTGAGCTCCAAGAGACATTGGATCCTCTCCTAGATATTCATTTATCAAGGTTACTAAAGGATAATCTCCCTTTGATGCATCGATAAGATAAGCTGCGACCATTATATCAAAGATAACTCCTTTGAGATCAATCTCATATTTAGATAAAGCTGTATAAGCATTCTTACTATCATAGCAAACCTTTTTGAAGGTTTCATTCTCTAAAAACCTCTTTAGATTTTTAAAGAAGTTTTCATCCTTCTCTAAAATGTCTATATCCAATGTATATACTTTATCATCAGCTGCAATATAAATCTCCTTGATAGCAGTCTTGGTATAAAAATCTTTATGGATGATATCAAAATTCCAGTAACTGATCTCATCCTCCTTAATATTCTCTAGTAAATTTTGAAGCTCCTTAGCTGAACTTATAGAAATGATTTCAATGTTACTGGAAGCCTCTATAGTCCCTTCTGCTTCTTGTATTTTCTCATGAGGTATTTTATCAATTAAGGACTTAAACTGAAGCTTAAAAAAGAGCTTTCTTAAGGCTTCATGATTAGAGGTTTCTTTAGATTTAATATCATCTATATCCATATCTATGGGAACTTCCGTAATAATTGTTGCAAGCTTCTTACTAAATATAGCTTGTTCTCTGTAGTTCATCAAATTCTCTTTAAGCTTTTTGCCAGATACTTCATCTATATTAGTCAATAGATTTTCTATGCTTTTATAGGTTTGTATCAATTTAAAAGCCGTCTTTTCCCCAATTCCAGGAACTCCAGGAATATTGTCTGATGAGTCTCCCATAAGGCCCTTTACATCAATAAATTCCTGAGGTGTAACTCCATAGTCCTCTATCATCCTATTCCTGTCATATATCTCTTTTTCAGAAACACCCTTTTTGGTGATTATAACCTTTATATTGTCTGATGCTAACTGCAGTGCATCTCTATCTCCTGTAAGTATATAAACCTCAAGACCATTCCTCTCAGAAAAGGTTGCTAGAGTACCAATCAAATCATCTGCCTCATAGCCATCAATTTCAAATTTTTTAATCCCCATGGCCTCAAAGACTTCTTTAATGATTGGAAATTGCTCTGCTAGCTCAGGAGGCATCTTCTTTCTCCCAGCTTTGTAATCAGCATATTCTGTATGCCTAAAGGTTGGTGCCTTTCTATCAAAGGCAGCAACCACATAATCAGGCTTTATTTCTTCATATAATTTAAAAAGCATATTAACGAAGCCGTATACTGCATTAGTATGAATCCCCTCAGAATTTGTTAAGGGAGGTAATGCATAAAAGGCTCTATTCATTATGGAATTACTGTCTAGTAATAAAATTTTCTCCATCATTATTCCTCCAATAAATATCATAAATACCCTGCTATCTAATAATTCTTTCCATCTAAAAGGTATTTATAATAGGTTTTAATTATATATTAAATAATATTCTTATATATATAATAACAGATAATTGACTATTTATAATGAAATGTATTTATTTAACAATATATTAAGGAATCACTTCTAGAAGATACTTAAGTCCAACTCTTTAGATAGCTCCTGGAGCATTTTAATCCCAGCTATACTATTACCCTTTTCATCCAAGGAAGGACCAAAAACACCTATACCCATCCTTCTAGGAACTGCAGCCATTATTCCTCCACCTACTCCACTTTTGGCAGGAATTCCAATATGTACAGCAAACTCCCCTGATTCATCATACATACCACAGGTAACCATTATGGTTTTAACAATTCTTGCTGTTTCCCTAGATATGATTCTTTCACCAGTCCATGGAAGTATACCATCGTTAGCAAGCATAGCCCCTATTCTAGATATATCTCTAGAATTAACCTCTATAGAGCACTGCTTAAAATATACCTCTAAACTTTCCTCCACGGATCCCGTTAGTATATTGTTGCTCTTCATAAAATAAGCTAAGGCCCTGTTTCTATCACCAGTTTCCTGCTCTGATTGATAAACCTCTTCATTAACTCTTATGCTTTTATTATCAGTTATCTTTTGAGCAAAGGTAACTATTCTCTTAATTCTCTCTTCCACTGTAGCTCCTTCTATTAAGGAGCTTATCACTATGGCACCAGCATTAATCATAGGATTATATGGCTTGCTAAGCTTTTTAACCTCTAAATTGACAATGGAGTTAAAGCCATCTCCTGTAGGCTCCATTCCCACCTTAGAAAAAACATTTCTGCTCCCCTTATCCATTATAGCAAGCATAAGACTTATAACCTTTGATATGCTCTGCATGGTATATTTTACTTCCCAATCACCAGCTAGGTATTCCCTACCATCAAGATTGGTTACTGCTATACCTAGATGGTCAGGGTTTCCCTGTCCCAGTAGAGGTATATATGAAGCTACTTTCCCTTCTTTAACTAAATCCTTATTATTCTCAATTATGCTTTCTAAAAGTCCCTGCATAGTATCCTCCGTATCATAATGTTATCAATAATATAATACCCTTAATTCCATGTAGTGAAAATAACTTTTTCCACAATTATTCCCCTAAAGGATTTTTTTATTGCAAAGGCTAAAATTTTATGCTAATATATCATTTGTAGGCCGATGTGGCGGAACTGGCAGACGCACACGACTCAAAATCGTGCGGGAAACCATGTGGGTTCGAGTCCCACCATCGGCACCAAAAGCTCTCTCAGTTATATACTGAGAGAGCTTTTTTTGTATTATAATATATCTATCTATCCAAACTGGACAACCACATGCCACAGCTGCTTCAAGTATTGAAAAATTTCATCTTCACGGCCTAAATCATGCCACTGCTTTGGATTATACACTAAGTACCTTGAAGCTAGGCCTATTACTCTAGCATCAATATTTTCCCCTTCTATTCTTAAATCTTTCAAAATCCTCCTGGCAAAAGGCTTTATCATTGGTCCTCTAAATTCATCAGGTATAGTGCTAGCACTTACTGTTCTCCTTGGTATCCACTCTATTGGGATATTAAAAGTTCTTGATATTTCTGATATATATTCAATTATATCTGATTCCTTGAAAGCTTCATCCAATGCCAAACTATCAACATCCCTGTCAAGCTTAATTTCTCCGTGAATCTGTGCTTCAATGTAATCATCTAGCGCTCTCCCTAAATCTCCATATTCAGCAGATAGATTTTTTTCATGAAGATTTTCAATATAGTCAATAGCACTAGATAAATCAAAACCACTGCTGTTGATAAGAATTTTCTCCCTTAATACCTTATCAATTATTGCCATCATTATAAAACAAAAACTATCCTTAGTACCTAAAAACTCAGGTTTCAAATGACTATCCCCAAAGGTAAAGGTGCACCTATCTGCAACATTTTTCTTGAGCTTAAGGTAGCAGGAACCAAACCTTGGAGAAGCTCCATCTAAATAATTCATAATATTAAGAGAGCCGTATTTTACTCTTCTATAATTATTGATATTAGAAGTGTGATAAAAGCCTCCAAATAGCTCCTTTTCCCACAGATTCTCTCTCCTCCACTATATGCCGTTCTGCTTCCGCTGGTAGTTCCCGTGACAAATTGACTGTGGTACTTTCCTTCCTTTAAAAGCTCTTCTATAACTAGTCTTCCGTTTTTATCTATTCTATCAGGACGAAAGTTTATAGTTACATATGAATATTGAAAGAGATTATTTATAAGCTTATCTATACTAATGTTACCTAGATTATTTTCCTCCATAAGCTTATGAAAATATTTCATGCACTGGAGTTCATTTGATTTACATCTATTTCTTATAAAATCAATAGCTTTATCTTCATTATGGAACAATTCCATCAATATCGTCCCTCCTTCATTACATAATAGGTATATCCTGGATATATATTATTGTATCATAGAGGCTATGACTTTTAATCAGTAACGCCACAAGAACCATACACTTTTCTTATAAAAAAAAGGATGCTTTCGCACCCTTTTAATCATAATTATTGCACCACATCTATCTTAATATTACTTATATTAAGTTCAGAAATACCAGCTTCATAATCATTAACTATTTTTATTTTACCATCTTTAATTTTGTTATATATAGCCTCATAATCCTCTTGTGTAAATTTGTTAAATTTAGAAGTATCCATAGCTAATCCTATTGCGTCAACAGAAGCATCTAGAGTTAGCACCTGTCCACCTGGAAAACTATCATTATAGAACGCTTTAATACCATCATAAACGGAACCTGAGACATTTTTTATTGCAGAGGTTATTACAGAGTCCGATTCAGCGGATTGGTCCACATCAACTCCTATAACCTTTCCTGAAGCGTCCTCTGCAGCAGCCATAACTGAATTACCAACAGCACCTCCACAGGCAAATATCACTTCTGTTCCTGATTGATACCAGGCTGCAGCTGTTGACTGCGCCTCAGGAGTAGCATCGAATTTACCTGTATAGTGATACTTAAGCTCTAAATCTTCGATTCCCATCTCTTCTGCTGCATACTCAGCTCCTTGGATAAAACCATAGCCAAATCTCACTACTGCTGGTAAAGCTACTCCGCCCATAAAGCCTAATTTCTTGTAGCCATCCTTAACAGCAGCGTAACCAGCTAAAAATCCAGCCTGCTCCTCAGCATAATAAACAGCATAGGTATTATCATTAACCTTCTCAGTTCCATTTGCATCTTTAGGACTTGCATCAAGCATTATAAAGGTAGTATCAGGATACTTGTCTTGTGCTTCATAAATTGCTTCAGCAAAAAGATATCCTGGACATGCTATAATCTTAGCTCCACCCTCTACTGCAAGGTCAATTGTTTCTAGATAAGCAGTAGTAGTTTTTTCCACCGGCTGATAGTATTTATATGAAATATTATTCTCAGAAGCATACTTTTCCAGCCCTTCCCAAGCTCCCTGATTAAAGGATTTATCGTCAATAGTTCCGGAGTCAGTGGTAAGTGCTAGTTCAATGGTACCATTCTGAGTTCCTGCCGTGTTGTTGCTTCCTCCGCAGCCAACAAGTGAAATAGTTAATATGAATGTTAATAGTAGAGATAATAATCTTTTCATGTTGTCCTCCCACATATGTAATTATTCATAAGGCAATTAGATTATCATATAAAAAAGTGTCTTTCAAGATAAATGAAAAATGATTAAATATAGAAAATATTAATTGATAATTGATTATTATAAAAACAAATCAACTATTTAAATAGGGATGCATTTGGCATCCCATTACTTGCAAGCTACTGAACCACTTCTATCTTAATATTATCTATATTAAGGTCTGTGATAGCAGTTTCATTATCTTTATTTATATTTATTTTACCATCTTTTATTTTATTATATATAGCCTCATAATCCTCTTGAGTAAAGCTATTGAACTTAGAAGTCTCCATAGGTAATCCTATTCCATTAACAGAAGCATCTAAAGTTAACACCTCTCCTCCTGGGAAGCTTCCATTGTAGAATTCAGTAATACCATCATAAACAGAGCCAGAGAGATTTTTAATAGCAGAGGTTATTACAGTATCGGATTCATTGGATTGATCCACATCAACTCCGATAACCTTTCCTGAAACGTCCTGTGCAGCGGCCATAACTGAGTTACCAACAGCACCTCCACAGGCAAATATTACTTCTGTTCCTGACTGATACCAAGCAGCTGCTGTTGCCTGAGTCTCTGGTGTAGCATCGAAGTTACCTGTATAATGATACTTAAGCTCTAAGTCTGAAATCCCCATTTCTTTTGCTGCATACTCAGCTCCTTGAGCAAAGCCATAACCGAATCTCACTACTGCTGGTAAAGCAATTCCGCCCATAAAACCTAATTTTTTATTACCATCTTTAACGGCAGCATAGCCAGCTAAAAATCCTGCCTGTTCTTCTGCATAGTACACAGCATAAGTATTGTCATTCACCTTCTCTTCTCCCTGTGGGCTTAGCGGAGTAGAGTCTAATAGTATAAAATTAGTATCAGGATACATATCTTGAGCCTCATAAACTGCCTCTGAGAAAAGATATCCAGGACACACTACCAGCTTAGCACCTCCCTCTACTGCAAGGGAAATTGCTTCTAAATAAGCTTGTGTAGTTTTTTCAGCAGGGTCATAGAATTTATGAGTGATGTTATTTTCAACTGCATACTTTTCCAATCCTTCCCATGCCCCCTGATTAAAGGACTTGTCATCGATAGTTGCTGTGTCAGTAATAAGAGCTAATTCATAACTGGCTCCCTGAGCTCCTTCACTATTACCTCCATTGCAACCAATAAGTGTAAACATTAGTAAAGATGTTAGTAGTAGGGATAATATTTTTTTCATCGTGTCCTCCTGTGTAGTATTAAATCATAAACGTTTTAAGATTATCACAGATAATCCTATATTTCAACATTCCAATTAAATGATTCAATTATAAAAATTTTTGTACAAAAACACCAAGCAAAAATATACTCAAATCTAATTTAACCTTTTTGTAATCAAAATAATACTATATTGTAAACTTTTTATTATTTTAGGGATATTTCTTCTCTAAAGTGATATAATTCAAGTTATGAAAAGCGTAATACAGGAAGGAGGCAGCCTCAATAAACCTTTGGGGCAAATCAGTATGAATAAAAAGCTTATTTCCGGTTTTTTATCTTTAGCTTTATTATTAGTCCAAGCTACTCAGGTAGCAGCAGGCACCGTGCAGGAGGAATTAAATCAAAACAAAAGCTACCAGGAACAACTAGAAAGCAAAATAAGCAAGCAAGAGGAAAAAATCTTTAGCTTGAATGATGAAATCAATGCTCTCTATGGAGTAGTAGATGATAATAACAGACAAATATCACAGCTAACGGAGAATATTAAAGAAACAGAATCAGAGGTAGAAAACACAAAAAAACGCATCGATGAAACACAGAAGCTTTATGATAGTAAAATGCGACAGCTGTATAAGAATGGTGGACAAGTAGATTATATTTCTGTCCTTCTTGACGCTGATAGTTTAGGAGACTTCTTATCAAGAGTACACACAATAACCAAGCTAATTGCTATGGATAGCCAGATAATAGCTGATTTTAGAGAACAAAGTACTCGTCTAGAGACCCTGCTTGTAGAGCTAGCCAATAATAAAGCAGAAGCAGAGCATCTAAAATTGGAAAATGAAAACAAGCTATCTACTCTAGAAAAAAGCAAGCAGGAGCAGTCAGCTATCGTAGCTAGCCTAGAAGGAGAATTATCGGAGCTAAATAAAATTATAGCTAATCAAGAATATCAGCTGGCTGAAGAGGCCAGGATAGCAGAAGCTGAAAGAAAAGCTGAGGAAGAAAGAAGATTAAAAGATTCTAAACAGGTTAATAACCCGTCACAAGGGGCTAGCAGAGGTGGTTATATAGATAATCGTGATCCTTCTAACAAGAGAAGTCTCGGTGTATTCAAGCTCACAGCCTACTGCCCATGCTCTATATGCACTGGAAAATATGCAAAAGGAATAACATCTACAGGTACAATAGCTACTGCAAATAGAACTATTGCTGTTGATCCAAGAGTTATCCCCTATGGTTCTAATGTTGAAATCTATGGTAATAATTACGTAGCTGAAGATACAGGTTCAGCTATAAAGCAATATAAGATTGATATATTTTTCAATAGTCATTCAGAAGCATTGAGATTTGGTGTTAGATATTCTGAGGTGTTTATATATCAATAAAAAAATGTCCTTTGGTTTAACCAAAGGGCTTTTTTAATGTCTTTCAGTGTATTAGTAATATTTTTAGTTATTAGTGAATATTTTATTGTAGTTATGATTGGAGTGATAAAATGAAAAAATATCTTTTTATAGGTGCTTTGATAACATTATTATTTATTTCTTCTGGCTGCAATCTAAATTATAATGAATACCCTTCTTTTGAAACTAAACCTGCATATGACTTTTATACTAACAGCCTAACTTCTGAACTTTCAGAAGAAAGTGATTTTCAGGTAATGCTTTTAGAAACAAATTACTCTGCAGAGATAGATGTTGATGCTAATGGAAAAGATACTCTCAAGGATTTTTTTATGAGTCTTTCAGAAAACAGCTTCATTACAGATAAGCTGATTCTTAAGGACCTTCCTGAAAAACCTATTTACAGATTATATGTTAGCACAAAGGATGAGAAATATGTTATCAACATTTTTTCCGAGGATATAGCAAGCCTTCATCCTTGGGATGGATTGTTTACAGAAGACTACATTAACATGACCAGTTCTCCAAAAGCGTATAACCTCTATGGATTATGCAGCTATATTTTTAAAAATAGATAAAGCTCTTAGGAGCTTTTCTCTTTTTTGCTATTAAAAGTCAATAAATCATTATATAATCAAATTGTAAAGGGGTGGTAATTTGAATAAAAAATCAATATACAATTATTATATAAAGATGTACAAGGAGCTACTAAATCCTAGATTTCTAAAAAAAAATCGTTTAAATAAAAGCTTTTTAGAAATCACCTTAAAAACTAATACCTTTGTAAAAGACTTTGGTGATGTTTTTTATGATGAAGATTTCTCCATAAGAAGGGTTATTAAATTATTTATTTCTATATTTAAAGAAGATAGAACAGCACCCTTGCCTAAGTGGAATGTAGAACAGTGGCTGAATTATTTTTATCAGTATACCTTATCAAAATCCTTTGATACTGCAGTTACCATAGATCTATTACCAGAATTAAATAATTACTGTGAGTTTTTTCTTAAGCTACTTAGGATTTTTATAGAATTTAAGAATGAGCTAAAGCCAGATTTATTTACCTCCAAATATCCTTTAAAGTTATTAACAGATGAAGAGATAGAATCATTAGAGCATCCAGAGGAATATGAAAGATTCAAAAATGCTTTTTTAGAGGAAAACATCTATGAAATGATGCTCCTTAATGAAGCTATTACAGGTTTTACTACATTAGACCACATATGCGGTGTGCATCACCTTGCTATTAATATTGGGAGGCAGCTTAAAGCTCGTTATCTCTCAGTAGATTTAGGAAGAGTATCCGGTAGTGCTGCCGGTCACGATATTGGCAAATTCGGCTGCATTGGAGAGGAAATGAAAAGGGTTCCTTATCTTCATTATTACTATAGTGATCAATGGTTCCTAAAGCACAATATACATTATATAAGAAATGTAGCAGTAAATCATTCTACCTGGGACTTAGAGCTTGAAAACCTATCCTTAGAAAGCCTTATACTTATTTACAGCGATTTCAGGGTTAAGATTCTTGAAGGATCTAAACCACCAGTAATGCATATTTATTCCTTAGAGGATTCCTTTAAGGTTATATTAAATAAGCTTGACAACGTGGATGAAAAAAAAGAAAGGCGCTACAGAAAAGTTTATGCTAAGCTTCTAGATTTTCATCAATATCTTTTAAGATTAGGAGTTAATATTGAGCCAGATTATAGCATAAATTCTACTGTGATTCGCCCCAGAGATACCATGGAATATTCCCTTCTTCAGGGGGATAGCATAACTGAGAATATAAAAGATTTAGCTATCAACCACAATATTGGTCTTATGTATATCCTTAGGGATGAATTTTCTCTAGAAGAGGTTCTGGAGATGGCCAGAAGCGAAAAAAGTTGGAAAAGACTAAGAGCCTATATTAAAATCTTTGAAGAGTATTCTACATATTTAACGCAAAATCAAAAGATTCAGACTCTAAAATTTCTTTTTGAGAATTTAACTCATTCTGAAGATGATATTAGAAAGACCTGTGCAAATATAATAGGAATTCTTATTGCTTGCTTTGACGAAGACTACAGAAAGGAAATTCCTAAGAATGTAATCATAACCACTGATTCAACCTCCTCTTATGCTCTGTGGGAAGAATATATAAATAAGCTTTTATTTCCTTCACATAAGCTTATTCCTCTTCATAAGTACTGGCTCGGCTATAACTTGAGAACCATATGCAAATCATTATTTAGAAATATTACATCAGAAAGCAAGCCATACAGAGATATATTTATAAAATATTGTGACAGAAAAAGAATAAAAAATTCAGAGATGCATCTTTTTCTTCTTCAGAGTATTCACCATATTCCATTAGATAGCTTCGATGATAATATAGATACCTTATTAGATTTTATACTTTTTAGCAGTAAGAAAAATAATATTTCCTTAAGACTATCTTCTTATGAAGCACTAATTTATTTTTCAGATAAAATCAGCAAAGAGAGCCACTTATACAGAAAACTGACAGATAATATTAAAGATCTTAGCCGTCTCTCTCCAGTGAAATCAGAAGAATATTTAATACAAAGCTTGAAAAATAAATTTAATAATGATGATAAAATAAGAATCAATTATAACCCCAAAGCAATTAGCTCAATTTATCTAAATAATTTAAAGACAGCTACTGATTGGATGGTAAAGAAAGTAAATATAAATCTCATCACCGATTACGTTATATCGAGCAATGGTACTAGCTCCTTACAGGCCGCAATACATTTTTCAAATTTATTAAAGGTTAGCCAGGTTGAAGCCGTGAGAAATGCTGCTGGAAACGGTATAGTAAAGCTCATGCCTTATCTTTCTACCTTTGAAAGAAATGAAGTGGCTGTAGAGCTATTAAGAGCTTTGGAAATAGAAGGCACAAGATTTACTGAATACATCCCTTCTTATCTTGGAAAGGTTTTATTATATCTTGAGGAACAAGAGCTAGAGGAAGTTGCTGATGATCTTTTAATTAAGGTAAAATCCTCCAATAACGAGGTTAAAGCACTGATATTAAAAACTGCTTCCATAACTCTAGAGTATTTTATAAAGAATGCTTCCACTGCAGCACTTTCTAAGAAAAATACAATTATTCTTACAAAACTCCTTGGAATAATCCTAAATGGATTGGGAGATTATGATCCTGAGATTAATTCCATTGCCTTCGCCTGTTACTCAAGAGCAATTTATAAATCCAAGCTATTATCTTTAGAGGATATGTATAGTATTTATAGGCTCACAGCGAAAAAGGTATTATCATTAATTTCACCAGACTATACTAACGATTTATTGCTATTATCCAATTCACAGGCTTTAAATGAAATATACAAATTTATTTCTGAATATACCTTTATCCATGGTGCGATTCCTTTAGCATCTAAGGATAAGATTGCCTTCTTTCCTGGAACCTTTGACCCCTTTTCTATAAGCCACAAGGAAATTGCGTTAAAAATTAGAGATCTAGGTTATGAGGTTTATTTAGCCGTTGATGAATTTTCATGGTCAAAAAAGACTCTACCAAATTTAATTAGAAGAAATATCATTAAGATGACCATGGCCAGTGAATTAAATATATATTTATATCCTGACAATAAGCCAATTAATCTTTCTAACAATGAAAACTTAGAAGAGCTGAAGGAGTCCTTTAACAACCTTCCAGTGTTTATAGTAACAGGAAGCGATGTCATTCTAAATGCCAGTTCTTATAAGCAGCCTCCTCAAAGTAATTCAATACACAGCTTTTCACATATAGTTATAGATAGAGGCAGGTCAAGAGAGCTTAAGACTAGCTTAGAAAATATCACTGGTGAGATAGTTTTGTTAAATCTACCTGTTAAATATAAGGATGTTAGCTCCACTCAAATAAGAAGCTATATTGATAATAATAAAGATATTTCTATGCTTATAGACCCTTTGTCACAGAAATATATTTATGAGAATGGTTTTTATCAAAGAGAGCCTCTAGATAAGGATGAATATGGTTCAATTAAGCTAGATACAGAGATAATTACTAAGGTGGATGACACCCTTATCAAAAAGCTATCAACTACCTTTAATGTAAATAAAGATTATCTTTTAAATAAAGTTAACAAAGCAACATCTACATGCCATTGTCTCCTGCTTAAGGATTATATTACTAAGGATATCTTAGGATTTGTTTTTTACCACTTTTTGAAAGCAGAAAAGCTATATGTAGAGCTTAAAAACATAGAGCTATCAAGAATCATTCGGGATAAAACAACTGGAAGAATAGTATCACTAGACCTATTAATGGCAAAAAGCACCGATAAAAAGGCTTACTACGAGCAGCTTATCCTCACAGAAGTATTGGCTGCTAATGTAGCAGACGATTATCAATATGCCCTATGCAATACTTCTAGCTCTGATTTTTCACAAGGTTTCAAGGATATGCTTTCATTGTTTGGCTTTGTATCCCTAGGAGAGGAAGCAGATTCCCCCTATAAAATTGTTGATATGAGCAATCCTTGTGTAATAAATTATGATTTAGATAACTTTATAAAGGAGCCCTTTAGAGAAAATAGTAAGCTTAAAGCTACTATAGTACAAACCAGGAGGAAACTACAGTCTTCCATATGTAGCCTATATCCTGGAGAGCTAGTACTCCCTATTGATAGTTCTATGCTCCATTATGGTCTTATAAAGAAGATATCAAAGCTTAATCAAGAGAAAACTGATAATACAGTACTAACAAGCAATCGCAATCTAGGCAGATATATGTGTGTTCCTTATGGTGACATTTTTGATAGGTATATTATTCCCAATACTGTGACAAAGGCTCTTCACACAGAAAAATACTTTTACCCTGATATGAAGAGCTTTAAAATCGATAGCTTTCCTCACTTTTTATCTTTAGAAAATCAAGTTAAGATAATAAAAGCCTTTAATAGACCCTTGATTCTAGTAGATACAATACTTCATAAGGGCTATAGAATGAAGGCATTGGACCCTTTGCTTATTAAGGAAAATGTAGAGGTAGAAAAGCTTATTGTTGGTATCTTATCTTCTAGAGGAAAGGATTTAATGGAGTATCAAAATAGAGAAGTTGATACCGTATATTTTATCCCAAGACTTAGACTTTGGTTTAACGAAAGCTCTATGTATCCCTTTATGGGTGGGGATGCTCTTTGGAGAGGTGACTTCCCTAAGAGAAATATAATCCCCTCAATCAACTTAATACTCCCTTATACCTCCCCTGCCTTTTTGAGAGGAACGGAGAAGAAGGTAGTATACGAGCTCTCAAAAAGCTGCTTGGAAAATTCAAAGGCAATATTAAATACTTTAGAAAAAATATATCATAAACTTAATGAGAGAACATTATCACTTCTGGCTCTAGGCCAGGTATTTACTATTCCAAGAATTCCTGACCAGGGTAAAGATATATATTATGATTTAAATTTACCAGCAAGCCATTATATAGAAAATGACCTTGAGCTTCTGGAAAAATTAAAAACTTTAATAAGGAGCTAAATATGAATAACAATAAGGAAACATATAAGATTTTATACAAGGTAAATGATCATCTGCTTCTAACAGATAAGTTCTACAAAAATTTAGAAACTGAGAGTATCCATAAGCTTAAGGATTATAAAGGTATATTGCTTCTTGACATAGATGCCTCGCCAGAGAAAACCAGAAGTTATTTTAAAATAGACACAGAAGATGTTTTGCAGGGATATAAAGAAGATGTAAGCCTATTATGGGATACCTCTCTTCCTTCCTACCCTACAATCCTGAAGGATGCTTTACAAGAAGGAAGGCTTTACGGCATAAATAGCAGCTATCCAGATTTCAAAAATTTCCCCCAGGAAATAATAAAAACAAAAAATTTAAAGGTTAATATAGTAGGCCTAGGAGATGTAGGGGGAATACTAGCAACTGGATTAAAGCTATTATCTAATGAAACTATATCCTCTATAGGCTTATACGACACATCCCCAGACAAGGTATCCCGCTGGGAACAGGAGCTTTCTTCAATATTTGATATGAGCTCACCTATCAGTCCTAAAGTATATTCCTTAAAGGAAGAGGAGCTTTTTGACTGTGATGCCTTTATTTTCTGTGTCTCTGTAGGTGTTCCTACCCTAGGTTCCGAGGTAAATGATGTTAGAATGGCACAATTTCAAGGGAATAAGAAGGTTATTTCACTTTATGGAAAAAAGGCTAGAGAAGCTGCTTTTAAGGGTATGTTTTTTGTTGTATCTGACCCTGTAGACCTATTATGTAAGGCAGTATTTATTGAAAGTAATAAAAATGAAGAGGGTGAATTGGATTTTAGAGGAATACCTTCTCATAGAATAAAAGGCTTTGGTCTAGGAGTTATGAATGCCAGAGCAGCCTATATAGCCTCAAAGGAATATCCTGAACTGGATTATATTAATGAAGGGAGGGTTTATGGTCCTCATGGTGAAGGCCTTATAGTAGCAAATAGTCTTAAAAGCTACAATAATGAGGCTTCCCTCTTTCTTACAGATATGACGAAGAACGCTAACTTAAAAGTCAGGGAAACGGGATTTAAACCTTATATAGCTCCAGCCTTATCCTCCGGCGCTCTATCTATATTATCCGCCTTAAGAGGTGAACCCCATTATTCCTCCTCCTTCCTAGGAGGAATCTATATGGGCGCTCGCAATAGCATCATAGCTGGAGCCACCATTTTTGAAAAAGACTCTATGCCTCATATGCTCAAGGAAAGATTAAAGGATACAGAAGAATATTTACAGGCCCTTTATTAATCATTGCAGCTCAGCTCATAAATTTTTGCTATAATATATATACTACAGATGAAAGGGGATGAAGAAGTGAAAATTGAGCTTCATTGTCACTCAACTGCCTCTGATGGAAGCTTATCTCCTTTAGAATTGATAGAGGAATCAAAACTAAAAGGCATAGATATTTTAGCTCTCACAGACCATGATACAACAGGAGGTTTACCTCTAGCAAAAAAGCGTGGAAGAGAATTAGGCATTCAAGTTATTCCTGGTATAGAACTTTCTACTAGATTTAATAATGAAAACATTCATATACTGGGATACTTTAAAGATGATAGCTATCTTTCCCTTGAATTTCAAGCCTTTCTTAAGGAGCTTCAGGAATATAGAATCTATAGAGGAAGAAAAATTATCGAAAAGCTAAAAACTCATTTTAATATAGACTTAGATTATGACCAAATAAGACTTAAAGTTTCTGGTGTATTAGGAAGACCTCATATTGCAAAAGCTTTAATTGAAAATAACTATTCAGTTTCCTTTGATGAGGTTTTCTCTAAATTTATAGGAAAGGATTCACCTGCATATGTACCAAATAAATATGTTTCTATAGAGGATGGAATCGCTATACTTAAAAAGTTTAATGCCCTAGTAGTATTAGCTCATCCTATCCTTATTAAGAAAAATTCCTATAAAGATATAGCTCTAAAAGGCTTTGATGGTATAGAAGCATATTACAGTTCTCATTCGTTAAAAGCTACAGAGGAATATACTCTCTTTGCAGAAGAGCACAAGCTTCTTGTCTGTGGTGGTTCCGATTTCCATGGATTAAAGGATAGTAATCATGGATACTTAGGAGAAATTTCCCCTCCTGAGCCTTATGTCCAGAACTTTATTAAAGCCTTGCAAAAATAAGAAAGCCAATAGAGAGCTATTAACTAAGCTCTCTATTGGTTTTTTAACTTTTATACTATCAATCCTGCAAAAATGCCTTATAGCCTTTAGTAGTTTCATAAATATCAGCCTTACTAGCTACCTCCCAAGGAGCATGCATATTTTGAAGGGCAACACCGCAGTCGATTACTTCCATACCGTATTGAGCAAGAATATATGCAATGGTTCCACCACCACCTTGATCAACCTTTCCCAGCTCCGATGTCTGCCATATAACTCCATTTCTGTCCATAATTTCTCGAATCTCCGCCATAAACTCCGCATTAGCATCATTACAGCCACTCTTTCCTCTAGCTCCCGTGTATTTATTAAAGACTAAGCCTCTTCCGAAGAATGCTGCATTCTTTTTTTCCATTACAGAAGGATAGTTAGGGTCATAGGCCGCACTTACATCGGAGGAGAGCATCTTGGAGTTAGCTAGAGCTCTTCTCAATTTAAGTTCGCTATAATATCCCGCAAGCTCCATAACCTCAGCAACAGTATTTTCAAAGAATCTTGATTCCATACCAGTAGCCCCTATGCTACCTACCTCTTCCTTATCAACAAACAGTGCAACCTGTGTAAGCCTGCCAGGGGTACTATTAATAATTGCTTCAAAGGAGGTATAGGCACAAATTCTATCATCTTGACCATAAGCCATAACCATACTTCTATCTAGACCATAATCCCTTGCCTTTCCCGCAGGTACCACCTCAAGCTCTGCAGATATAAAATCTTCCTCTACAAAGTCATACTTATCCCTTAAAGAGGTTAAAATAGCATATTTAACCCTATCCTTTATTTCTTTGTCCTTTATTGGTATACTTCCTACTAATATGTTTAAATCTTCACCTTCTACAACCTTATTCCCCTTCTTCTCAAGCTGGTCCTGGGACAAGTGTATCAATAAATCTGAAACTCCTATTACAGGATCATCTTCATCCTCCCCTATAACTATGTTTATAATTGTACCATCCTTCTTAACTACAACACCATGGATAGCTAATGGTATTGCCACCCACTGATACTTTTTAATTCCACCATAGTAATGAGTTTCCATTAACGCCAGCTCTTCCTCTTCATACAGGGGATTTTGCTTCAAGTCAAGCCTTGGAGAATCAATGTGTGAGCCCAATATTTTCATGCCCTTTTCCAAGGGTTCGGAGCCAAGAACAAACATAACTAGTCCCTTATCCTTATTAATAGCATAAACCTTATTCCCAGCCTTAAGCTTTTCTCCCTTTTTCATTACATCTGAAATATTTACAAAACCATGATTTTCTGCAATAGAAGCTAGCTCTAAAGCACATTCCCTTTCTGTTTTGCATTTTGAAATAAATTCCTTATACCTATGAGAAAGGTTAAAAACCTCTTTTATAGTGCTCTCATCATAGGTATCCCAAGCATTTTTCTTTATTTTTGTAATTTGATTCATGTATAATCCCTCCTTTACTATATAATTGTATAACAACCAGGAAATGTATACAAATAAAAAAAGACAAAAGCCAGTGAACTTCTAGCTTCTGTCTTCAAGTAATTTTTCCATTCTTTGATCAATAATATCTACCGGTGACACCTCAGACATTAAACTATATCTATAATTAGCTGCAGCAGCTTCAATTATCACGGCAATATTTCTTCCAGGCCTTATAGGAATTGTTATTTTTTTAAGCTTAACCCCAAGGACATCAATGAAGTCATCGCTTAATCCCAGTCTGTCGTAGTTCCCATCATCCTTCCAATGTTCAAGGCTTACAGTTATTGAAATAGTTTTCTTTGGAATTATTGAGCTTAATCCATAAAGTGCTGAAACATCAATAATTCCCATCCCCCTCACCTCCAGCATTCCAAAAGTTATTTCAGGAGATATGCCTATTAGCTCCCCATCAATCTCTTTTATATCTACTGCGTCATCAGCTACTAGCCTGTGACCTCTTTTAATGAGCTCTAAGGCTGACTCACTTTTTCCTATACCGCTTTCTCCAGTAATAAGCATTCCTATTCCATAAACATCTACCAAAACTCCATGAAGTCTTGTCTCCGGAGCCATCTTATCTGCTAAATACATGGTTAACTTACTTATAAACTGAGTGGTTATTAATTTAGTTCTAATAATCCATATCTTACTGTTTTTAGCATATTCTAACACATCCTTATGAGGCTGTAGCCCTCTGGTAATTATAAGGCAGCTGACATCAAAGCTAAAAAACTTAGTCAATCTTTTTCTTCTAATTTCCGGGGTCATATCTTCAATAAAGCTCCACTCTGCTTTTCCAATCACTTGGATTCTTTCTGGTGCAAAGTAATTATAAAAGCCTGAAAGCTGAAGACCTGGTCTATTAATATCAGAAACATTAATTGCTACATCCTTTTCACCTTCAACTAGAACATCAAAGTCGAAATCCTTAATTAACTTTTGTACCGTTACCGCTTCTATTTTTATCCCCCCTTATTTACTATTTTTTTTTATTCCTTTTAGCTGTGACCTAAGATTATTTTTAACTCGATCTACATACATCTTCCTGAGTTCAGCCTGTTCTTCCAGCTCTTTCTTTGTTAAAGGCTCCTCTTTGCTTTTATTATATAAAAAATTTATACGCTTTGTAAGAGTCTCTATATCCATGGTAAATTCCCACCTTTATCAATAGTATTATCAATATCTTCAATGTAATTATATATTAATATGCTAAATTATCATATTATTTTTTTTGATATTCTTCTACAAACTCATTTATTCATAAACTGCACTATTTCAACCTTTCTAAGAATTTTACATTTATTTCCAAATAAAAAATTAATATCTTTTATAATTTTTTTATACATTTTTATATTATTATGTAGCATAATAGCAAAGAATTTATTTTTATTTTTTCTCTAACCTCTGCTAATATATATTTAATAAGGTATCAAAGGATGACATTGGAGGTTACTGAGATTATGGATATATTGAATCTTAAAATAAAAATCGTAAGAAGGTTAATGCATATTTTATTAGGATTTAATTCTACTTCAAATAAGTACGTTATTAAATGCAGCCAACATTTAGATACACTTATTGTAAAAAGCCAATTAGATCTTATAAATAAGAAGAAGAATAAGAATATACATTACAATTTTTATCCTTCTACATCCATGAGCTATGGAAAAAAGAATAAAGAATCCTTAAGAGAAGTTTCGTAAATAAAAATTGCCTCACAATAGTGAGGCAATTTAAAAGACAATTATTGTATCCCAACATGCCGTCACACCTATAAATTCATACCTGCACCTCGCAGGTGGGCTTCTCTCAATCTACTTCTGTCAACTACCTGCATTGCAGCTCCACATCTGTAGATTTATTAAGAATCCCGTATTCATACTGTAGGTTGAATACTATAGGCTTCGCGGACATCTCAGGACTTATTTTTATTATAGCACATATTAATAATATTTCAAGTTAGCTTATAATCCTATTTCTTCCACTATACTATCTATATCCATCTCTTCATTTCCAAAGGCCAGTATGAATTCTAAATAGCTGTAATTCAAAGAATCAATTTCATAGGAAACAAATTGTGCTGTAACTTCAAATTCCTCCATTATCTCTTCCATACACTGTCCTACATTATCTATTGCTAAGTCACTTAAGTAAGGAAGGAAAAAATCTTTTAACCATTCTTCACTATCCTCTTCATAATCACTCTCATCATTGGAATAAGCTCTCGCTGCTTTAAGCTCTGCTTCATCAAAATCATAGAAGGCTCTGTAAACCAGTTCCTCTCCCTTATAATCCAGCTCCTCTACCTCTGAAAAGTCTTTATCCAGTAAAAATTCCTTTATCTCTTTTTTATTCATTTTTAATAGCCCCTCCTATTTATCATTGTTATATAGTAAGTTCTTGTATTCTTTGTTCACTGCCTTAAATTCTTCATCATCCTCAACCATATTGTATTCTACCCCATTATCGCCTTCATCAACCCTAAATACATAAGCATCCTCCTCATCACCTTCTAAAGGAGCCAAAATTACGTATTCCTGTTCCTCTAAGTATATCTTAGCAACTGCTTCTAGCTCTACTACATTACCGTCCACATCTTTAAACTTCATGGTTATCTTATCTTCCATCTTCAACTTCCTTTCTTAAACTAAGTATAGCTTTTTAAGCTTTCCTTATCTATTCATAAAACTCTTCTTTAAATAACATAATTCTCAATAAATACCATAGTAAGAGCGTCACATGTTTATCATAATATATTCTAACCATTATACTCTTCCTTTAATAGTATCATAAAGTTGCAGCCTTATAGTCTTATTATAGTTAACATACAAACCTGTGTAAAGATTTTCAACTTCGGAAAGGTTACAAATTCATATAATTTAATAAAAGCTCTGAAGGCTCATCCTTATATATTATATATTCCTCATGAAGGGCTCTGGTGAGACTTACATATAAAAGTCTCCCGTCCTCTTTATCCTTCTTATACACCTCTTTGCTGCAATCATAAATTATGGAGCAATCAAATTCCAAGCCCTTTGTAAGGAAAGCAGGAATTATCATTAAATCCATGGAAATAATCTTATTATTATCTCTGATTATCTCCCACTTATTATTGCTGGTTCCCTTAATAGCTTTATAAAGCTCTTCAGAGGCTTTAATGTCCTTGCAGATTACGGCTATGCTCTTTTTATTCATCCCTTTAATTCTCTCTACTATGGTATCTAGCTGGGCACCAAGCTCTTTATTATCTGTAAACTTTATAAGCTCAGGCTCTCTTCCATGTCTTAAAACTGCTCTAGGAGGTAATAGGCTGCTTTCTACTTCCTTAAGAACCTCATTAGCAAGGGAAATAATTTCTACAGTGGATCTATAGCTCTGGCTTAGAGGCATGTAAACAGCATTATTAGAAAATATCTCTTTGATAACAGTATTCCAGTCATTTATACCCTTATAGTAATATATTCCCTGACCTATGTCACCTACAATAGTTAAGGAATTATAATTGGTGAATTTGCTTATAAGCATCAGCTCAAAGAGGCTATAGTCCTGAGCTTCATCCACCACTACATGGGAAAATTTAAATTCCTCAGCAAGTCCCTGGTACATTATTTTAAGATAAAGCATACCATAGAGGTCTTCGCTATCGATTACCCCTTCTTCTATGGATTTCTTATAGCTTTCCTTCATATAATCGGCTAGTGCTTTTGGTATTATTCCACCGGTAGCTTCTTCAAATAAATCCTCTTGAAGAAATAGATTGCTATAAAGGTCTTTAAAATTTATATTTTTATCCTTATTGAAATAGCTTTTGAAGGCCTCCCTTATTCCCTGCTTTATCCTTTGTCTGCTCTCATCTCTGTCATTATATATCTCTACGAGCTTTTTTCTTCTTTCCGGGCCATCCTCCATGGTCTTCTTACTTCTGGCAATTAGATATTCAAACTGAAAATCACTTTTATCCTGAAGCTCTTTTATCCTGCCCTCCAGCTTGCTTTTAAGATACCTCTGTAGCTCTTCCTTTCTTTTGCTGACATTTAAATGTGCTAGCTCTTTATAAAATAGACGCTTAATTTCCTCTGCAGTAAATATTGTGCTGCTTTCGTACATCATGGGTTCATTATAAGTCAGATTTCTTTCTACTATTTTTAAGTATCTGTCTAAAATAGTTTTATATATTAAGGTACCCTTCACTCTACTGGTGTTTACCACATATTTATATTCTTTGCCATCTTTATTTTCTAAAACCCAGGCTAGCTTTTTGTCCTTGGTATAGAGCTTGTTTTTTATCCCTAAGACTTCCTTAGCTAAAGCTTCGAAGGTACGCTGCTTCACCTCATCTACTCCAAGACTAGGAAGAACCTCAGATATATAATCTAAAAATATAAGGTTAGGAGCTATAACCAAAATATTATTACCAGAAACAGTTCCCTGATATCTATATAGAAGATATGCTAGTCTGTGTAATGCAACGGTAGTTTTACCAGAACCCGCTGCTCCCTGAACTATAATGGGTATATTCTTCTCAGCTCTTATTACTTCATTCTGCTCCTTCTGAATAGTAGCTACTACATCCTTCAGCTTCCGTCCGGTACTACTTTCTAAGTTTATCCTCAGAAATTCGTCTATTAAAGCTTCCTCTCCCAAGGAGGACTTTATTATAAGCTCATTTATACCTTCGTCAAATATATCCTTAATTTCTCCCTCTTCATAAAGAAACTTTCTTTTTAAATTTAGCTCTCCACTTATTATCCCTTGAGGAGCTCTATAATAGGCTTCACCTTCTGTACCACTATAGTAAAGATCAGCAACAGGTGCTCTCCAATCAATTACAACCTCATCTCCAGTCTTATCATTAGATAAAGAAAACTTTCCAATATACAAGGTCTCTGGAAGATGCTTATATTCTCTAAAGTCAACTCTTGCAAAATAAGGCTGCTCCATGGCTTCACTATAGTTAGAAAGATTTTTCTCTGCTATCTCATAAACAGTTTTTACTTTTTCAAGCTCTTCACTGTAGCTTCCCTTAGAAGCCTTTTTTAGTTCCTTTACCTTGTTGTATAGAGCATCCTTGTAGGTAGCCTTATCGCTTAACTCATCATTCAACCAATTTTTAACCTCATTAAGCTTTTTCTGCTCCTCTACAAATGCTTTCTCCTTAGGCTTCATGGCAACAACCCCATTTCCTTTTAATATTCAATGGATAATATTATAAAATTCTAGTGAAAATATGTCAATTAACTTTGACCTATAAACATATATTTATATTAGGCTTATAAAAATAAGATTTTTACCCTGTGAAGCTTACAAAAAATGAGAAGGTGATTTAATGAATATACTGGTTACCGGTGCTAATGGAAATACAGGAAAATACATGGTGAAATATTTTTCTAAAGGTCATAATGTAATTGGTTTTGACAGAAAAGAGTTAGATGTATGTAATAGTGAAACCTTATTAAGAACAATAGAGAATCAAAATCCAGATATAGTAATTCATACGGCAGGGATTTCAGATATTGATTTATGTGAAAGGGATGAAACTTACGCCTACAAGGTTAATACCTTAGGTACCCTGAATATAGCTAAAGCCTGTGATTATTTAAATATCCCCTTAGTTTATTTATCCACAAGCTATGTTTTTAATGGTATGAAAACCTCTCCTTATATAGAAGAAGATTATTGTGACCCTATTAACACCTTTGGAAAAACTAAATTAGCTGCAGAAAAGCTCATAAGAACTGTATGTAAAAAGCACTATATCATCAGAACCTCCTGGATCTTTGGAGGATATAACTGCTATATAAAAAATATAATAAAGAATGACCCTTTAATTATTTTGAGCACTAAAGAGATCATTAGTCCCACCTATATAGAAGATTTATGTTTCGCTATAGACTTTATTATTAAGCAAAATTCCTATGGCATCTTCAATTGTGTTAATGGTAATTATTCAAGTAAAATAGATGTAATATCCTTTGTATTAGAAGCCAGTAGGTTAAATAAAAAGGTTGTAGAAATACCCAAAGAATACCTTAGTGACCTTACTCCCAGACCTAGGTTCTCAGCCCTAAGCACTAGCCTCATAGAAAAAGAATTTAAGCTTAGTCTCCCCTCCTGGCAGGAAAGCATTTATACCTATATAAGTTTGTTATAAACCTAATCTCAAAATTAATAAAAACAGAGTATGACTTTTTGCATACTCTGTTTTTACTTAAAGCTTTTGTTAATTATTGATTTCAATATCTCCGCTATTATTTATTACAGTAAAGGATGCAGAACTATTACCATAAGTTTTCTTAAGAGATTTGCTTATTTCTCCCTGGACATCATCTTTAAGAAACTCTGTACTGATATCACCGAGATCTGTTTTAATATCAAAGTAACCTTCCTGTTGTTCATTTAAATTCAGAACAACTTCTCCAAGGTTATTGGTTATATGAACCTTAGAGCTTATAACCACTTCTGCAGTATACACAGTTTCACCACTGTTATTCTCTATAAGAGTATCACCTTTTATATTTTTAGCCTCAACTTCACCTAATCTGCAGATAATATCAGCATTACCGCTTATATTTTCTGCTAGGATGCTTCCTGCATCATTTCTTACCTTAAAACTCCCCTCTATATTATGGCCTTCTGTATCCCCAAGATTATTGGTAATTGATACCTCTCCCTTAATTCCATCAACAAACACATCTCCTAAGTTACTTGTTATATCTAATCGTCCTTCTATATCCATAACCTTAGTCTCACCAATATTATTTTCTATATCTATATTTAAAGCTTTTGGAACAGTGATAAAGTAATCTATAGACTTAATTCTCAAGTCATTCAAAAGCCCTTGCTTTTTAGTACTTATCTTTAAGGTATGATTATTTTCTATTATAACAGTATCACGAAGCTCTGTATCACTAACATGATTATTTTTATTTCTATCTCCATAAGACACTTTCACCTCTAAAGTGATATTCTCTCCATCACCTTTTAAAACTTCAACATTTCCCACAGCACCATCTATAGCAATTGCTTGTACCTCTGCTGCAGAAAAGCTTTCTGAAAAGCTATACTTATTTACATTTTTATCATCGAAAAAATTAATAAAATTACCGCCATCAAAACCAGCCCAGCTGCCAAAATAATTAATACCTTTAGTAATTATCTGTGCTCCCCCTAAAAAAATAACTATTAATATAATAATTATTATACTGAGAGGATCAACCTTTACCCTTCTATTTTCATTGCTTGGTATTAAAGAAAAAATCAATATTTCTACTCCTAATAAAATGAGAACTATTGGCCACCATTTAAAGACTGAATTAAAAAAACCCATTCCTGTTACTGTAGAATATATCCAGGCAACTCCTAGAGATATAAGAAGTATTCCTAAACTAATTGTCCCTACCTTCCACTGCTTCATTGCCGTCTCCTTTCTTAAATTTATTTATAAAAATAAGTCTTACTCCCAGTACTATTAGTACTACGGAAACAATTCCTTCTCTCAAATATTCAAAGACTTCCATTAGCAATCCTCTATCAATAAAGGATAATGCTATCTTATTAAATAATATTAGAATACCTAGAGCAATAAAACCAATACCTAAATATCTCATATAGGAAGAATTCAGCAGATCACTTAACACAAAATCCTCTTCATCCCCATTGATAGATACAGAAAAAATCTCCTTTAAATTAATTAATGTATAAATTATCACTAATATCATCATAAGAGATAATACCTGCAGTGGTGCGAAGGAATATATAAAAAATATAAAAATAAATAATGATAATAATCTTACTCCTTCCTTTTTCCTCTTTAAATAAAAATGGCCGGCTCCAGGGATAATGGACAAAAACACAGCTATGAGCTTTTCATTTTCTTTCTCTAAGGTATGAATAAGCTCATCATAATTGTTATTCACCAACTTTTTCCTTAGGCTCATTACATCTATTATAGAAAATAGCCATAAAGCTGCTAAAGCTACAAAAATAAATTTTGAATAACTATTTCCAGAGCCATAATAATAGCTTAAGTAGTTATAACCATCCATCATTACAGCTAAAAACATATAGGCTATTGCAGAGAAGGTAAATAGCGCTCCCCTTGAGTTTGCTCCAATATAATAATGTCCAAAGCCCGGGATTAAAGATAGAACTAAGGTTTTAAATTTTGACTTATACATTTATTACCTCCATGATTTCATTATAAAGCTATTATATTTTATAAAGCTTAATAAATATATGATTAATCCTTAATATTTTCTTAAAAAAATAGATGCACATTAAGAATTTCTAACAACACACTTAATGCACATCTATTTCTCTCTTTTGAATTATGCTAGTTTTAATTTTATTCCTGGGGCCTTATATTGATAAGCAGCATCTTAAGGATAAATTTATCTCTTTCTATGGTATCCTCAGAGGTATATAAAAATATTGCTGGGCTATCACTTTTTTGTGAGAATAAGGCATATAATTTATTATCATGACCGGTATTGCTATTCCTGTATATACCAACGCTACCTATGGCAGTTGAAATCTCCTCAAGCTTATAATCTGCCAACACCTTACTTTTAATGGTAGTATAATAGCCACCTAAGGCTATATCTCCTCTTAAGAACTCGCTATATTCCCCATTATTTTTTATGCTCCAGCCATCGGGGAGGCTTATTGAGTAAACTTTGTTATCAAGTGATAAAGTAATAGAATTATCTATAGCATAAGCTCTAGAACCACTAATAAATAGAAATAATATCAGCCACAAAGGAAATATTTTTATAGAACTCTTATATTTCTTCATATATATCCTTCTTTCTAAGGGATTTATTTCTATTATTATCTAAAAAAAATATTTTAATACAAATATCCTATATCTATATAACTAATAGGTGCTCGATAAAGTATAACTCTAAAAATTCTAAATAAAAATCAAACTACCTTCACCACTTAGGTGAAGGTAGTTCTATTATAGTGCCTTATCTTCCAGCATGGATTTAACCTTCATGAGTCTAGTTAAAGCTCCTCTTTCATTTTCATCCAGCTTCATTCTTATATATTTTATTGTTTCCTGCAGCTGAGGTATAGTCATATACTCCAGAGCATTTACTCTTCTTCTGGTTTTTTCGATTTCATCAGCCATGAGCTGACAGGCCTTTTCCACCTCTGCAAGCTTCAAAAGCCTAGGTAGGAGGTCATAAAGCTTTTTAATTGCATAATCCAGCTCTGCTGAAGTGTTGGCAAAGCCATAAGGATATATGCTGCCTTCATCTCCCTCCATGGCTCTGACAAAATTCATAACAGGAACATTTACACTCATAATATTCTTTTTAACAACCTCAAGAGTGATATTCTCCTTGGGCATGGCAATTGCCTCTTCCATAAACTCAGAACCCATAACTGCTTCAGCCATTAAAAAATCCTTAAGAGAACTGGAAAGTTCTTTTTCCACAGACTTCCTAAGCCTGTTGTTTTCCTTTATCATATCTATGAACTGCCTCATAAGCTCATCCTGCTTATCCTTTAAAAGCTTATGACCACGAGTTGCAGTACCTAATCTTTTTTTGAGCCTAGTGAGCTCCATCCTTGTTGGATTCACATTGAGCCTAGCCATATGCTATTCTTCCTTTCCTGTGTCCACAGCTAAATACTTTTCGAGGTATTCATCTCTGATTCTCTTAAGCTCAGTTCTTGGTAATATCTTTAAGAGCTTCCAACCCAGTCCTAAAGTTTCCTCTATGGTTCTATTATTAGTATTCCCCTGAGATACATATTCATTTTCAAAGGCTTCAGCAAACTCCGCATGCTTTTTATCTGAATCGGATAAAGCTGATTCACCAAGGATCGTAGCCAGCTCTTTGGCCTGCTTTCCCTGAGCATAAGCTGAGAATAACTGATTCATAGTATCTGCATGGTCTTCTCTAGTCTTCCCCTTGCCGATTCCTTTGTCCTTAAGCCTTGATAAGGAAGGCAATACATCTATTGGAGGCATTATTCCTCTCTTAAAGAGCTCACGAGATAAGATAATCTGTCCCTCAGTTATGTATCCTGTAAGGTCAGGAATAGGATGTGTCTTATCCTCTTCAGGCATGGTCAATATTGGAATTTGAGTGATTGAACCTTTACTTCCTTTTAATCTTCCAGCTCTTTCATACAAGGTTGCCAGGTCAGTATATAGATATCCTGGATATCCTCTTCTTCCTGGAACCTCTTTTCTTGCTGCAGAAACCTCACGAAGTGCTTCACAATAATTGGTTATATCAGTCATTATAACAAGAACATGCATTCCTTTTTCATAAGCTAAATATTCTGCTGTAGTAAGTGCCATTCTTGGAGTAGATATTCTCTCTATAGCAGGATCATTAGCAAGATTCATAAACAATACTGATCTGTCTATAGCTCCAGTTCTAGTAAAGTCATCTACAAAGAATTGAGCTTCCTCAAAGGTTATACCTATGGCAGCAAAAACCACAGCAAATTTTGAGTCAGAGTTTAAAACTCTAGCCTGTCTAGCAATCTGTGCAGCTAGTTCTGCATGAGGAAGTCCTGAAGCCGAAAACACAGGAAGCTTCTGTCCTCTTACCAGTGTATTTAAGCCATCAATAGCGGATATACCTGTCTGAATAAATTCTGAAGGATAATCTCTAGCTACGGGATTTATAGGTTCTCCCTCTATATCCAATCTTTTTTCAGGGATAATTTTAGGACCATCATCCTTTGGGTTTCCAAGTCCATCAAATACCCTTCCCAGCATATCTTCTGACACCCCTAGCTCTAGAGGTCTTCCTAAAAATCTTGCCTTAGTTCCTTTAAGATTAATTCCTGAAGAACCTTCAAAGATCTGAACCATGGCTCTAGAACCATTGATTTCAAGAACCCTACCTCTTCTAAGCTCTCCAGTTTGAAGCTCTATATCAGCAATTTCATTATATTTAACACCTTCAACTCCATCTACTATCATCAAAGGTCCAACGATTTCTTTTACAGTTTTATATTCCTTAAGCATCAATAACCCCTCCTTCACTGATAAGCTTATCAATTTCAGAGGTAAGCTCCATAGAAATTGTATCGATCCTGTCTAAATTACTCTCATCAATATACTTGCTTCTTGCTATCCTGTCTCTAACCTCCATGGCCAGAACCTTATCAAGATATACTCCAGTTTTTAATGCTCTTCTTCCTTCATCATAAAACTTTAGTATAAGCTTAAGCATTTTATATTGTTTATTTAATGAGCTATAGGTATCTACGTCATGGAAGGCATTTTGCTGAAGATAATCTTCTCTTATGGACTTAGCTGCTTCCAGCTTTAATCTATCACCTTCTGACAGTGCATCGATACCTACTAATCTAACAATTTCATCAAGATTTGCTTCCTCCTGAAGTAATGTCATAGCTTGTCCTCGAAGCTTGCTCCAATCCTCTGCTAGATTTTTATCCATCCAATCATCTATCCTACTCTGATATAAGGAGTAGGAATTAAGCCAGTTAATAGATGGAAAATGTCTTTTGTAAGCAAGCTGAGCATCAAGGCCCCAGAACACCTTTACTATTCTTAAGGTAGCCTGAGAAACCGGTTCAGATATATCTCCTCCTGGAGGTGATACAGCTCCTATAGCAGTTACTGCTCCTTCTCTTTCATCATCCCCAAGACAGACAACCTTTCCTGCCCTTTCATAGAATTCAGCAAGTCTTGAACCTAAGTAAGCTGGATATCCTTCGTCACCTGGCATCTCTTCAAGTCTTCCGGACATTTCTCTCAAGGCTTCTGCCCATCTAGAAGTGGAGTCAGCCATTATTGCTACAGAATAGCCCATATCTCTAAAATACTCAGCTATGGTTATTCCAGTATATATAGAAGCTTCTCTAGCTGCCACGGGCATATTAGATGTATTTGCAATGAGCACCGTTCTTTTCATGAGAGACTCCCCTGTTTTAGGATCCTTAAGCTCGGGAAACTCATTAAGAACATCGGTCATCTCATTTCCTCTTTCACCACAGCCTACATATACAACTATCTCAGTATCTCCCCACTTGGCAATCTGATGCTGAACCACTGTCTTACCAGCTCCGAAGGGACCTGGCACTGAAGCAGCTCCACCCTTTGCTACAGGGAAAAAGGTATCTATAACTCTCTGACCAGTTACCATAGCCTCTTCTGGTGTAAGCTTCCTCTTATAAGGTCTTCCCCTTCTTACAGGCCACTTCTGCATTAGAGTTACTTCTTTTATTCCGTCAGTGGTTTCAACAGTACATACAGTTTCCTCAACTGTAAAGCTACCAGAACTTATCTCTTTAATAATTCCCTGGATCCCATGAGGAATCATAATTTTTTGTGTTATTACAGTAGTTTCCTTCACAGTACCTATTATTGAACCTGGTTTAACCTTATCTCCAGCCTTTAGTACTGCTTTAAATTCCCATCTTTTATCTCTATCTAGGGATTGTACTACAACTCCCCTCTTTAAGAAGCTAGACTTAGCAGCTTCCAAATACTTATCTAGAGGTCTCTGGATTCCATCAAACATTCCTTCTATAAGACCTGGCCCTAGCTCTACGCTTAGTGGTTCTCCAACGGTATAAACAGGATCCCCCGGTCCTAGACCTGAGGTTTCTTCATATACCTGAATAGAGGCTCTATCTCCTCTCATTTCAATAATTTCACCGATAAGACCCTGCTCTCCAACCTTACATACATCATATATATTAGCTTCATCCATGTACTCTGCTACTACCAGAGGTCCTGAAACTTTTATTATTCTACCGGTTTTCAATATTGTAACCTTCCTTCCTAATTAAACTAGTATACAATTAAGATTCCTAGCATAAGTCTATTCTCCTAATATATTTACACCTACGGCTTTTTCAACATTGTCATTTATTTTTTGTAGCCCTATGTTAAGACTACCTTGATTGCTAGGAATTAATATTACAGCTGGAAGCAACTGTCTGTTATATCTATTAATAGTATCCTCTAAATCCTTTGCCACCTGTTCAGTTACGAAAATTACTCCATAACCAGTAAGTGCAAGCCTATCTATGGTCTTTCTAGCTTCTTCCACTTCATATACAGGGAATACCTCTATTCCTAGAGCTTTAAAGGCGAGGATAGAATTTTTATCTCCAACTACACCAATCTTATACATAGCTATCACGCAGCCTTTCTCTTATAACCTCTGGAGATACGTTATTCAGCTGTCCAACCATTATTATTCTTAATAGTTTAATTTCATTTTCTTTAGCATACAGGTAGCCTATAATAGGCTCTATGCCAAAGGGTATAGTCTTTGCTCTCTTCATATAATCCATTATATAATTCTCGATATTCTTCTCCAGTAGAGCCAGGGAGCTATTATTTATATAATATTCAATCCCTTCTCTTATTATATTGACATAATTAGTGGCAGCTAGCCTATTATGTATGTTTTCTAAGGCTTCTCCAAAAAGGATATTGAGCTTATCCATCTTAATATTGCCACCATCAATAAGATTCTTACTCAAGAATTCTCTACCCTTATTAAGTGCTTTTATTCTGAGCACAATTTTTATATTTGTTAAATCAATAAGGATACGAAGGTATTTACTTAAATACTCTTCATTTATACTTTTAGATATAGACAAAAGATTTTCAAAATAATATTTATCCAATATAATATCGATATTTTGTGGCTCCTTTAACTCTTCAAAGTCCTCTAAAACTGCAACAATAGCCTTTACCATGTAATCATTTAATGCTCTATAATCTTCATTCTCCAGAGCATACTTAATTATATCAGCCTCTACAGTACCTATAGGGAATAGAAGATCAGAAAAATCCTTATCAGAAAGTTTTGCCTTTAATAATACCTTTAAGTTATGATAATCATATTTTAAAGCCATAAAATCCACAGGCTCTGTTCTAGTAATCATAGAATAAAGCGAGTCATAGGTTTCATTTAAAGCCTGCCTTAACAAGGTATCATACTCTTCAGGCCTCTGTACTCTGTTGAGCAATGAAGCATATTCAGTTTCCTGCAATACCTTTAGGCTATTAAAAGGAGTATCTGCATCAATCATCCTTTCAAGCTTAGATCTATCTAAGAGCCTGGTCTCCATGACCCTAATCCTTGGGATTACCTGGTTAAACATCATTTTATCCATAGGCTATCCCTCCTTATTCAAATAATATTTTTGCAATCTCGTACTCCAGTTCATCTCTCATACTGTTGACAAGAGCTTCGAAAGTGTTATTAATCTGAACTCCGTTTCTTTCTAGTATAAAGCCACCCTGAAAGCTGCCGGGCTCCTTGTTAATAGATATTTCCCCATTCTTTCCAGCTCTTTTTAATTCATGGTTAATCTTCTTAATCAACCTTTCGGTTCCGGTTGTATTATTTATTTTTTCCTTCACCATTTTTAAAAAAATGTTTGAAGAGGCATCCTTATCATCTTCTTCTTCAAACTTTGATATAAAATCTTTACTGAGTATTAAGTTTTCCTCCCCTGAGATATCCAGGGATTTAATTTTATTTACTAGGTATTCCTCAAAGCTCTCTTTTTCCATGGAGTTTAGCACAGTGATAGCCCTTTGAAAGACTCCATCTATAACCTCTTGCTTTGCTGACAGCTTTCTATTTCTAACCTTCAGCTGTGCACTAGATATTATTCTTTCCTTCTTTGTAGCGCTCTCTCTTTTAGCTCTCTCTAGCTGCTGCTTTTCTAGCTCCCTAGCTTCAGAAACTCTACTATCTATAAGCTGCTGCTTTTCTTCTCTGGCAGCTCTAAGGATTTCTTCACTGGCCGTTCTTGCATCCTCTAGAATCCTGTTTTTTATGTTTTCTAAATTTGACATTGAGTATACACCCCAAATCTTATATGTTTAGAACCATGAATAAAGAAGCAACAAAGCCTAACAATGCATAAGTTTCAACAAGAACAGCATAAATAACGCCCTTCATAACATCATTTGGCTTCTTTGCAAGAATTTGAACACCAGCTGCCGCTACCTTTCCCTGGAAAATCGCAGATCTCCAACCTGTTAATGCAATTGGCATAGCTGCTATAAAATAAGCAAAACCAGTAGATAAGTCTGGAATGCTTCCGCCTAAAACACCAACATTAAGTAGTATCATAAGAGTTATAACGAAACCATAAAGACCCTGAGTTCCAGGAAGAGCTACAAGAATGAAGGTTTTACCAAACTTTTCTGGCTCTTCCGTCATAAGTCCTGCAGCAGCTTCACCAACTATTCCAATACCTCTAGCAGAACCTATACCTGAAAGGCCAACTGCTAAAAAAGCTCCTAGTAAAGCCATTATTAATCCACCATTATTTTCTATTAACCATTGTAAAAAGTTCATTTTTTTGACCTCCTAAATTATTTAGTTATTTTTATATATTCCTCTGAAAGCTTATAGGGAGTAAATTTCTTTCCTCCACCTTCATAGAACTTATTAAAGAATTCAAGATACTGAAGCCTTGCTGCATGTACATAAGAGCCCAGAGCATTAACAAGCAGGTTAAAGACATGAAACACCAAAAACATAAGCGGTGCCAGTATATAGCTAAAAGGAGACGGAATTAATGATATTACTAGATTAAACGCATTTGCTATAAAACCCGTTGCCAGGCCTAATGCCATTAATCTAGAATAAGAAACAATATCCCCTAAGTAGCTTGTTACACCATATACTCCATATATGCCCCAACCAATCTTTGCTCCGATAGAAGGATATTCTCTCCCTGCAGTGAGAAGAACTCCTATAAGCCCAGCTCCAAGTAAAGTTCCACCCACAACAGTACTTATTCCTAAGAGCAATAGGACTGCTCCTATTAGTATTGCATACCAGGTACCAACATCATAAATAGCATCCTTCCAATGACCGCTCTTAATAAGCATATAGCCCTTCATTCCTAGGCCTACAAATATGTGAATAAATCCAAAGGCCACTGAAATTATTAAGATTTCTGTTATGCTGTTAGGTGGGTCGATGGCATAGGGAATTTTAATTCCAAAATATCCTGAGAATAGATCTCCAAACCAGCTTCCATATATGGCACCCCAGATTACCGTGGATACCCCTGCATAAAGAAACAGCTTATAGCTATTTTTTTTATTCTTGTCCTTCACCATTTTAACAGCGATTGCAGAAGCAATAACCATTAAAAGCCCATAACCAGCATCGGAAAGCATCATTCCAAAGAATATCACATAAAATATTGAAAGTATTGGAGTTGGGTCCAGCTCTTTATATAAAGGTAAACTATACATTTCAACGATACCCTCAAAGGCCGCTGAAAAACCATTATTTTTTAATTTAATTGGAACATGATCCTCTTCCATCTCTGTGGGCACCGCAAAAGTTATGTAATAGCTATCTTGAGCTACCTTATTCAAGGCCTGTTCCAGATCATTCTTTTTCTCTTCTGCTACCCAGCCCATGATAGTAATGGTATTCTTTGTTTTAAGAAAGTTATCTGCTGCAGAGTTTTGCATAAGAAGAGAATTATAGTATTCATAAACCAGTTCCAAATCAGAAAGCTTGTCCTTAAAACTCTCGATTTCCTCTATGGCTTCTAATCTTTCTTTATGGATTTCTTCAATTCTCCTCTTAAATTCTGTAATTAGCAGCTGAGGCTTCTCATTATGATTTAAAGTAAAAGGAGAAAAACCATAAAACTTCAATATTTCCTCACTAGCTTCTGCCATTTCTTTAGTAGTTAAAAGGAATAAAAAAACGTCCTGGGTATTTCTACTTATAACCTCAATATACCCATCCTGAATCTTTTCACTAAAGTCATTAAGAAGCTTATCCTCATACTGCTTGTTCAAAGAACCAATAAAATAAGAAGCATTGTTAAGCTCCTTAAGTGAAGAAAAGGGTGCATCAAAGTTCCTCCAAGGTCTAAGGGCTTCAATCTCTCCTTCTATTTTTGTTCTTTCATTTTCTAAATTGCTAAGCTTACCATCCAGATTACGAAGGGCATTCCAGGTTTCTTCCCAGGGAATTATCGTGACAGATTTTTTCAATTCCTCATAAGTAACAATCCTTTTATCCTCTAACATAGATAATAATCCACTTTTTATAGCAGCATATTCCTTTACAAAATCAATGGAATATTTTATTCTTGCAAGGTTCTCCTGGAATTTGCCATAATCCTTACTTAAAGTATCCTTTTCTAGATCCTTTAACTCCTCATAGGCTTCTGTATTTATTACCTCGTGAAGATTAATAAATTCTGTTTCTCCAAAGAGCTGAAGCTCCCTAAGTAGATCATCCTTTTGTGATTCAAGAGCTAGCAATGTAAATTTATTCATTTTAACTATCGCCATTAATATCCACAATCCTCTCTATCACTAGCTTAATAGCTTTTTCAAGCTTTTCCTTTGAAGGGTTAAGAATTGCTTCCACAGCCTTGTTCCCTTCCTGAATTATAGGCTGTATTTCTTTTTCACCCTCTTCACTAGCAGCTTTAAAATAGCCATCAGCGGTGTCTTTAGACTGTTCTAAAATATTCTTGTAAAGGCTATCCGCTTCTTCCCTACCTTTTGAAGAAATTCTAATAGCCTCCTCTCTCGCCTCCTTAATAAGAGCCTCCGCTTCCTTTTCAGCTTTCTTTATTTCATTAATTGCTTCTAAAGCCATAACACCTATCACCACCTTTTCTGCAATAAATTACTAATAAAATATTAATTAATGCTTAATATGGTATTAATTACTTTATATTTGTTTATTATACTTAAAAAAGCTATTTTTTTCAACTTTTAGAATAATTATAAAATAATTTATACATCTTGTTATCAAAATATTATTACTTTAATCTCCAAAAAGCTATACAAATTTTTAAAAATTTATAGATTATTTATAATAGCGGTAACTTCTGGATTAGAGATATTAAAAACCACATAGCTAGTTTTTTCAATAATTTCTCCGTTATTTAAAAATCTATCCATATCAATATTAAACTTTTCTATATATTCCTCCTTAACCTTTAGAGAGTATTTTTCTCTAAGTACTAATTCTTCTTCCTTGGAAATCTTCTTTACAATAAAATCAGGCATACCTCTCTTTTTGTTAAAATATAAATAATCATATCTTAATAGCTCCATAAATGCTTCAAAGCTTTCCTTAGGACAATAGTCATTAAAAAAATTAATAAGCACTTTATAATATTCATTTTTACCAATGCTTATTCTAAAATAACCCTTTATAATAAAGTACTCTGCTAGCTTTTTATAGAAATCAAAAGGGGTATTATACTGCCCTGTCATATAATCGATAACATTTGAAAATTTTCCGCTATTATAATATTTATCGACTAATTCTTCGATTCTTTTAAGCTCTCTTAGCTCCTGATAGCTAATATATTTTGATACTAATATTTCGTAAGGTGCATAAGGGGAGTAAATCATTTTATTTTCCTCCGCCTCTTCTCTCATACTGGAACCTTTTAACAACTTTAAAAAGCCTAACTGAAAGGCTTCAGGTCTCAAGGCATAAACATCATTAAAGGATTTTTTAAAGCTTACCATATCCTCCTTGGGCAAACCGGCTATTAGATCTAGATGGAGCTTTAAATTGTCCCCTTCTCTAAGCTTCATCACCTTTTCTGCAATTAAGCTGTATTTTGCACCTCTGTTTATCTTTTTTAGTACCTCTTCGTTGGTAGTCTGAACACCTATTTCAAATTGAAATCTACCTTTGGGTGCAGTTTTTAAAAGAATAATCTCTTCTTCGCTGAGAATATCTGCAGAAATCTCAAAGTGAAAAGAAGTTCTAGTTTCTAGAGAAATGAGAAATTTCCAAATATCTAATGAAAAACTTTTTCTTGCGTTAAAGGTTCTATCCACAAACTTTACAAGCTTTACTCCTTTGTCCATAAAGTATTGAAGCTCTGCTTTAACTCTATCACCCTCAAGAAACCTAACCCCATGAGTTGTTGAAGATAAACAATAGCTGCAATTAAAAGGACATCCTCTAGAAGCTTCATAATATATAATTTTATTTTCTAAATCCTCTAAGGTATCATAAGGAAAGGTTAAAGCATTCATATTTATGAGCCTTCGAGCTCCCTCATAATGCACTAAGGAGCCTTCTTTATAAAAAAGTCCTTTTATTCCTTGAATCTTATTACCTTCTATCAATGCATTAATAAGCTCTCTATAGGTTTCTTCTCCCTCTCCTTCCACTAAATAGTCCACATCATAGCACTTAATTATTTCCACTCCATCATAGCTGACCTCAGGGCCTCCTAATATAATAGTAACCTCTGGAATAACAAGCTTAATTAGTCCTGTTAGTCTTCCTATGTATTCCATATTCCAGATGTAGCAGGAAAATCCAATTACATCTGGACTTGTTTCTATAATTGCTTCTAAAATATTTTCTATTCTATCATTAATAGTGAACTCCATAAGCTCGCAGTGATAGTCCAAATCCTTAGTGTATGACTTCAAATATCTTATTGCTAAATTACTATGAATGTATTGAGAATTAACTCCTACTAACGCTACCTTTAACATCTCTTATGTTACTTCCTTTCTCCTTGAAGTATAAATACTCCCTCTAAACTTTTTGCTTCCTTTATGTGAAAATCCTCTTTGATAAGCTCTTTTACTGAATTCAAATCAGAAATAAGAAAAGGATTTGTTTCCATAATAAGTAGTTCCTTATAGTTTTCTTCAGAAAATAAAATTTTAATCTTATTTTTATAAGGCTTTAAAGACTTCTTTTCAATATCAAATATATAGAGTTCACCTGATGGCTTAATATAATCTTTTATTTCCTTTATTAACCCCAGCCTTTCTTTTTTACTATTTAAAGAGCTTAAAAAAAAGAATAATACTATATTATCATACTTACCTTTACATTCTTCCTTAAAGTCTTCTTCGTTTTCTACAATATCTACAGAAACTTCTTCTCCCTGCTCTTTTAGGAAATTATATATGATATAATTATCATCCCTTCCTATCTCTAAAATCTCTCCCTTAAAAATTAGTTCTCTTAGATCGATAACTGAAGTGCCATCCATAAAACAATCCTCCCAATCTCTTCCATTCTACAATAAATTCTACAAAAAAAAAATAATCCCTTTAATTAAAGGAATTATTATAAAGTTCACTATTCTTAATATTTTTTTCGAAATAGTCAAGCAAGTAGCCAGCAGTACTTCTCTGAGCTTGAGTCAAAATCGTTGTTGAAATATTATAGTATTTCTCTTCAATCTCAGATATATCATCATATTCCTCGTGAGCATCAAAGGCTACCTGAGCATTTTCTTTAATATAGTCTTCTATCTCAGGATATCTTATAACACCAGATTCTACTGCAAAGGAATAATCATTGAGAAGCCTCTTGATAATCCATAATTCAAATTGTCTATGCTTCTTTAATAGCTTATTATTTACATGATGAGGAACCGTGGCATCCTGTACCAGATGACAGGAGGCACCTAAATAAAACATTGCTAAATTCATATCCTTATTATCTTTTAATTGACTATAGGACATATTGTAATATTTTAAAGCTTCAACCATAGCATTGGAAAATCCATATAAACCTTTTTCCTTGGTTATATGATAAAAATGATTGGTGCTTTTAAAATCCTGATCTGCCCATACTACCCCTTCATTCAAAGCCTTTATATTCTTTTTATAGAAAGCCGCAGCTTCCGTATATCCATCATTATTTAAAATCTGCACCGCTTGCATATTTATAAATTTGTGTACTATACAGTGGGTTTTAACGGCAATTTTCTTTACTGGATTAACAACCACCATGGCTCCTCTTACCATTCTGCCATAGGTATGTTCCATTCTCCTTCCCATCTTTCCACTTCCTTATCAATTCTATTATTTTATAATAATAGTTATTAATTATTTTTATATCACATGTAAGAGAAATTGTCTATTTCTATTTTGTAAATTATATTTTCTATATTTTTATAACATCTTTGAATATACTCTCTATAAAAAGAATAGTAATAAATTATATAAAAATATGTGAGGTAGCTTTATGAAAGGTGATAGCTTCTATAAGAGTACTGCTGTACTCACTGCATCAAATATTCTAACCGGTGTCTTTGGCTTTGTATTTACCGTTACCCTTACTCATCACTTAGGAGCAGAGGGTATGGGACTTTATAACCTAGTTATGCCTCTTTATAATTTATTTATCTGCATCATGTCAGCAGGTATAGTTGCTGCTCTTTCTAAAGTATCCGCTATATACCTAGAAAGAAAAGAGATAAAAAATCTATATAAAACTGTTAAAACAACTGCTTTTTTTAATTTACTATGGTCAATAACCATAACCTTAATAGTATTATCCTTAAACGGTTTTTTAACCAATGAAATAATTAAAGACTCTAGGACTTCCCTAGCCTTATGGATAATTTGTCCTGCAATGATATTTGTAACCTTATCGAACATTCTAAAAGGTTTCTTTTACGGTATATCCAAGGTTATGGTACCTTCAATAATAGATATCTTTGAAAAGGCAATCAGAATTGTAGCACTATTAACACTGCTTATTTTCTTTGATAGCTCCTCAACTATGGTAAAGCTTTCTGTCGCCTATGGTGCTTTATGCATTGGAGAATTAATCAGTTTATTACTATTATTTATATATTATAAGCTTAACAGACTACCATTAAAAAATAGTACAAGCCCTGTAGAAGGAAGAGCCCAGCTGCTTTATAACGTTCTTTCAATTTCTGTCCCCTTGTGTATAAATGGAATTATTACAAATATTCTATCCACCACCTCTGCCCTAATTGTACCCAGGAGGCTCATCGTTGCAGGCTTTAGTGAATCCATTGCTCTTTCTATGATAGGAAAATTTAGCTCTATGGCCATAGCTATAGTTTTCTTTCCCATGGTTATAATTGGCTCAATAAATACTGTCCTTATACCGGATCTATCAAAAAGCGTTAGCAAAAAGGATTTCTCCTCTTCAGAGAATAGGATAAAGGATGTTTTAAGACTTTCTTTTGTTCTAGGCTTATGCACCTTAATGATTTGTACTACTATACCAAATAACCTTGGACATATGCTTTTCAAAAGGAACGATTTAGCTCAGTATATTCGTTTTGCAGCTCTTGCTGCTCCCTTTGTTTACACCTCTGTAACCACCTACGGAATATTAAACGGTATAGGAAGGCATAACATCCTGTTGAGGAACTCTGTAGCAGTGTCCTTATTGGAGCTAGTATTGCTTTTTATTTTTACGGCCATTCCTAATATAAATATACTGGGTTATGGAATAACAATGATCATATCCGCATGCATTACTATTGGTCTAAATCTATATGAGATAAAAAAATATTATGAGCTAGAGTTTTCACTTACCAATATTATTATCTTAGCCTTATGCGCCTTATTTATTTATTATGTTCTAAGATTCCTTAATAACAGCCTATCCGATGATTTAAACGCCACAAAAAACATAATTATAATCTTTTGGGGTTTTATGCTCTTTATCATTTCTATATTCATTACAAAAAAAGCAGAATAAAAAAAACCTGCAATTATGCAGGTTTTTTATCATCTCATCCTTCTTCTTATAACTTTTGGTATCTTATTATACAATCTAGGAGAAATTCTCTTAATTTCTTCTTTAGTTACTGAGCCCATTAAAATTAAGGCGAAGGCATAAAAAGCTACCCCTACTATTATAGAGAGGATCATAGACAAACCATAGAGCTTAATGGATGGACTTGTACCTCCTAATAATAGGATGTATTTATTGGTCAAATACACACCGATTCCCATTACACCACTGGCGGCCAAAGGTCCGCTAAGCAATGATACATAAGGGACCTTCCTTCTTATAGTCTTTCTTAAAACTCTAATATTCAATAACGCAGTAATTCCATAACCAGCATAGCCACCAATAATAGCGCCATAAATATTTATATCAGGATTTACTATGAGTATATAGTTTACTAATATCTTCACCACAATTCCTATAAGAAGTGTAACAATAACAGGATAGAACTTATTAAGACTCTGCAAAATTGTTGCCTGAAGCTGTATAAGCCCCATTAAAACTGTAATAAATGACCCAAAGAACAATAGCTTATATCCCCCTGGATCTCCGGGATATATTATCCCAAAGGCAGTTCTGCTTAAAAGCATAAGGCCAACAGCAGCAGGTATTGTTATTATGAAGCTCACCTTAAAAGCAAAGGATATGGATTCTTTTATCCTATCATTGTCTCTATTGATAAGTGCTCTTGATATAACTGGTAAAGTTATAGTGCCTATAGCAGTAATAAAAACTAATGGAACATTAGATAAAGTTTGATATTGTCCAAGGTAACCAGAAAGAGTATCAATTTTATCTATTAAAAAGCCCGCTGTTTCCAGCCTCCCTCTAACATTAGCCGTATCAATGAGTGCTCCAAAATTTTGAAGTCCAGTACTCATAGTAATTGGAAGCCCATACATTATTACCTTCTTTAAAAGATACTTTGTGCTGTGTCTTCTATGTTCCAGCTGCTTACCACTAGGAATCTTAAAATATTTATTTACTTGATAGATATAAATGAGATAAACCACTGCTACTAGTGCCCCTAAGGAGGTACCTATAGTAGCTCCTGCTACACCCATTTCAAGACCAAAGGAATTTAAAAGGATATAAGCAAAAAGTAGGCTTACAACTACATTTATCAGTTGTTCTAATATTTGAGATATACCAATAGGTGTAATTATGTTCCTACCCTGAAAATATCCTCTATAAGAAACTAGTCCTGAAGTAATTGTTATGGTAGGAGCCAGCATCATTAAAGAATATACTGAACGAGGATTATTAGTTAATTCACTAATGGGCTTTGCCAGAATTATCATAAGCAGTGTAGAAGTAAATCCAACTGCTAATAATAAAGCTCTTGTTATCTTAAAGGCTTTTAAAGCATCTCTGGGATTACCTTTTTCATCAAGCTCAGCTACTAGCTTAGCTATAGCCGGCTGCATCCCTACATTAGTAACAGCATAAAGCCAGGTAAATACCTGATATGTACTATTATAAATACCAAAGCCTTGAGAGCCTATAATCCCTGATAATAAAGGTACATATACTAAAGACAATAGCTTAACCAATATCCCTGATATGGATAATATAAGTACCGCTTTAGTGGAAGATTGTTCTTTCATACTAAACTCCTATCTAATAACTACTCTGAAAACATCCTTCTTTATTTTCTTAAAAATCGGTGGAAGGGCCTCAGCAACGGTTTTATTTTCCATATACTGAAACTTCTCCGTGCAATTTCTAAAAATTAATTTGTAAGCATATAGAAATTGATAATTTAATCCATACTTATTAATAAAGAATTCATTTACTTTTCTTTCACCATATTTTTGGTCTCCTATAATAGGGTAACCTAAATGAGCAAGATGGGCTCTAAGCTGATGACTCCTACCGGTTATTAAATCTATTTCTATCAGTGAATATAAGGCATCGGTCTGAATAAGCTTAACCTCCATGGCTATTTTCTTGCTCATTGGAACCTCCTCATCATATATTTTAGATATGTTGTTCTCACTATCCTTCATTATGAAAGCTTCGTAGGTTCCAGACTGCATCTTCCCTTTAACCAGAGCCATGTAATATTTTTTAATTTTTCTCTCTCTAATCATCTCATTAAGCTGCTTTAGAGCTTCAAAATTCTTTCCAAAAAGCACCATGCCTGAAGTATTTCTATCTAACCTGTTGCAGGGAGCAGGGGTAAAGGTTACCTCCTGCTCAGGAAGATAATCACCCTTATCATTAAGATAGCTTAGAGCAAAATCTGTAAGAGTAATTTCTCCTTTTTTATCACCATGAACCAATACATTAGGCCACTTTTCTAATATAAGTAGGTTTTCATCCTCAAATATTATTTTAAGATGGCTAGGATCAACCTTTTGAAAGTTTACAACCTTTTTCTTATTAGAAGCAGTGGTGGTTATATCTCTTATTTCTACTACATCTCCTAATTCAAGCACATACTTTTCTTTCTTCTTACTGCCATTTATTTTCACATCACCTTTTCTAAGGGTTTTATATATGGCACTAAGAGGTACATCCTTTAAGAGCTTTCTTAAAAACTTATCCAATCTTTGACCTGCTTCATTAGAACCTATTTCTATCTTCATATTAATCTCCTATTCTATTTTCTTTAGTTTTCCTTTAAGAAGTTGAATGCATTTGCTGCCTGTAGAGCAGCTCCTATTGCTAAGGCTTCCTCATCGATATCAAAATAACAGCCATGGGCTGGTTTATCCGTTCCCTTTTCTTTATTTCCAGTACCTAAGAAATAAAAGGCTGATGGCTTCTGCTCTGAAAAATATGCAAAGCTTTCAACTCCCATACTGGGAAACTCCTGTTTTAATATTCTCTCTTCTCCAAGAATTTCTTTAGCTGTATTAAAGGCTAAATCCACCATGGTGTCATTATTATGAAGGCAAGGATAGCTTTCTTCTATATCCAATTCATAGGTCAATCTAAAGCTTTTACATATACCTTCTAATATCTCCTTAAACCTATCCTTAACATATGCTCTATGGTCCGAGGTTAAGGTTCTCATAATCCCCTTAAGTACTACCTCTTCAGGAATTATATTCTGGGCTGTTCCCGCCACAAAGCTTCCAACAGTAACCACTGCAGGATATAAAGGAGAAATCTCTCTGCTTACTATAGTCTGGAGTGCCACTACTAAATGGCTAGCAGCTACTATTGGATCTATAGTAGCCTCAGGATGAGCTCCATGTCCACCTTTTCCTATAAGCTTTAAAGTAAAAGGGTTAGAAGCAGCATTTACTATTCCTTTTTTTATTGAAATATAACCAAAGGGAACATCCTCAGAAACATGGAGACCAAAGACCCCATGAACCTCTGGATTCTCTAGTACACCTTCCTTAATCATAAACCTTGCTCCTCCAACAGTTTCCTCTGCCGGTTCAAAGAAAAGCTTCACATTACCAGGCAGCTTATCCCTATGGTTATTTATTATTCTAGCAGCTCCCAAAAGAATTGTGGTATGAGCATCATGACCACAAGCATGCATTTTACCTTCTACCTGTGAGCTATATTCCAATCCTTTTTTATCTAGTAATGGAAGGGCATCTATATCTGCTCTTAAGGCTACAGTCTTTCCCTCTTTAGCTCCTTTAATAATACCACATACTCCCGTTCCTGAAACCTCCTCATAAGGTATACCTTCTTTTTTAAGAAAAGCCTTAATAATTCCAGAGGTTCTGTACTCTTCAAAGCCAAGCTCTGGGTGCATGTGTAAATCTCTTCTAATAGCAATTAATTCTTCCTGGAGCTTCCTTGCCTCATTATAAAAATCTATCATCTCTCTCTCCTTTATTCTTTCCAATATATTGATAAATTATCTCCTTCCTTAAGAGAAGCAAAATACTCTGCAGGTGAACCATTTAACTCTAAGGCTATAATTCCCTTAGGGGAGGATAAATCAAAGGTATAAAAATCAAAAATATCTACAAATATATAGTTATCTTTTCCTGATAAGATAACCTCCTCACCGTTAACCTTCACAATAAAGCCTTTTGTAAGTTTTTCAAGGCTGTTATTATCCCTAACATTATTATAAGCAATATCCTCTATAGAGGTTATTATATCCCCATCATTTATTATGTAATCTTTGCTTTCCTTCTTACCATTAACAAAAACCTCATTATAATAGCTTTTATTATTACACAAAGCCTCTAAGGTTTCAATTGTAATTATGTTGATTGTGTCTCCATCTTTTATTAAATAGTCAATATCCCTATTAACACCATTTACCTTAATCTCTGGAATTAAATAAACCTCTTCTCCAAGGAATATAATTCTTTTACTATCAAAGCCTTCTAAAATATCAATAATCCTTGATTCTGCACTTATCCCATCTCTAGCTGGTAAAAAGCTTATTTTATCTTCATTTTTAATCTCAGTGTCCAGGGCTGCAGTCTCACCATTTACTATAATCCTTCCCGGTTCTCCTAAGGTTCCAAAGACTACCTTATGAATACCATTAACCTGAAAATATAAATTTCTTCCATTTTTAAATAGCAGCTTCTGAGGATCTATACCTCCGCTAATAAAAGCATCTCTTACCTGGATATTTTTCTTATGGAAGATAGTAATAGGCTCATCATTTAAATATACCTTAACAAAGTTATTGGCTATATTTTTTGCTGCTTCCAAAGCAATCCCTACTACTGTAACTCCTGAGCTTCCTAAAGTATCCTTATTATTCTCTAGGAGCTCTATATTTTTTCTATCTCTTATGCCAACTCTTTGCATAGCTATATCCAGCTCTTTTGCTAGCTTACTCTCAATTTGCGGTGTATGAGCTCCCCCTCCCACTAAAAACACTGCAGATGGTGATACCCCTCCGTTTAGAAATATTACTTTCTCTCTAAGCTCACTAACTAAATTATTTATTGATGGCTCAATTTTTTTAATCAACTCTTGGGAAGTAATATTATTTTCAAAGCCAAATATATCCTTATAAAGTAATTCTTCTTTATCGTTGCACTGAGTTTTTATCTCCTCAGCAGTAAGAAAATCAACCATTAATTCCTTTGCAATAGCTTCTGTTATTTCATCTCCAGCAATAGGAACCATTCCGTAGGCTTGGACAGTATTATTGCTGCAAATAGCTATATCAGAGGTTCCAGCACCAATATCTATCAAGGCAATATTTAATAATCTTAACTTTTCAGGTATTACTGCTTCCATGGCTGCAATTGGCTCTAAGGTAAGATTAACTACCTTTAACCCCACAAGCTCCATAACCTTATAAAGGCTATCCACCACAGATCTAGGAAGAAAGGTAGAAATCATATCCACTTCAATAACCTTGGCAACCTGTCCATATAAATTTCCTATAAGGTAACCATTAAGATAATAGCTTATTGGCTTGTAGCCTACACAGAAAAGCCTATCCCCTTCTTCTATTACCTTTTCCTCTCCTAGGGCTACTCCTTGAAGCTCCAGAGTCCTAATGATATCCTTATCAATGGTGGTTTCTTCTAGAAATTCAATTTTAGCCTTTGAAATTACTGTTTTTAGAGATCTTCCTGCTGCGGCAATCACTACCTCACATAATTTTTCTCCAAGCTTTGCTTCAATACTTTCTTTTAATCCTCTTACCACCTGTGCTACCTTTTCAATGTCCTGAATCTGTCCATCCTTCATGGCCCTTTCTAGCTGAGGAAGAGCTTCTTCACAAATTATCTTCAGCTTATTATCTTCATAATAGCCATATAACCCTTTTACAACTCTGGTTCCAATATCTAATGAAAATACATAACTCTTATTATCCACCATAATAATCCCTCATATCAATTTGTCATACAAAATCAATTTATACAAATCTGCACATATATTGAAACTCTAATTCATTCTATAAATATACATTAAATAATGTATATTTATTTTCTCAGTTAATATAAAAATACGTATATACTTAATATTAGCATTCTTAAGGGTTGGATACAATATCGCTATTTTTCTTATAAAAAAATACCTTCATCTTCTAGGTTAAAAACCTAATTTTGATGAAGGTTAGTTATAATTATTTTTATATTATCTATAAAATAAAATGGTATTATATTAATATCATTATAGATAAATCTATTGATTTCTATTTTATTTACTCAATGCCTCTTTCAAATTATTATAAAGCTCTTTGGTTTCTTCATGTGTCTCGGCATTTATTACAACCATTCTATCATCAGTATCCAAAACAACAAAGCTATCACACTTTGTGTAGGCATATAAGGTATAAGCTCCAAATTCATCATTCCTAAAATTACCTTGATTAAGCTTTAAGCTTCCAAAGCCACCTGTACGTTTACCTATTAGAAGATCTTCTCTGAAGGAAATTGTATTAATACTATCCAGAGGTACTTGATAATCGATCCAAAAGGACCCCTGAATTTCTATTTCCTTATCCTCTAAAGTAACCTTCACTTCTCCTGTTAATAAAATAATTCCAAGAATTACACAAAACATCATTGAAACTATAATAGATGAAATTTTTATTATAGACTCATGTCTTTTTTCTTTCTCAGTTTTCTCTATCCCCTCAATCTCTTCTTCAGTTACAAAATCCTTTACCTTACAAATTGTATTACAGAGAATTAACATAACAACCACAACCAATATAATAACCGCTGGAAAGCTGGCTAGCAGCCAGTCTGGTGGGTTTTCTCCAAAGGATGCTAAAACCACCATAAAAATAGTAATAACTCCCATACCACTACCCATAACCCTGCATAGCTTCTTTTCATTATACTGCATTTTCTCCTTCTTACTAGCAGTATTATACCCTGCTATTAAAAAAGCTCCCTTGCCGGAAAGCAGCAAAATTGTTATTAGTAAAAATATACCCGCTAAAAACCAAACTATTATTCCACTCAATAGCAACACCCCAAAATTTCTTTTTTTATAACAGGATCATTCTTTACTTCTTTCCTCGCTATCTTCTTGTGATTTCTATACAACAAGAATTACCTATTACATCCATTATAATCAGTATATTTATTATATGTTTAATCCTGCTATTAATAAATATATTTTATATTTATCTAAAAAATAATCTCACCTGAAGCTAAAAACTTTAGGTGAGATTAATATAATTTAATCTAGCATATTTCTAAATCATAAATAGTGCTTGTATACTATACCCTTGCCCTTTACTAGACTATAGCTTTCTCAAAAGACCATGAGTAATAAGTATATGTAAATCAAAGGTTCTTTTCACATCACCAGCAAAAACTATTTCGATAGTATGGCTGTCAGCTCTGTTCACTACTCCATCCTGAAAGGTTTTATGATGAACCCTATCCCCCTTTTTAAAAAGTTCCTCTCCTTGATTATCTGCAGTAAAAGCACTTTCTTTTATAAATCTTGAGACACTCTTTTCTCTTCCATGGAGAAGCTTTGGAATGTATAAATAAAGTTCATCTATGGCTCTAGTAACTCCTACATAGAATAACCTTCGTTCTTCTTCTATATTATCATCAATACTATTTTTATGTGGTATTATTTCTTCGCAGCAATTAATTATAAATACTCTATGAAACTCCATCCCTTTTACGCCATGGATAGTACTAAGTACAACACCCTTATCCTTATTTCTTTCAGCATTCTCCTTAATTTCTCTTGAATACTCCTCTATATGAGCTAAAAAGGTTATGATGGTTTTATACTCCTCCGAGGCCTGTATAAATTCTTCTACTATATATTCATAATCCTCAAAGGGCACCTTATTTTTACTGCTTAGCTCTCTTAAATAATCCATATACCCTAAATCCTGAAGAACTGAATTTATAGCACTTCTAAGACTCCCTTTATTTAAAGCACTTACCTGCTTTTTTAAAGTATCTATGTTTTTAAGCTGAAATACTGGGATATCTTTATATCCCTTTAATATCTCAAAGGCATCCTGTACATACTGGTGACTTCTAACCTCCATGATTGCTGTTTTGCTTATATATCTGAAGGGTTTATTAATAATTCTTATAAAGCTCTCCCTGTCTTTAGTGTCAATGCTTAACTTTAAATATGAAATAATATCTCTACAAATAAAATGTTCAAAAAAGTTATATTCCTTATCTAATAATACAAAGGGGATTTTACTTCGAATAAAGGAATCTATTATAGCCCTTGCTTCCTGATTAGTTCTAAAAAGCACAGCATTTTTACTATAGTCATTTTCTACCTTTATGAAATTTTTTATAGTTAGAGAAATATCTTCACCTTCGGCAGCCTCATTTAAAACATACTTAACCCTTATATTGCCCTCTTTCTTTCTATAAGCCTTAATATCCTTTTGATTTCTCTCTCTATTATTGGCTATTAATCGCTTGGCTCCATCTATTATATTCCAAACACTTCTATAATTATAATTTAAATAAAGCTTTTCGGCTCCTGGAAACATTTCGCTAAAATTAACCATGCAGCCAGGATTGGATCCTCTAAAGGTATAAATACTCTGGTCCTCATCTCCTACTGCAAATATGCTTCCCTTTGCAGAAAGAAGCTGGAGTAATTTAATTTGAAGATCATCACAATCTTGAAACTCATCGACTAATATATACTTAAATAATCCTCTATAAGATTCCAACAAGTTATTATCCTTTTGCAATAACCTGTGTACTTCTATCTGCATATCATCAAAATCCCAAAGCCTATGAGCCTTTTTATAGTTCTCGTAAGCCTCAAAGCAATGATTAAAAACATCCCTATCTAAACTTGGCTTAAAATCTCCTTCCTTATCTAAAGAGGTTTTCATTCTTGATATGTTGTTCAATACCTCTTTTACCTTATCCTCTCCCACTTCGTCCATATAAGAAGCTAAAGCATTATTTAAAAGAGTATAGGCTGTATTATAAGATATTATATCAATTTTCCCTAAATGACGATTTATAAGCTTATAGCACAAACCATGAAAGGTGCCAAAAAAGGGAATATTATCACTTCCCCACAAGCTTTGAAACCTATCCTTCATATTTTTAGCAGCCGCCCTGGTAAAGGTAATAACAATTATATTACCGCTCTGTACTTTTCTATCCCTCATCAAGTGGAGGACTCTATTAACTATAACAGTTGTCTTCCCGGAACCAGGGGCAGCTACAACTAACGCCTTCTCAGCTCTTGTATTAATCGCTGCATTTTGATACTCATCTGGTGTAAACTTCATTCTTCTCTCCTTGATTAATTTCTATTATTAAGGCTAGAGTACTATTTTTCCTTCTCTATATCCCTTATTTCTTTATTATCAGCTGCATCACCATCGATATATATATCAATATTATAAAGAAGGGCTTCAAGAGCTTCTTTTATGTCCCAATGATTGTCATGGTATTTAAGCTCCCTTATATAGTCTCTCACCTCTAGCAGCTCTTCTTTAGATATTCTTTTAATGTAATCCTTAATCAATCTATCATTTCCAGAAATTATATATCGCAATATATAAGGAGCTCTATCCTTTTCCTTTTCTTTTTCTTTTTTATACTCATCTACAGAAATTTTAGCTACTTCTCTAGCTGCTTCGATATTTTCAGCGGAGGCTATAAAATTCCCCTTATGACAGAAGGTCATCCCAGGTACCTCAGAGGATAACTCATCTTCCTCGGCTCCTAGCCATCTCTTTGGAAAGGAAGCTCTTTCAATCTTAGGTACAATCTGAATATTGTATCCACCTCTCTGAGAAGGATATATGACAAATAATGCAGTAGTAGGAACTAATGCCTCTTGCCAGGGAACGAACTTATCTAGCTCCACCACAAGACCATCAGATTTTTCAAAGGCCTCCTGTGCAATGGACTTAGCTGCTTCAAAACCTCTATACCTTTTAAATTCGTTATTTAAAATTTCATAAGCAAAATCCACTGCCCTAAAGAAGGCTTCGTCAGCTTCCTCATCACTATTCCAATTAGGATTAAAGGAAGCAATAGCCAAGGATAGCATATTTCTTTCCCCTGTATTATCAGAATAATCAATAGGCTGAACAATGTCTCTATCAAATCTTTCTATAAGCTCTTCACTATCAAAAACAAGCCCTCCATATCTTCTCCACAGCTTGCCAAAGGCTGCATATGGAACGCCATTAGCTCTTTCTTCATTATCCTTTTGATGATGATCAAATTCACCTAATCCAATATCATAAACAACGATCTCAGGATCCTTTGGAGGCTCAAAACCTCTAGTTATATTTATATCAGGATTTATATACCTAAGCAATGCCGTAGAAAAAACATCATCCGCATGAAAAATCCCTCCATGGGTATAGCCTTCCCTTGGAACACCTATATCTACCATACTAAATCACTCCCTTCAAAATCCACCTATATGCTCAGTCCTTCCTCCTTAGCCCCACTCTGCTCTTTCATCTCTTTTATCTTCTAAACTCTTAGCTCTTACCTTATACCTCTTAGTTCTCTCTCAAACTCTTACTTCTTAGTTTTTACTTCTTAGCTCTCTCTTAAACTCTTAGCCCTTCTCTTTGCTCTCTTCTCTTTGCTCTATTCTCTCTTCTCTATTCTCTTAAACTCTTACTTCTTACCTTTTACTTCTTAGCTCTTCTCTATTCTCTATTCTCTATTCTCTATTCTCTATTATCTATTCTCTCTCACTCTTAATTCTTACCCTTCCTCAAAACTTTAATTCCTATTATAATATCTAATAATTTGCATAATATAAAAGCAAGCATACTAGACTTATATATTTACTCTATTCAGATGATTAGAATTTAAATAAAATTAGCGAAACTATGTACTATTGTAATAAGTTTAGCCATAAGTTACAATGTTATTATGCTATTTTGTATAGAGGAGAAGAAACATGAAGGATACAAACTTTGATGTAAAAAACGAAAGAAATCTAACAATGTTAATGGATTTTTATGAATTAACAATGGGAAATGGATATTTAAAGTCCGGCGTCGGTGATAAAATAGCTTACTTTGATATGTATTTTAGACGTGTTCCTGATGGTGGTGGGTACTGCATCATGTCTGGTGTTGATCAGCTCATTGATTATCTTAGCCACCTTAAATTTACAGAAGAAGACATAGAGTATCTTCGAGGAAAAAAACAGTTCTCTGAAGAATTTCTTGATTACTTAAAAAACTTCGAATTTTCCTGTGATGTTTGGGCCATCCCTGAAGGAAACCCTGTTTTTCCTAATGAACCTTTAGTTTCCGTTAGAGGACCAGTTATTGAAGCTCAATTTATAGAAACAATGATACTGCTTACAATCAATCATCAAACTCTTATAGCAACTAAGGCTAATAGAATATGCAGAGCTGCTCAGGGCAGGCCTGTAATGGAATTTGGCTCTAGACGCGCTCAAGGATATGACGGTGCAATATATGGCGCTCGTGCTGCGGTAATCGGAGGTTGCTCCTCAACAGCCTGTACTATAGCTGATAAAATGTTCAACGTTCCAGCTGTAGGAACCATGGCTCATAGCTGGGTTCAATTATACGATACTGAATATGACGCTTTTAAAGCTTGGGCAGAAATCTATCCTCATAATTGCGTTTTACTCATTGACACATATAACGTTCTCAAATCAGGTATATTAAATGCCATAAAGGTCTTCGATGAAGTGCTTAAGCCTCTTGGTATACAGCCTGCAGGAGTTAGAATTGATTCCGGAGACATAACCTACCTCTCTAAGGAATGTAGAAAAATATTAGATGAAGCTGGCTATAAGGAATGTAAAATAATAATCTCCAACTCATTAGATGAGCATATAATCTCCGATGTCATAGCTCAAGGAGCAGCAGTAGATAGCTTCGGTGTTGGAGAAAGATTAATAACAGCTAAATCAGAGCCAGTATTTGGTGGTGTATACAAGCTAGTAGCAATAGAAGAAAATGAAGTAATAATTCCCAAAATAAAAATCAGTGAAAATCAAGAAAAGATTACTAATCCAGGGTTTAAAACAATATATAGAATTTTTGACAAGGATACAGATAAGGCACTAGCAGACGTTATATCCCTTCGAGGAGAAATAATTGATGAAAGCAAGCCTCTAGAGATTTTCGATCCAATATACACCTGGAAGAGAAAAACTCTAACCAATTATCATGTCAAGGAACTATTAGTTCAAATTTTTGATAAGGGTAAGGTAGTCTATAAATCTCCTTCAGTAATGGATATTAGAGAATATGCACAAAAGGAAACTAAAAAGCTATGGGCTGAGGTTTTAAGATTTGAAAATCCTCATACCTTCTATGTAGATTTATCACAAAAGCTATGGAACATGAAACAAAAATTACTCCACAGCTATTCACATCAGTTTAAAAAATAAGTAAAAGGTGCCGGAGCTCCGGCACCTTTTACTTATTACCAGCTTTCAGATAATACAAACCCTTCCTCCTGGAAGCTGTAATCATAAATATCCTTAATAACTGTTCCGCTATTATCTAAATAAAGCTTGAAAGGACAGCTTTCTTCTTCTGTTGAACTAAATACACAGTCGTTAAAACAATTAACCTTTTCTTTAGCATTAGACCAAAAAGGACATAAACTCATAACTTCTCCTCCACTAACAATATACCCTTATTACCATAAAATAATTATAATTTAAAATATACAGAAAATAAACCCTCTTACAGCTTTCTTGTATTTTTTTCTACAGAAATATTGATTATTTCATTCTGAAAAGCTTTTAATAACGCCTTTTCTAAAACCTTTTCAGTATCAAAGTTCTCTACATCGGTACAAACAGCAAATACCTTTGTTTTTTCTCCATACATATTCCTATAAGTAAGCTCAACATTAGGCTTATCATACTTAACATCTAGAATCTTTATGGCCCAAGAAATTTTTGCATAATCTTCTTCTACACTTAGCCCTGTATAGCTTCTAATCTTTTCTGTCTCTTCATCGGGATTACTGATTATAATAAGCTCATCTCCAACCTTATATTTACTCATTCTTCTCCCTCCTATGTTTTATATGATTAACATTATAATACCCTAAATTTAACTAATTGTACAGTTGTATCCAAGCCAACAATAGTAAATATATTGTATATAATCTATCAACATTTATGTTATAATCATATTATGCTTACAAAAGGAGGCTAATATGTTTGGCTATGTATTACCCTATAAACCTGAACTAAAGATTAAAGACTATGAAATTTTTAAAGCTTATTATTGCGGCCTTTGCAGAAGCATTAAGAATAATTTTGGAAACATCCCTAGGTTATCTCTAAACTATGATATGACCTTTGTAGCTATATTATTAGACGGATTGAATGAAACACCTGGAGATTTCTACCTAGATACTTGTCTGATACATCCTTTGAAAAAGAGAATGATTATCAAAGATAACAAAGCATTAATCTATTCAGCATATCTAAACGTTGCACTTACCTACTACAAGATTTGTGACGATGCTGAAGATGATAAAACTATTAAAGATCATCTGTATAAGTATATTTTTAAAGGCTATAAAGATAACTTTTCTAAAAAGTACAAAGACCTTGACAATATATTAAAAAAGAGGTTAAGCGACCTCTCTCTCTATGAAAAAGAGCTTAACAATGCATCACTAGATGAGATTTCAGAACCTTTTTCACGACTTACTGCGGAAGTTATCTCTGCATTTTATAAAGATGAAGAGACCTTAGACATTCAGTCGCTGTACAATCTAGGCTATAACCTAGGTAAATGGATTTATCTAATGGATGCCTTAGATGATTTGAAGGTAGATATGGAAAAAAATAAATTCAATCCCCTCTCTGCAATTTTTAACAAGGATTCATTGCCCTTTGAAGAGTTTTATATCTCTATAAAGGATAGAATAGAATTTAATATTCTTACTTGCGCCAATGGAGTTATTGATAATTATAAGAGGCTAAGAATACTTAAGAACAACGATATAATTGAAAATATCTTAAAGCTAGGACTTATGGATAGATTAAATCTTATAGAAAAAAAGTACAACAGTAAATAGAGGTGAAAAAATGTCAAATCCATATGAAATACTAGGTGTAAAGGAAAATGCATCTAAGGAAGAAATTAAATCAGCCTATAGAGAATTGGCTAAAAAATATCATCCCGATCAATTCGGCAACAATCCTCTCAAGGACTTAGCAGAAGAAAAGATGAGAGAAATAAACGAAGCTTATGATAGTCTAATGAAGGGTAGCCCCAATAATTATCACTCAAACACCTCCTATAGCTCTAATTATCAAGATATAAGGAATGATATCCAGTCAGGTAGATATGATTATGCTGAAGAAAAGCTAAATAGAATCTATACAAAAGATGCGGAGTGGAACTATTTAATGGGGATGGTTCAGATGAATAAGGGCTTCTACGATTCTGCATACAATTACCTTCAAAATGCCTGCTCACTAAATCCCAATAATCTTGAATATGCTCGTGCCTTTAACTATCTGAAAAATAGAAATAATGGCTATAGGCAGCAGTATTATGGCACAAGAGGAAATAATGATAGCTTAGACTGCTGCATGAACCTAATATGCCTAGATTGTTTATGTGAATGCATGGGTGGAGATCTTATCTCTTGCTGTTAATACAGTATATGATACATATTTTATAAATAATAAGAGGTGATCTCATTGAAACAAAGTATAAACGCTGCAAAGGGTGGAATGTTAGTGGCTTTAACCCTTCTAACTTTATATCTTGCAAGATTTATTCCAACAAACAAACTGACATTTCTAGTTATATCCTCGGTCTTTGTACCTATGGGTATTCTTTCTCTTAATATTACTCAAGGGACTATTATATACGTTGCCAGTTCCCTTCTATCCTTTATTCTAGGGTTAAATAGCATTTCTATATTATATATATTTATATTTGGCCCCTATGGAATTATAAAGTTTCTGATAGAAAGAATTAAGAGACCCATTACAGAAGTTATTCTAAAGCTTTTGTATTTTAATGCAGCTACAGCAATACTTTATATGTTTAGCAAGGAGCTAATATTAATCAACATATCAATAGATATACCCTTTATACCTTTAGTGATATTACTTCAGTTTCTATATCTAATATATGATTATTCCCTCACCCTTTTAATTGGGTATATTCAAAGAAGATTGTTCAAACAATATAATAAAAACAAATTATAAATAAGAAGTTTCATAACAACTCCTATTGCTTTATCTTTCTTTGTTAAATATTTAATAAATATTTAATCTTTTAGTTATTTTTTTATTGAATATAGACAAAAACTTTTGACAGTTGATAACTTTTATTATATAATATGATTAACTAAATAATAGGGATGGTGCTAATGGATACGATTACTAGTATTTTTAGAGAAAAGAAGCTCAAGCTTACTCCTCAAAGAATAGCAGTATATAAGTATCTTCAGACTACATGTGAACATCCTTCTGCAGAGTCTATTTATAAGGCCTTACAGCCAGAATACCCAACAATGAGCCTAGCAACTGTATACAAGGCTCTTAAGACTTTAGTAGAGGTTGGACTAGTTAATGAAATTAATGTAGGTGAAGGTAATTTTAGATATGATGCTAACTCCTCCTCTCACAGCCACATACAATGTATGCACTGCGGTAAGGTTGAGGACTTACACGGTATTTGCTTTGCAGATCTTAATGAAACAGCAAAAAACAACTCTGGATACGATATTTTATCTAATAAAATTTATTTTTATGGAATCTGCCCAGAATGTAAAAAACAAGAACTGATAGTATAAAATCGAATACTTACCTCTTTTAAAAATGCCTAAAGCTAAGCTTTAGGCATTTTTATTTTGATTTATTTATTATTTTTTTATAATGTCCAGAATATAAATACTATATAAAATAAAGGGTCGCATAAGCGACCCTAAGGGGGATGGGGGTTTTGTAGCTATTGTAAATAGCTAAGGAGCTTAGCTCCTTTTACATTAATATTATTACCTTTATTAAATCTTTTATACATAAAATTATGGGAGGTATTTATGTTTGATAAAGAAATAAAAGGAGAACGTATAGAAACATTATTAGGGGAAAAATCAATTATTACTGGTTCTATTAAAGGCCAAGGTTTAATAAGAATCGATGGCATAATAGATGGAGATATCCTCTGGCAGCAGGATATTATTATAGGAATCACATCTAAGATAAAGGGAAATGTCAGCTGTCTAAACGCTACGGTTAACGGTTTTATTGAAGGAAATGTAATCTGCGAAAACACTCTTATTATTGAGTCAAACGGTAAAGTGAAGGGAGATATAACTGTTAAAAATGTCGTTATTAAAGAAGGTGGATGGCTCGATGGAAAGTGTACGATGATAGTAGAACGAAACTCCTCGGATTTGATAGATTAAAAGGTGCCTCAGGCACCTTTTAATCGTCAAATTCTCCATCTAAATACATTTCTATAATTTTATCAATAATTTTAACCTTCTGAGGTGATACAAGTCCTCTTAAGGATCGGAGCATCTGAACAGTACTATCTCTATCATTCACTCTGCCTTCCTGTCCTTCTCTACTATTTTTCTTATTTCCTCCAGTATTTACATTATTGATATTAAAACCATCATTACCTAAAGATCCTAGTACGGAAGAAAGCTGATTTAAATCTACATTTCCAAGCATACTCATAAGCTGGTTTGGATCCATACCCTGGGAAGGCCTTGATTCTTCTTTTCTTCCCTTGTGCTTTGACATACAATACTCCTCCTAGCTATTTCTATGTATTATTTTATTTTTTTATTGGAGGGCTGTAAGCCCTCCAAAATTTCTATTCTACTATGCTACCAGCCACCACAGCAGCTTCTTCTAGGGCAAGCATTTACTCCCCCACATAGCCAGAATAAAAGAATTAGTATAAACACATTATCATCCTTTAATATCCCTGATTTACTCAGGATGATTAATAACGGAAGAATTGTGCACACATCAAAATTTCTGCAAAACCCCATATTTTCACATCCTTTTACCGGTTAATCAAGATTTATTATTTATGGTTTATCTGCATCTGCATCTGCATTTGCATCCACATCTTCTAGTTATTCTTGGACCGCATCTATCCTTTGGTATTGCATTAACGCCTCCACATAACCAGAATAATAGTAACAGGATAAAGGTATTATCATCCTTCAATATTTTTGATTTTGAAAGTATAATCAAAAATGGTAGTATGGTGCAAACATCAAAATTGTTACCGCAAGAATTTCCAAACATATTATTTCCCCCTTTCTGTCCCTTGGTTTATTCCGCTTGAATTAGTCTTCATCTTCAAAGTTTACAACTCCATGGCCTCCGTCTTTCGGAAAACAACGGTCATTTTTGTTGAAGAGCAAGAAGATTATTATGAGGATTATAATCCAGCTACATCCTCCGCCAAATCCATTGCCACATCCAAATCCACTTCCGAATCCAAAGGAACCGAAGTTACCACCGGAGTTACAGCATGGATCACAGCATGGATCACAGCAGCAATCATCGTCATCATCAAAATCATCACAACATGGATCACAGCATGGATCGCAGCAGCAGTCTCTATCTTTGCGATGTCTGCGGTGTCTACGATGACTTCTTCTTCTCCTTCTTCTTCTGCATGGATTACAGCATGGATTACAGCATTGATTGGAGCCTGAATTATTTCCGCTACCACAGAAGAGAAGAATAAGAATAATGATTAAGAATAAACCACTATTACCTCCATGCCCTCCCAGGCCGCTTAGAAGTCCTCCAGAAAATCCGCCCTTCTCACCATCACCATAGCTGCTGGTCAGTTCACCTAATAGTTTGTTGATATCCACTTTACTTCCTCCTTCCTCAGGTTTATGCTTATCTTGAGGTTTTATATTATATACTATTCCTTCCTTGATTATTTGACACTGAAATTCTTTGCTCTTAGATCACTGAAAAAGCAAAAAAATAAAGGTAAAGTCACTAATGACTTTACCTTCTATCCTATTCTTGCTGTACCTATTCTTGCTGTAGATCGTCTGTACTTTTATTTAAATCACCAAATAATGTTTCCAATAATTCTTCTTTATTATCCTTCTTCAATGAGGAAAAGAAAAACAGCTTAGTTCCCTCTTTGATACTTAAAGTATCCTTAATAATCTTTTCACTCTTTTTCAGATCATTCTTGGATAACTTATCGCTCTTTGTAGCTACAACAATTGTTTCATAACCGTAATGCTGAATCCATTCATACATAGTAATATCATCTTGGGTAGGCTTATGCCTACAATCTACCAACAAGATAACTCTCTTCAGCTCTTTACGACCATTTAAGTAATTTTCAATAATAGTTCCCCAGCCTGCTTTTTCCTTCTTAGATACCTTAGCATAACCATAGCCAGGTAAATCTACTAGATAAAAATCATTGTTAATAAGGAAAAAATTAATTAACCTTGTCTTCCCTGGAGTAGAGCTCACCTTAGCTAAATGTCTCCTGTTGGTTATAGCATTTATTATTGAAGACTTACCAACGTTTGACCTTCCTACAAAGGCTATCTCTATTCTATTATCTTCAGGATATTGTTCTCTTCTAACAGCAGAAGTAATAAACTCCGATTGCTTAATTATCATTCTTTTTCACCTACTAACGCATTGGAAATAACTTCATCTATATTAGAGGCAGCTATAAAATTTAATTTAGACTTAATACTTTTAGGTATTTTATCGATATCTTTTTCATTTTCCTTTGGGATGATTACCGTATCTACACCAGCTCTAAAGGCTGCTAGAGTTTTTTCCTTCAGTCCTCCTATAGGTAAAACTCTTCCTGTAAGGGTAACTTCCCCTGTCATAGCAATATTATATCTAGCTTTTCTTTCTGAAAGAGCTGATACCATAGCAGTAATCATTGTGATTCCTGCGGAAGGACCATCCTTAGGCACTGCACCTTCTGGAACATGGATATGAATATCTTTCTTCTTATAGAATTCTGGATCAATACCATATTTCTCAGCATGAGCCCTTACATAGCTATAGCCGGTTCTTGCTGATTCCTTCATAACATCTCCCAGTTTTCCAGTGAGCTCTAGCTTTCCACTTCCTTCCATAACTGTAACTTCTACAGGTAAGGTATCACCACCGTAAGCAGTCCAAGCCATACCAGTAACTACGCCTATCTTGCTTTCCTTAGTGATTTTATCGTAATTATAATAGGGTTTACCCAGGAACTTAGACACGGAATTTTGATTAATAACAACCTTATCCTTATTCTTTTCTAGCATCTCTGCTATTGCTTTTCTCACTATTGAAGATAACTGCCTTTCGAGATTTCTAACACCAGACTCTCTAGTATAACCTTCTATTAAGGTCATTAAAGCTGATTCTTGAAAAGATATCTTTCCCTCCATACTGTGTTCCTTTAGTATTTTAGGAATAAGATGCTTCTTTGCTATATTTATTTTCTCTTCATAGGTATAGCCAGAAACCTCAATGATTTCCATTCTATCAAGGAGCGGTCCTGGTATTGTTTCTAGAGTGTTAGCAGTGGTTATGAAAATAACTTTTGATAAATCCATCTCTAATTCTAGATAATGATCTCTGAAGGTGCTATTTTGCTCTGAATCTAACACTTCTAGAAGAGCATCGGCAGGGTCCCCCTTGAAATCATTGCTCATCTTATCAATCTCATCTAACAAGAACAATGGATTCTTAGTTTTTGCCTGCTTCATTCCGTATACTATTCTTCCAGGAATAGCACCAACGTAGGTTTTTCTATGTCCTCTTATCTCTGCTTCATCACGAACTCCTCCTAAGGACATTCTCACAAAATTTCTATTTATAGCACGAGCTACGGATTTAGCTATAGAGGTTTTACCGACTCCTGGAGGACCTACTAAACATAGTATAGGACTCTTCATCCCCTTACTTACTTTTTTTACTGCTAAATATTCTATTATTCTATCTTTTACATCCTTAAGACCATAATGATCAGCTTCTAATACCTCTCGGGCCCTTACTATATCAATATTATCTTTACTTTCTTTATTCCAAGGTAAGTCAATTATCCAATCAAGGTATGTCTTAATTATTCCACCTTCTGCTGAATAAGCTCCACTACCCTTAAGCCTTTCTAGCTCATAAAGAGCCCTTTCCTTAACTTCCTTTGGAAGCTTAGCTTTAGTTATTTTATCTTTATATTTCTTTATTTCTCTAGTATCCTCATCATCTTCTCCCAGCTCCTCTTGTATCGCCTTGAGCTGTTCCCTTAGATAATATTCCTTTTGAACCTTATCCATCTTTTTCTTAACTTTAGCACCAATTTTCTTCTCAACCTTTAGAATTTCGATTTCTCTATTTAGTATCACTAATAACTTCTCAATTCTATCCTCAACCTTAAAAGCCTCTAATAGCTCTTGTCTGGTAGATTGATTTAAAATGAGGAAGGAAGCAACAGTATCCGCTAATCTATCTCCTTCTTCAATATCATCAACCTCCATCATTGAGTCAATTTGAGAGTTACCAGAAATAGTGACAAAATCATCGAAGGTATCCTTAAGCTGTCTTATTAAAGCTTCATACCTGATAGTTTCCTCTTGATTGGAAACCTCTAAAAGCTCAACTTCTACATTCAAAAAACCTTCCTGAGAAAGAAACTTATTAATCTTTGCCCTACTCTTTCCTTCAACAAGCACTCTTACGGTCTCTCCAGGAAGCTTAAGTAACTGTTTTATAGAGCATATGGTACCAATTGTGTATATATCATCTTCACCGGGCTCTTCAGTTTTCGCATCCTTTTGAGCTGATAAAAAAATCTCAGCATTATTAAGCATAGCTTCTTCTAAAGCAGCGATGGATTTCTCTCTTCCAACATCAAAATGCAAAACCATATAAGGGAATATGGTAATGCCCCTCAAAGGAATTAAAGGAAGAATTTTTAATTTTCTCTCCATAGTTCTCCCCCTTTTCAATCTCACTGACAAAAAGATTTAAATTTTGTTAGACTTATTTAGTATACACATAATAAATAAACTTTTCAATAATTTACACATAAATATACTAATAATCTGCGAGAGAATAAGAGTTTATTAATAATTACAGATTAACTTCCCCTGCTATTTTGTTATTGCCTCTAAAAGTATCCTTTATACTCATTATTTTTTCCGTTATTATATCCTTATCCTGCTTAATGAAGTTAATTACTTCATTAATATTATCTACAGGAATTATATTTATCTCCTTTTCCTCTTTAAAGCTTTCCTCATAATTTTCCTTTGGAATTAATATATTTTTAATACCGGCCTTTTTAGCTGCTGCTATCTTTGCCGACACTCCCCCAACGGGCTTTACCTTTCCTCTTATAGTTATTTCACCTGTCATTGCTAGTAAATTATTCACTGGAACTTGTCGTATTGCACTATATATGCTGCAGGCTATAGCTATACCTGCTGATGGACCATCTACAGGTATACCTCCTGGGAAATTCACATGTATATCATACTTTCTACAATTGATATTGAAGGTGTTATCCAATACAGTAAGAACATTTTCTACGGAACAATATGCAGTACTCTTCCTTTTAATTTTCTTATTTTCACTACTTATCTCTTCAGCCTCTACTATACCAGTCACCTTCAAGCTTCCTACTCCGTTAATAGATACTTTTGCAGTGGCTTCAACTTCTAATAGAGTTCCCATATTAGAGCCATATACTGCCACTCCATTAACAAGACCAATTTGCGGTTGAGAGGCAATTCCACCTTCAACCTTAGGAGTATATTGTCCATTCTCAATAACCCACTGAACATCACTATTGGTAATGGTAGTTCTATTGTCATTTATAGCCATGCCTGCACATAGCTGAATTAAATTAATAACTTCTCTGCCATTTGAACAATATCTGCCGATATATTTCAGAGCCGATGCTTCAATATTTAGATTTATCTTCTTCAGAGCATTCTCTGCTATTTCAATTATCTCCTCTTGACTTAATCCTCTAAAAAATATTTCTACACATCTAGAACGTATAGCTGGTGCAATTTCATGTGGACTTCGAGTAGTAGCTCCTATCAATCTAAAATCAGCTGGGAGTCCATTTTCAAAAACCTCTTTTATATAGGAAGGCATATTAGGATCTTCTGAGCTATAATAAGAGCTGTCTAGAAATACTTTTCTATCTTCCAGAACCTTTAAGAGTTTGTTAAGCTCAATAGGGTGAAGTTCTCCAATTTCATCAATAAACAGTATTCCACCATGTGCTTTAGTTACAGCTCCAGGCTTTGGCTGAGGAATTCCCGCAATTCCCATAGCTCCAGCTCCCTGATAAATCGGATCATGAACAGAGCCTATTAATGGATCAGCTATTCCCCTATCATCAAATCTGATTGTTGTTGCGTCAATTTCAACAAATTTAGCATCACCATTAAATGGTGAGCCCAAGGTTTTTTTTGCTTTCTCTAGCACCAGCCTTGCAGCTGCAGTTTTCCCTACACCAGGTGGTCCATAAATAATTACATGCTGAGGATTTTGGCCACATAAGGCAGCCTGTAGTGCAAGTATTCCTTTCTCTTGACCAATTACCTCCTCAAAGGATTTAGGCCTACTTTTTTCTGTCAAAGGCTCGGTTAAGTTAATACTTCTCATTTTTCTGAGCTTTTCTAATTCCTTTTTATTCTCTCTTTCTATTACTAGCTTATGAGACTGGGTTGTTTTAGAAGCTCCCATGAGGCTGATACCTATAAAAACCACCAAAATTAAAATAATTATTAATAAAAAATTTGTCATAGCTAATTGTGCATTTAAAACGCACGCCTCCCTTCCATAGTTTTCCTACATACTAATTATTAACCAAATAAGGTGAAAATATTCCTTTTATAATCTTAAGGCCAATATCAATGTAGATAAAAACTACAAAAAAAAGATATAGAACAAGTCTATATCTTTTTTATTTATGCACTTTCAATACCTTTTTTCTTTTTCGTTTTCTTTGCCTTTATCTGAGGTCTTTTTTCTCCCTCAGTTAGGAATATTTCTGGCCTTTTACTTGTTATAGTATCTTTATTAATAGAGACTTTTGTAATCTCTTCATTGGAAGGAACATCAAACATAATATCACGCATGACATCCTCAATTATTGCCCTAAGACCACGAGCTCCAGTATTCCTCTCTAATGCTTCTTGAGCAATTGCTTCTAGAGCTTCATCAGTGAAGTCAAGTTCTACATTTTCCAGCTCTAATAGTCTCTTATATTGCTTAACTAAAGCATTCTTAGGCTTACTCAGGATATTTACAAGAGCTTCCTTATCCAAGGAATCTAAGGTAACTACTATAGGCAGTCTACCTACAAACTCAGGTATCAAACCGAATTTTAATAGGTCCCCAGGCATAATATCACTTAATATCTTTCCAATATCCTTTTCATGCTTTGACTGAATTTCAGCTCCAAATCCTATAAAACTCTTTCTAGTTCTTCTTTCAATTATTTTATCTATACCATCAAAAGCTCCTCCACAAATAAATAATATATTTGTTGTGTTGATCTGGATAAACTCTTGATGAGGATGTTTTCTTCCTCCTTGAGGCGGTACCGAAGCTGTCGTACCTTCAAGAATCTTAAGAAGCGCTTGCTGAACCCCTTCACCAGAAACATCTCTAGTGATTGAAGGATTCTCTGACTTTCTCGCGATTTTGTCAATTTCATCAATATAGATTATACCTTTTTCAGCTCTTTCGATATCATAATCAGCATTCTGGATGAGCTTTAAAAGGATATTCTCTACATCCTCACCCACATACCCAGCTTCTGTCAGGGTTGTAGCATCTGCTATTGCAAAAGGTACATTTAAGAACTTAGCTAAGGTCTGTGCCAAAAAAGTCTTTCCAGAGCCTGTTGGTCCAAGTAATAGGATATTACTTTTTTGAAGCTCTACATCTGATTCCTCTTCATTAGAGTTAATTCGTTTGTAATGGTTATATACTGCTACTGCAAGAGATCTCTTTGCGCTATCCTGCCCAATAACATACTGATCAAGATAATTTTTAATCTCCAAAGGCTTAGGAAGCTCGGCAGAATCAAACTGAAGTGATTCTTCAAACTCATCAGCAATTATCTCTGAGCAAAGCTCAATACACTCATCGCAAATATATACCCCTGGACCAGCAATCAATCTCCTTACCTGGTCTTGATTTTTACCACAGAAAGAGCATTTAAGCTGTTTCTTTTCTTCATATTTTGCCATCTTTTCCACCTCTCTCAGGGTTAGAAATCACTTTATTTTGCCTCATCACTAGAAATTTCAGCATTTCTTTCTATTACCTTGTCAATTATACCGTATTCTAGTGCTTCCTTTGCCTCCATAAAATAATCTCTTTCAATATCTTGTTTCACCTTATCTATAGGATTTCCAGTTCTATCCGCAATTATCTTAGTAAGGGTTTCTTTTGTTTTAAGTATTCTCCTAGCATGAATTTCAATATCTGTTGCCTGACCTTGAAATCCACCTAAGGGTTGATGTATCATTATTTCACTGTTAGGAAGGGCATATCTCTTACCTTTAGCTCCTGCTACTAAAAGCATAGCTCCCATAGATGCAGCCATACCAACACAGATAGTGCTTACATCTGGCTTAATTAAATTCATGGTATCTAATATTGCCATACCTGCTGTTACAGAACCACCAGGGCTATTAATGTATATATGAACATCCTTATCAGGATCCTCACTTTCTAAGAAAAGAAGCTGCGCTACTACTAAATTTGCAGTAACATCATTTATTTCTCCACTAACCATTATTATTCTATCCTTTAATAATCTTGAGAAAATGTCATAGGATCTTTCTCCTCTATTTGTCTGTTCAACAACCATAGGTACTAAACTCATTTTATTCCCTCCTTAAGTACATAGTAATATATTTACCTTGTTAAAAAGTATTATCATAATTAAATTATATATACTTTTTAGATAATTGTTAATAAATTTCTTAATAAAGAAATTGTAAAATAATTGCCAGAAATATTCCTGGCAATTAATGTTGTTTATATTAGTCAATTATATTAGCATTATCCACTAGTAATTTTATAGTTTTTTCTGTAATAACATCCATGCTAATTACTCTAGACTGGCTTTGAATTAGTAACTCAGCCATTTTTTCAGGCTCATCATTGCTGTACTGTTTAGCCAGCTCTATTGCCTTTTCTTTAACTTCTTCTTCAGTAGCTTCAACTGATTCTTTCTTAGATATAGCTTCTAAAACTAAATCAGTTTTAACCTTTCTCTCTGCATTGTCCTTCATGTAATCTCTCATTTTCTCTTCAGAGCTATTAGTGAATTCATAGTAGGACTTAAGGTCTAAGCCTTGATATTGAAGTCTATTCTCTAGGTCCTTAAGCATTGAATCAACTTCCTTCTCTATCATTACCTGAGGAATTTCAACTTTTGCATTGTCAACAACCTTATTTATTAGGCTTTCTTCGAATTCTCTCTTAGCCTTAAGATCATTAGATTCCTTAAGCTTGCTTGTAATATCATTCTTTAACTCTTCTAAAGTATCAAATTCAGATACATCTTGAGCGAACTCATCATCTAGTTCAGGAAGCTCCTTGGACTTAATTTCCTTTATTGTAACTTCAAAAGTTGCAGCCTTACCATTCAAATCGTCTTTTCCATAGTTTTCTGGGAAGGTAACTGAAACATTTTTAGTTTCTCCTACCTTAGAGCCTACTAGCTGCTCTTCAAAACCAGCAATGAATGAGCCTGAGCCTATTTCTAATGGATAATCGTGACCTTCTCCACCTTCGAAGGCAATTCCATCTATGAAACCTTTGAAATCTATAACAGCAATGTCTCCATTCTGTACTTCGCCCTCTGTCTTAACTTCTACTCTCGCATTTTTTTCCTGCATTGCTTTAAGCTGACTCTGAACATCTTCTTCAGTAGCCTCATAGCTTATTTTATTAATATCTATGTTCTTGTAATCTCCTAATTCAACCTCAGGCATCACAGTAACCTTAGCCTTATAAACTAAGTCCTTACCTTCTTCTACTTCAACAATATCAATTTCAGGGTAATCTACTGGATTAACTTCATTTTGATTAAGTGCTTCTGGGTAGGATTCCTCTACAGCAAATTGTACAGCATCCTCTAAAAGAACTCCTGTACCGTAGTATTGCTTAACTACGTTCATTGGAACCTTTCCTTTTCTGAATCCTGGTACATTAAAGCTTTTAGCATTTTTCTTATAGGCTTTCTTTATAGCTTCATTAAATTTTGCTGCTTCAACAGTTACCTCTAATTCAATAGTATTAGTCTCTATTTTTGTAAGTTTTACGTTCATTAAATAATTCCTCCTAAAAATACGTGAAGTTAATAAATCTCATTACTAACTATGTTATTATATCACAATATTTGTTTTATTTACAAATATTATTAAACTATATTTTATAACATATAACTGACCTTATTTTAGACTTCCGTCTAGTGTAACAATTCTATCTGCCCCATCAATATTAACCATAAGACCTTCCTCAGACATAGTTCCAAAATTAATACTCTTACCCTTGGAATTATTAATATAAGAGTATCTCATAGCATTAGTGTCTATAAGCCATATATACTCATTGACTGAATTCAACCATGGAAGATGACTTTTATAGATTATTCTGTCCTCTGATAAGTATCTTGGTGACCCATGCCAGAGATACTGAGGGTTACTAGAAAGGGTATTCACTTTAGTTATTTTGCTACCCTTAGTAGTAGTATAATACTCATAGGTTAAATTTTTTATGGAGTTCTCTGCTTGTAGCTCATATATATTTTGATCATTGACATCAAAAATCAGCATCTTTTCCTTAGAAGGACTAACCTCGTATTGAAAGCCATCCCCGCCAGAATATGATAGAAAAATAATTTTACCATCACTTTCCTCATAGTAGGCTTTCCCCCCCTTATGGGCAGTGAGTGATATTTCAAAATATTTTTCTTCAGCAGGAGTCCCTCCATCTACAGTTTCTTCATCCTCATGAGAAGCCTCTTGATTACTATTGTTTTGAGAACCACTTTCCTCTTGCTTATCAGAATTTCCATTGTCTTTATATTTAGCCTGAAGCTCCTTATAGAGAGAGCTCCCCTTAATTATTTGAGACACGGGACTAACATATGTAAAAAATACAACTGTTACCATTAGGAAGAGAATAAGGAAAGCTATCTTTTTTTGTCTTCTTTTTTTGTGTTTCTGGTACTCTTTGCTAAAAATACTTGGCTTTCCCACGGCTTATACCTCCTAGCTAATAATCACACTATTATATATTATAACGTAAATAATTATATGAAAGTAACTGCTTTTTCAAACAATTCACAATTAATATATATTTAATATGTAGGTCTTAAAACCACCAAAATATGATGGTTTTAAGACCCCTATTTATTCTTAAGCTCAAGCCTTTGACAGCAGCCCTTACCGTTTCCTGAACAGCCACAGCCTTTAGAATTCTTATTAGCCCCACAGCAGGAAGGTCTTGCCATGATGTTTTCCGAATAATCCTCATATTCTGGCTTATCCTTAAGATATACACCAACATTTTTCACATAATCACGTCCTCTAAAATAATTTATCATAAAGGACATTTATTGACAACAAAAATTATGTATTTATAGAATATTATCTAACGGTTAAGCTTAAGTCTATATCAACTAATATAAAGTACTGCCTTCACCATACTAATATATTTGCCTAATACACAAAAATTAAACTCCGAAGAGTTATTAACCCCTCGGAGTATGCTTTTAAAAATTAACAAGACTTCTTGGATTCTGAAGTACACCATTTACTCTGATTTCAAAGTGAAGATGTGGACCAGTACTATTTCCTGTGCTTCCAACTAAGGATATTAACTGTCCTTGGCTAACCTTTTGACCACTGGATACCTTTAAGGCACTATTGTGAGCATAAAGGCTCTGAACACCATTACCATGATTGATTATAACCACATTTCCATAGCCACCCATCCAGCCTGAATAAGCGACGGTTCCACCTCTTGTGGCATATACCGAGCTTCCTGAAGAAGCGGCAATATCAATTCCTGCATGAAGCTTGTATATACCAGATACCGGGTTAGTTCTATAACCATATTCAGAGGAAACTCTGCCACTAGCTGGTCTTATGTATCCACTATTATTGGAAGGTTGTCCACTATTATTGGAGCCTTGATTGCTTTTATTCAGCTCTGCCATAAATCTATCCATATCAGCTTGAAGCTCTTCATTGATTTCATCTATTTCATGAATTTCAGCTTTTAAGCTCTTCTCTTCTGCACTGAGGTTTGCATATTTATTCTGCTGCTCACCTTCTAGAACCCTCAGCTCTGCTATCTTCGCATTTAGCTGATTTTTCTTTTCTTCTCTCTCTGCCTTTACACTCTTAAGACTTGTCTGTTCTTCTATTACTATCTTTTTATTTATCTCTAGCTCATGTGCTTGGCTATCTAATTTTTCTTTTTCAGATAACAATTGAGTTTTTAGCTTCTCTATTTCACCAATTAAGGCATTATCAGTTATAATTACTCTACTAATAGTCGCTACACGAGACACTAAATCACTTAGTCCTTCACTTTCCATTAATACCACAACAAATTTTTCATAAACATTATTTTTATAGAGGTTTCTAAGTCTTTTTCCTAGAAGCTCTTCCTTATACTGAATTTCCTTTTCCTTTTCAGCAATATTCACTTTAACTGTTTCAATTTCAGCTTCAACCTTTACTATTTCCCCTTGAATAGTATTGATTTTATTTTCAGATGCTGTAATTTTATTTTCCAGATCAATTATAATAGACTGCTCAGCTGCTATTTCTGAATATCTATCACTTATCGTAGCTTTTAATGTACTTATTTCATCAGAAACAGCCTTCTTACTATTATTAACGTCATTAACCTTATTTTCTAAGCTGTCTATTCTTTTTTCATTTTCTTTCATCTGTTCTTGTCTTTTTTCAATATATGAAGGCGCGGCTTGTACTACTGTAATTTGTCCGGCCATAATAATTCCTGCTATTAACATAGCTACAGTCTTTTTATTCATAAAATTAATTCCCCTTATCATTTTATTCTTAATTCACCCTAGAAGGATTATACACCTTTTTTTTATTTTTGTACCATTTTGTGTATATTTTATCACTATTTTGCTTAATATTAATTAATTATTTAAATATTATTAACATAAGAATACAAGTATCTATTATCCTAGCCCATTTATGTGAATATTCAGCAAATATCATCGTAGAAATAGTAAATTTTTTCATGGTCATAGTTATTTAATTCACTGTAGCTCATAACTTTAATATATTAATGGATATTGTATATGGTTGTTTATAATAAATAATTAATTTCTTAATTGCCTATATATATTTTCGTTCACTTCTAAAGAGTTCTTTATGACTTAAACAGATTCTTATATCTTTCTGATTAAACGATTTTTTTCGACTTTAATTTCAATACTTCTATTATGTTTATAATTTTTTTAAACTTTTTTAATTAATCTATTGCATTTTTCGACTTTTGATGTTATTATAAACCTGTAAACAAAATAAATCAGTTAACCCTTATAATATTTACCATAAATCAATTCCTTAATATTTACCAAAAGAGACTCAATATCGAGTCTCTTTTGGTTTTTCTTTTATATATTTTAAGGGTATAAAAAGTCTACAGCTATTAAACTTCATGTTTTTTTTTGATATAATTAATTAAACTATTGCGGGAGGGGCACATAATTGAAAAAACTAATGAGCTTAATAAAAAAGCTTATCCAAAAAGCAATTAAATATATCCAGACGCATAAAGAAACAAAATATCTTTATTTATTAGCCCTAGTTCTTATAATCGCTTCTATAGGCTTTTATATAGGAAGAAGTAGCACCAGTAAAAATTATATGATAAAGAGTTTGCACAAGGCTATTACCTCTAATAATACTACTGCCTTGATGAAATATATAGTAGTAAAGGATGAAGCAGTACCAATAACAGAAGATAGTCTACAGCCATTTTTAGATTACTTAAATAATACTGAAGGACGTACGTCCCAATTTATAAACCATTTAAAGAGTCAGCGTTCACTGGAACAAGGCGGAATGGCGGTAGTAAAGGAAGTTAAAAAAGGCTTTCTAACAGCCTGGAAGGTTGAACTAAGGCCAGTGAATCTTCAAATTTCAACAAGCTATGAGGATACGGAGATCTATGTTCAGGATAAGAGCTATGGAAGAACCTCAGAAGATAATTCTGTTTCCGAAATCGGCCCACTAATTCCAGGAAAATATAACATTAAGGTGAGGCTAGCAAACGAATATGGAGAAAGCATTTCAGAAAAATCAGTTCAGCTTTTGGAGGGAACCATTGCCACAAGCTTAACTCCACCAGCAGAATATATTACTCTTTTGAGTAACTATCCCGATGCAGAGGTCTTCATAAATGATAAAAGTACAAAGCTAACAGTTGAAGAATTTAATAACATAGGCCCTGTACCCTCCACCAGTAAAATAAAAATCCATGGAGAAATGACCTTTCCCTGGGGCATCGTTAAGAGTCAAGAAATAACCTTAGAGGATGCGCCTAACCTAAGACTAGATATCGATCCTCTTAATGATGTAATTAAAAATCAATTGGAAGAAGAATATAGGAGCTTTTACGAGCAATTATTTGATGCTTTAAATAACGAGGATTTATCCTTAGTGGAAGAACCTTCTAGAGCCGCAGCAAAAAAGCTCTATGATCGCTATAAGAGCACAGCGCTGATATTTAAGGATTCCTACGAAATTACAGAAATACTCTGGGAGGAAACTGCCGTGGCATTAAAAAGAGAAGATGGCAGCTATGTATCAAATGCTCTTGTAAATCTTGAACTTAACAAAAATAAAACTATATGGGGCTTTCCTATAAGCTCTAAGCCAGATAAGCTATCCTTTCAGACCTTTTTAACCTATAATCCTGATAATGATAGCTGGTACGTATCCTCAATCAATGATTTAAGCAAATAAAAAAGCGGTTAATCCGCTTTTTTTATTATAAGAATTTCTCTAGCCTTAAGCTTTAGCTTTCCTTCTGTATCTAAACTTTCCTGTTCATTTATATTTGAGTATAGGATATTGTAGCTTCCCTTTTCAATATTTACTTCACTTTCACCTTCTGCAAGGCTTACAAATATATAAGCTTTAGATTCCTCATAGGTTCTTTCCACGGCATACACCTCTTTATGATCCTGTTCTAAAGCTTCAATATCACCCAAACGAAGTACTGGGTTATTCTTTCTCAGATTTATTATTGTCTTATATAAGTTAAATAACGAATCCTCTTTATCTCTCTGATTCTCTAGGGCTATAGAGCTATCATTAGTTATATCAATCCACTGAGTGTTCTCTTTTAAATTCTCACTCCATAAGAAAGGCTCTCTTATCCTTTCATCAGGTTTTTTCCCACTCATCCCCAGCTCTTCTCCGTAGTAAATATATGGAGTTCCCGGCATAGTCAGATAAATAACAGCTGCTGCCTTATATTTATCTATATTCATCAATTGATTCATCACTCTATTTTGATCATGATTGGAGAGAAAAGGAGCAGGTACAAAATCTGGATTTTTTTCTTTTAACCTTTTATGAGAAGCTGAGAGCTTGTCTCCTATACCATTTAGATTTTTCCATGTGAGACCTTTTATTATATCCTCACCCATAGAAAATACAAAGAAGCTATCTAAAACCTCTGCATAGGGCTCCATCCCTGAAATATTATCCCAGACCTCTCCTATAAGAACAGCCTTAGGATTTATTTCCTTAACATAGCTATTGTATTCCCTCCACCACTGCAGATTATCCTCTGTATTATTGTAAATCCATTTGGCTGCATCAAGTCTAAAACCATCTATGCCCAATTCTAAATAAAACTTTGCAATCTTCTTTAGCTCTTCTCTCAGCCCTTCATTATCGAAATTTAAATCAGGCATACCACCCCAAAAAAGTGCATAATAATATTCCTCTCTAATTGAATTTTTAACCCAAGGAGCTCCAGCTCCCATAGGAGATGCTTCACGGCTTTTCTTTTCGTCCTCTGTAAAAATATAATAATCCCTATATTTACTGTCTGGTGATGAAGAAGCCTCCTTAAACCAGGGGTGTTCAGAGCTTGTATGATTTATAACCATATCCATAACAATCATAATATCTCTCTTGTCTGCTTCCACTATAAGCTCCTTAAGGTCCTCCAGGGTTCCATACTGAGAATTTATAGAGTAATAGTCCGTTACATCATAGCCGTGATAGCTAGGAGATGAATTTATAGGCATAAGCCATAATCCCTGCACTCCTAAATCCTCTAAGTAGTCAAGGCTATCCGTAACTCCCCTAAGGTCTCCTATACCATCTCCGTCACTATCTTTAAAAGCTCTCACAAATATCTCATAAAAGGTTCTTCCATCGTAATCACTAACCTGCTCTTCCACCTTCCCCTGGCAGCCTGAAAGAATCAACAAGATAAATATTAGCACTGCAGAAATATATCTTTTTCTCATAGCACTCATTCTCCTTATACTAATTTATAGCTCCATTATCCAATTTATAAACAGCCGCCTCATAAGGTCTAAGTTGCAAGCATCCTTCATCAATACTCACCTCAGAATCATAGTTGCTCATCACGACTTTCATATCTTTTATGAGAGCCTTTTCTGGAATATTAACCTTCGGACTACCAGAAAAAAAGTTTACCATGATAAGATAAGTCTCTTTCCCATGGGTCCTTAAATAACAATATACTTCCTTATGTTCTTTAAGAAGATCCTTAAAATCCCCATAAATAAGAGCAGGTGTACCTTTACGAAGTGCAGTTAATCTTTTATAGAAGCTTAAAATTGAAGAGGACCTTTCTTGCTGCTCCCTTACATTTACTTCTTTATAATTATCATTGACCTTCATCCACGGTATCCCATCTGTGAACCCAGCTCCTTCTGTATCATCCCATTGCATTGGAGTTCTAGAATTATCCCTTGAGATATAGTAAAGCCCCTTCAGATAATCCTCATGACTTACCCTTCCTTCTTCCACCTGCTCTCTATAATTATTAAAAACAGAAACATCTCTATAATCTTCAAGAGAAAATTCTTTAGGATTTGTCATGCCTATTTCATCACCGTAATAAATAAACGGTGTTCCTCTTTGTGTAAATTGAAGTAGCGCCAGCATTTTTGCTGATTCTTCTGGATATCTCTCCTCATCTCCTAGTCTGGACAAGGTTCTCGTAGTATCGTGGTTAGAATAAAATAACGGCTGCCAACCTTCCTCTACTTGACGGTTCTGCCAGCCACTCATCTTTTCTTTTATATCCTTAACCAAATCAATGGGCTTCCTTTCCCAGGGCTTCTCTCCTTTGCCCACACTATGAAAATCAAAATGAAAAACCATATGAAGCTCATTTCTATCTATTCCTGTATAAATATCTGCGGTCTTATAATTTATCCCTCCTGTTTCTCCAATTAACACTATATCATCCCCTGGAAGAACCTCTTCTCTCAGCTCTCTTATATAATCATGGACTCTCGGTATATTCTGTACATATTTAAGAAAATCTCCATATATCTTATCCTTACCTACAGGACCATCAGGATAAGAAGTATCCTTAGCAATGTGATTTATTGCATCCAAGCGAAATCCATCCACACCTAAATCAGTCCAGTACTTAATTACCTGATGCATTTCTTTTCTTACTTCATTATTATCCCAGTTTAGATCAGGCATCTTTTTAGAGAAAATATGCAGATAATATTCCTCTGTAGTATCATCATACTCCCAGGCACTACCCCCAAAGAAGGAGCCCCAATTATTTGGTGGTTCTCCGTTTTTTCCTTTTTTCCAGACATAAAAATCTCTATATTTATTATTATTTTTTCTGCTTTCAATAAACCAAGGATGTTCATCAGAGGTATGATTAATAACCAAATCCATAACCATATACATTCCTCGTTCATGAGCTTCCTTTACCAGACTATTAAAATCCTCTAAACTTCCATACTCCTTCATGATGGTTCTAAAATTAGAAATATCATAACCATTGTCATCATTAGGAGATTCATTTATAGGGTTAAGATAAAGAATATTGACACCTAAATCCTGCAGATAATCGAGGCTTTGAATAACCCCCTTAATATCTCCAATTCCATCGCCACTAGTATCCTTAAAGCTTCTTACATAGATTTGATAGCCAATACCCTCTTTCCACCAAAACTTTTTCATCCTATCCCTCCTTTATAATATACAGATTATACCATATATGCAATCGATTGCACAAATGAATTTATTATAAAAAAATAAAATAGCCCTTGGGCTATTTTATAATGATAATTCTTCCGTTTCAGCTATTGCTCTTTCTATTAATTCATCTACCTCTAGCTTCCCTTGTGAAGCTAAAATTTCCTTTAGCCTTGGCTTTGTTTTAGGATGCTTTGGTGTAAATATGGTGCAGCAATCCTCATAAGGTAAAATCGAGGTTTCATAGGTCCCTATATTTGAAGCTATATCCATTATATCCTCTTTGTCCATGGCTATTAGCGGCCTGAACACAGGTCTGTCAGCAGCATCGGAGCTTACAATTAAGCCTTCCATAGTTTGACTGGCTACCTGACCTATGCTTTCACCGGTGGTAACAGAATGAACACCAGTTTTTTCTGCTAGTCTGCAAGCAACCTGCATCATAAAGCGCCTCATAATAATGGTTAACTCATCTTCCCTGCATTTATCCATTATTGCCAGCTGTATCTCTGTGAAGGGAACTATATAAAGCTTCAACCTGCCTGTATAGCCAGCAAGAATCTTCGCTAGATCAATAACCTTCTCCTTAGCCTGCTCACTGGTATAAGGGTGACTGTGATAATATACGCAGCTAAGCTCTACCCCTCTTCTAGCCATTAAATATCCCGCTACAGGAGAATCAATTCCTCCAGAAAGCATAAGCATAGTACCACCATTAGTTCCATAAGGAAGACCACCGGCACCTTTAATCTTATTGTATTCTGTATAAACATAAGCTTTTTCTCTAATTTCTACGATTATTTTGCATTGAGGTTTTTTCACATCTACTTTAGCATCATTATTATGAGAAATAATAAATCCACCTACCTCCATGCTCACTTCTATAGATTTGAGAGGAAAGTTCTTATTGGCTCTATTAGTTTCTATCTTAAATGTTTCTGGCTTAACATTATTATAAACTTCTAAGGCAGCAGCTTTAATGCTTTCTAAGTCTGCTAAAACCTCCTGAACAATACATATCTCCTTAATTCCAAAAACACCTTTAACCTTATCAGCTAGAGCCTCAATATCTTCACCATGAATGAACCATCTATTTTGATCAATAAAGAATTCATATTCCATTCCTCTTAATACATTTTTTATATTCTCTTTTAGCTTTTTTTCAAATTTATTTCTGTTAAGACCCTTTAAAAATATCTCCGATGCATATTTTATCAATATAAGTTTTCTCATCTTTTTATTCTCCTTAAAAAATTCAATCCGATTTTTAACTCCTCAATAACTCTATCGATTTCTTCCTTCGTATTATCTGGACAGAAGCTAAATCTGATAGAGCTGAGTATTTCCTCATGATTTAAACCAATGGCTTTTAAGACCCTGCTATCTTTACTGTTCTTTGAAGAACATGCAGCACCAGCAGAAACATAGATATCCTTATCCTCTAAATATCTAAGGAGGATTTCACCTCTGACACCTTTAAACTGTACATTTAATATAAAAGGACTGAAACTATCCTCCAGTGGACTATTGATATAAACCATTTGAAGCTCCTTAAGCTTTTCTATGAAATACTTTTTAAGCTCCCAGACCTTTGAGTAATTATCAGCCATGTTTTTGAAGGTTATTTCTGCGGCCAAAGCAAATCCAACAGCTCCAGGAACATTAACAGTTCCTGCTCTTAAACCTTGTTCCTGACTTCCTCCATAAATTAAAGGTTCTGGCTTATTATTTTTCTTTATATAACATAACCCTACTCCTTTCGGTCCATGGATTTTATGAGCTCCCGCCGAAAGGAAATCTATATTCATTGCTTTAACGTCAATGGGTAGCTTACAAAAACCTTGAACAGCATCCACATGAAATTTTGCTCTGCTACTCTTCTCTTTAATAAGCCTACCTATCTCTTTTATATCCTGAATTGTACCAATCTCATTATTAACATACATTATACTCACAAGGAGTGTGTCTTTATTAATAGCATTACCTAAAGCCTCTATATCAACTCTTCCGCTAGGGTCAACCTTAAGATATGTAACCTTCACACCTCTTGACTCTAGAGCCCCATAAGTTTCCCTAACGCTAGCATGCTCTATTTCTGTGGTAATTACATGGCCTCCAGACCTACCATAGGAACTTATAATAAAATTATTACTTTCACTCCCTCCAGAAGTAAAAATAATTTCATCTTCACTACAATTGATGATTGCTCCCAGGGATTTTCTTGCCTCTCTAAGGGCTTTATCAGCTGCTAAGCCAAGCTTATGCACCGATGATGGATTTCCGTAATTATTCTCCATTATATCAGCGACTTTTTCAATAACTTCTTTATATGGTTTTGTAGTAGCCCCATTATCAAAATAAATAGTCATGCCTTCACCTCTTCTAAAAATAGCTATCATCCATAGGACTTTACAATATTACGACTATTTTCTATTATCTAATGTAACATAGGGAATTAAATTTAACAATAATTAATTATAATCCATACCTTCATTATTAAATTTCTTATATTTTACCCCTTTTTGCTTCCCTACTATAGTTAAAAATTCATTTATCTGCTCTACTACCTGAAGTCTTTCCTGCCTATTTAAACCTCCTCTACCCAACCTATCACATAAGGATAAAAGTGCAAGCTCCTGTATATCTACTTCACTGAACATCCCATCTACGTCAGCAAAAGGTAATTTTTTCGTTATAAACAAGGTTTGCATGTGCCACCTGGTCAATTTTTCTACTCTATTGGAAAGCTCCATAAGCTCAGGCCCACCACTTATAGCATAAAAAAAATTTTTCACCTTTTCTTCTCCAACCTTATCATGATCATAGGAAGTCCATCTTCCTTTACGCCTTTTTGTAGTTTCTTTCTTACCCAGGTCATGGAGAAGGGCAGACCACATTAAAGCCTCTTCATCAGTACTAAGACCTCTTCTCCTTGCAGCCTCGTCAACCACCATCATAGTGTGAATTAATACATCTCCTTCAGGATGATACTTAGGCTCTTGAGGCACAGAGGCCATATCCACTATCATTGTAAAAGGATAAAGATCATTAATAGACTCTAGTATTACATATAACTCTTTTGATGGTTTTTCACTGCTTAGCAGAACCTCATTTATATCCTTATATATATCTAAATAATTCATAGTAATTACCTCCTATAATTTTCAACATTCTAATTAAATCCTACTTATTCTAATAAAAATTATAAAAATTTAAATTATTTTTAGTCATATTAAGAATTATTATTTAATTATTCTCAATTTCCTTGCATTATAATATTATCATGCTAAAATAATTTTGTCGGTATTCACAGAAACCGAACATTGACGATTATATGAAATGACCGAATTATATCCATATGGAATAAGAACGGAGGGTTAATTATGGAAAATGGTCTCAAGGATTCTATGTCATTGAGCTTAAGACAGCTAACTATAGCAGGAATGCTCATAGGTATCACTATTTTTATGGGATTAACAAGATTAGGATTTATCCCCTTACCAACAGGTGTTAATCTCACTATCATGCATATACCCGTTATCATTGGTGCTATCTTAGAGGGTCCACTAGTTGGATCTATTATAGGATTTGCCTTTGGTCTTTTTAGTATGTATCAGGCTTTTACCGCCCCTGGCATATTTAGCTTTTGGTTCTGGAATCCGGTAGTGGCAATACTTCCAAGAGTACTCATAGCCTTAGCTGCCTATTACATCTATAAAGTTTTAAAGGTAAGATTTAAGAAAGCTGCTATTGGAGCTGCTGCTATTGCAGGAACACTTATAAACACTATTGGAGTCCTATCTCTTGCTTATTTATTTTATGGACAAAGGATATCAGAGCTCCTTAATTCTCTTGATATAAACTCCTCAGCTGGATATTATCTAGCAGTAACTATAGGAATGATTAATGGTATCCCCGAAGCACTAGTATCTGCATTGATTTCAGCACCAGTTATCCTAACTATATTAAAAATAAAAAAAAGAATGTAATTATAAACCGGATAAGATTAATTCTTCTCCGGTTTTATTATATTGAAATTATTTATTTATTACACTATTAACTACCTATATTTCTATAAATTATATAGTTTATTATTTCTAAATTAGCAGAAGCTATAATCACAGCAACAGATTACACTATTCTTAAAGGAGGAAACACTATGGCAAACAGAATGTTAGTTCCTGAAGCAAAAAATGGTTTAAACAAATTTAAAGAAGAAGTTGCAAGAGAAATGGGAGTACAATTTAGCGATTACAATGGTAATCTTACCTCCAGAGAATGCGGTAGCGTTGGTGGAGAGATGGTAAAAAAAATGGTAGAGCAATACGAAAGCAAGCTATAAAACAGTAGGTCGGAGATAATCTCCGACCTTTATTTTTATGAGTTATTAAAGCTTCTTTTCTTCACCTAAGGCTAAGGAAAAATATTTAATTGAATCGTTATGTTCGCCCATTTCATAATACATATTTCCCATTGCTAAATATCTCTCATAACGTTCATGATTCCCCGCAAACTTTAGAAGAGCATCTAAGGATAAATTCATATACATCTCAGCTTGAGAAAAATTTCCTTGCGCTTTGCTGATAAGAGACTTATAAAAATATGCTTTTTCTATGAGCTTTATATCATCTGCTTTTATTGCTTTTTCCAGAAGAACCTCACAGAGCTCTTCTCCATAACTATAATCCTTGAGCTCTAAAAGCTTTTTTAAAGGATCTAATATATATTCAGCAGCTCTTTCATCTGAACCTTCTACAATTGCCTTAAGCCCATTTTTTATGTATGCCTTTCCTTCTTCTATAGCAGACTCATCTAAAAGAATTCTTCCTACAGATAAGTAAAAGGAAGCTTTCCCTGCCAAATCCTCTTCAAAGGTCTTTAGAGCCTTACTCTCAAGAGATTTGAATAAATTTCTATCCTTTTTAAGCATAAGTATTGCACTTAAGCTGTAGGCCATGCCTCTAAGCTTTTTAGAAGAAAGATTTTCAATAAAGTTTTCATCCTTATTTATGATTTTTAAAGCTCCATCATGATCCTGCAATTTATAATATACATCCGCCAAATTATAAAGAATTTCAGAAACAAACTCCTTTGAAGCTGATTGAGAGCTTTGCAATGTTTCCAATATCTTTTGATAGTATACTAGAGACTCGGAGAATTCCTTGGTGGCATAAAAGTATTTAGCCGTATCATAGTTATATATAAGTTGATTTTCTTCACTCCAGGATTTTTGAAGAAAATTATGATACTGCGATATATTTAGCTGTATCGCATCATAATTTTCCTGATATAAATAAACACTAAATAATAAATGCATAAGATCAAAGGCCCTGTCAAACAAACCATACTCTACTGCATAATCTAAAGAATATAATATTTCTTTTTCTCTACGGTTACTGTCATTTTCTTTTTTTATTCTAGCGATATTTGTATCTATCTGTTCTTTAACATCCTGTTTTAGATATTCAAAATCTAAGGAAAGCTTTTTTGAAACTTCCTCTAATATCCATTCTTCAGCTTTAACTTTACCATTTTCAATACAGCTCATTTTTGATATTGATATTTTGTCATTACATAATTCTTTCAGGGTTATTCCTTTATAAATCCTGGCTCTTTTAATTTTTTCCCCAGTGGACAATATTTCCATAATCCTCACCTATTTCGATCTATTTTCTTATTAAGCCCGTTTTTTTGTATAAGTTAACACCTTCATCCAGGAACTTTGCAGCCTCAGTATCACTCTTTCTTTCCATATAGAACTTACCGAGCATTATAGCTATATCAGCTGCATCTTTATTACACTCTCTGCTCTTAGCATAATTATAACCCATGTGCAGTACTGTTTCCGCCTCTGTAGCATCTTCCTTTAAGAGACATATTCTGTACTTCAGTAAATAATATTCTATCATATCAGAAGCATTATCATCCTCTATATGATCCAAAATACTATCCAATACCTCATTGCATTTATTTACATCCTTAAGTTTTATGTAGTTTTCACAAATGTTTCTCAAGGTTTCTATAAGCCTATCATCCTTGCTTTGAATTCTAAGCTCCTTAGCTCTTTCGTAGTGATTAAAGGACTCCTCCAAATTATCAAACTCGTAGAATAGTCTTCCTAAAGAATTTTCTATTTTTGACATTTTATCTATATCATCAAGCTCATGGTATATTTCTAAAGCCTTAGTAGAATACTCTATTGCTTCATTTAAATGGCCTTTAGTATTCTTTTCCTCAGCAATTAATAAAAGTGAGCGAGCATATTCCTTTTTATTTCCTATCTGCATAAATTTCTGCTTCGCCAGATATGAATAGTTAATTGACTTATCTAGATTATTTAGCTTGAAGAAAGTATTTGCTATGTAAAAATATATCTTCCCCAGTAAAAAGTCATTGCCAATATTATTATCTATAAAAACCTTTTCTGCCTGCTGAAGATAGCTATTAGATGAATGGTAAGCCTTTAGCCTGTAGGTAATGTTTGCTAGATAAAGAAAGGTTTCTATAATCTCTTCATTTTTATTATTTTTTATGAAGATTACATTAGCGGATAAAAAGAATTGCTGTGCTAAAGTATAATCCTGCTTTTCCATATAAACCTTTGCTCTTAAAAATAAGTTTTTGGCTTTTCTATATTCCAATTTATACTTTTCTGCATAATAAAGTGCCGATTCTATCTTTTCTTCAGCAGAAAGGATATTACCGCTTGCTATGTAACCTTCTGCAATTTGCTCGAAGAATGTACAGATTTTTTCAGCCTGGCTTTCTTCTGATTCCATTAAGTACTCCACAGTAGTTTGTAGAGCATCGGCTAGATATTCTAGAAGATCCATAGAAGGATTTGATTTACCAGATTCCACCAGACTTATTTGTCCAGGGGTTATTCTCTCTCCCGCCAAATCTTTAAGCGTCATATCTAATTCTTTTCTTTTACGTTTAATTTTTTCCCCTAAAGATAAAATTTCCATAGTTCACTCTTCCTTTACACCTCTATATAGGTACCTCTTATAATAAATGCACTTTTTTACTATATTATAACATATTTTTTATATTAATATCAATTTTAAATTAACTTATATTAAAAAATTTAAATGAATTATATGACTTATCAGCAAATAAAAAAATCAGGCTAATAGCCTGATTTTTTTATTTTATTTCATCCAATGAATCATACCATCATAGGTGGAACCCATGGTATCCATCATTCTTTTGCTGGTACGCCTTATCATTCTCTGAGTTCTTTTATCCATTGAGGATACAATAACTGTACCAATGGCTACACCCATTAAAGCGCCAGCAGTCATCCCTGAAAAAAAGTTTCCCATATAATCCACTCCTTAAAATAGCATAGATACATATATACTATTATGGTGTACACAAAGGGAAATATTAATCTATGTAATTTTTCCCTTTACAGCTCCTCTAAGGCTGCTTTTGCGAGAGAATCTGCCATATCATTATACTTATCTCCAGAATGACCCTTTACTTTGACAAATTTAACTTTTATTTTTTTCATTATTTTTTGCATGTACTCATGATAATTTTTAGTTACCTGATTATTTCTTTTCCAGGTGCCCAAGGCCCAGCTTTCGATTCCCTGATAATCAAAGTAAATAGATACCTCTTCATGGTCATTATTCAAGGCAAAATCTACTGCTCTCATGGCTCCCATTACCTCGCCTGATACATTCCTAAGAGCAGCCGCTTCTACACTTTCTCCCACTCCCTTGTCTTTATAAATAATCTCATCGTTTATTACTGCAACCATACCATAAGAATATTTTTCTTTTAGCACATTATAGCTTCCATCTACATATATACATAAGCCCTTGTCACTTATAGCTTCTTCATTTTTTTCTAATGAAGCATTTTTATCAGTTTCATTGCCTTCTAAGGTAGGACTTCCATTATGAAGCTTAAGATATTCCTCTGCTTCATTTTTACTCTGGAAGCTTTTATATACAGCTCCTTTAAAGCCTATCACTTCTTTTTTACATTCATCCCAGGAGGTATATATTTTATTACCTCCACTTTTACCTTTAAATACTGCATAATATTTTGCCATTGATTTATTCTCCTATATAACTATTAAATCATCAATAAAACTATATACCTTGTCTATTTTACCTCCGGAAGTGAATTTTTTTAAGTATATTATTACATTCTCCATTATTTCCAATATACTTCTTTCTCCCTCCCAATTAGATAATATAACCTCCTTTGGTACATCCTCAATTATTCTCGTAAGAGCAAAAACAGCTACTCCCAGGTCATCAAGCCTCCCTATAAAAGGAATCTTATCACTTATAAAATCCAAAGGCATAGTTATATACGAAATACAGATTCCCAGTACTATTTTTGTTTTAACTGGTACATTCTTATCCTTAAAAAGTCTAATTACTAAAGCCAGTATATCAGGAACTAATAAGGCATAGTCACTAAATCCCGCAAACTTATCAGGAATTTTATCCTCCAGGGTATTTCTGATATCTGTGTAATAATCCTCTGTTTTTTCTATTATATCTTCTCGATCTTCTTCACTTTCTACTTGTGATTCTATTACTAGAGCCGTATCACCGAGCTTTTCCTCTACATATGTGGTTTTGCCCTCTCCACTGACCTCTTGATATTGTAGCTCTACTTCATTACTTGTCTCTTCATTACTATTTAAGAAACCAGCTACTGATATATTAACATCCTCTACTGAGGCAATTAATTCACCTGTTAATATGTCTATCTTAGTAATATCAAAGGAAACATAAGGTACCTTCTTTAAGAGCTTATCTATTTCTAAAACAATTTCCTTGTCACTATAATTTATCCCATCAAAAGCAAGCTTCTTTAGTGCTATCTTTAATGCTTTATTTCTAATAAAAGAAAAGATTCCAATTTTATTGACCTTAATTTTATTTATTTTTAGCTTTACTATTTTTCCCTTAGCCTCAGTGAGCTCTGCATTTATCAGAAACTTAAGCTTAAAAATTGTTTGAAAGCTTCCTCCTATTTCAATACTGTTGTTTAAGGATACCTGGCTAATAAATAGGTTGTCTATTTTTAGAAAATCATTAATTATAGACATTATATCCTGTTCCTTAAGTTTTGCATCAATATTACTAATATGCATTCTCTGACCTCCAAATATTATAATAAATTTTATAAAAGATTTTTATGTTTGATTTTTATTCAATATATTTTCTAGGATAGATAATAAATGCTATTATCAAGCCTCCTATTAATCCTCCTATGTGCCCAAAATTATCTATGTTTGGTTGTGTTAAGCCAATAAATATATTGATACCCACTACAGATAGGATATTGGTTAAAAAATCTCTTCCAATTTTATTTTTTTCTTTAAAACCAAATATTAGTGCAGCCCCCATAAGACCGAAGATTGCTCCTGAAGCCCCTATGGAAAGGGAGTCAGACATGAAAAAGCTCAAAAGACTTGAAGTAATTGCTGAGAACATATATATAACAATGTATCTCAAGGTTCCAAAGGTTTTATCTATAATACCTCCTAAGGCATTCAATGCATACATATTAAAAAGAAGGTGAATCAATCCTCCATGTAAAAAGGCCGCAGTTATCAATCTATAATACTCCCCAGAGGCTATAGCATAATTTTCCTTAGCACCTAATTCATATAGAGTATAAACATCGATATTCATTATATTTCCTGACTTATAGGCACTGTAAAGAAACAAAGCCACATTAATTATTATTAACCCTATAGTAACCTTTGAGGAAAGATTAATTATAGAAGCATCCAATTTATCGGAGCTTTCAATAAGAGTCTTCAAAAACTCTGTATTTTCATCAGCCCAGAGGATTTCATCAGTATAGCTAACTATTATTTTTCTATAATTATGTTCATTATCCACAGAATCATACCTATCATAGGATATTTCCTCATCTCTTGTATAAATCACTAAATCTATAGCATAAGGCTGTCCTTTTTCAGCTAAATAAGTCTTCAAACTATTTAAAGTTATATAATCAACTTGTTCCTCTGCTGCAATTACAGCAATATTCCCTTTATCCGTGTATTTAACTGCAACCCAGTGGGCTGCATAGTTGTCCTTATACTCCTCAACTACAAAACCATAATTATCAATAAGCTGCTTGAACAGTTTTTTTTCTTTTTTATCTACCATAAGCTCTCCTTTAAAATGCTAAGAATTAGCTGCTATATTTAATATTATAAATGACCACTAATTTAAAAACAAATTAATAAAATAGAAATAAAAAAATCCCTATAAAGGGATTTTTATTCTAAATCTTCTCCATTGCTTGCAATAACCTTCTTGTACCAATAGAAGGATTTTTTCTTACTACGTCTTAAGGTTCCATTACCCTCATTATCTCTATCTACATAAATGAAGCCATAACGCTTCTTCATTTCTCCAGTGCTGGCCGATACCAGATCTATACAGCCCCAGGAGGTATAACCCATAAGATCCACACCATCTATATCTACAGCATCCTTCATGGCCTTTATATGCTCCCTCATATAATCTATGCGATAATCGTCCTCCACATAACCATTTTCATCAGGGATATCAACTGCCCCTAAACCATTTTCAACTATAAACAGAGGCTTTTGATAGCGGTCATACATGGTATTTAAGGTTATTCTAAGACCTAATGGATCAATCTGCCAGCCCCACTCACTAGCCTTTAGATATGGATTTTTTATGCTCCCGAATAAATTACCTTCTGCTGAAGAATTAACCTTCTCATCAGAGCTTGTTACTCTTGAAGAATAGTAGGAGAAGGAAATGAAGTCTACAGTGTTTTCCTTAAGAAGCTTTAAATCTCCTTCCTCCATTTTTGGAGTTATTCCCTTTCTTTCCATCATCTTTAATGCATAAGGTGGATATTCTCCTCGAGACTGAACATCGATAAAGAAATAATTTTCTCTATCCTTTTCAATACTCTTAAATACATCCTCTGGTTTGCAGCTATAGGGGTAGGTGTTTCCAGCTGCTAACATACAGCCAACCTTATTTTCCGGGTCAATCTCATGAGCTATTTTTGTAGCTAAGGCACTGGCAACCAACTCATGATGAGCTGCCTGATACTTTACTGCTTCTTTATTTTCACCTTCTTCAAATAATACTCCAGCACCCATAAATGGCATATGAAGAAGTACATTTATCTCATTAAAGGTAAGCCAGTATCTAACTAGCCCTTTGTATCTTGTGAAAAGAGTCCTGCATAATCTCTCATAAAAAGTAATTAACTTTCTATTTTTCCAGGAGCCATATTCCTTTGTAAGATGTATAGGACAATCGAAATGAGTGATTGTAACTAGAGGCTCAATTCCATATTTATGACATTCCTTAAATAAATCCTCGTAGAACTTAAGCCCTTCCTCATTAGGTATTTCCTCATCCCCCTTAGGGAATATTCTAGACCAGCCAATGGAAAGCCTATAGGTCTTAAAGCCCATCTCTCCAAAGAGCTTTATATCTTCCTTGTATCTGTGATACATATCAATAGCTTCCTTAGCAGGATAAAAATGCTCATCATCAAAATCCAGCATCTTCATTTCTCCAGCCATCACAGGAAAGCGATCCTTACCATAGGGAATTACATCTACATTAGCAAGGCCTCTTCCACCTTCATTATAGCCACCCTCACATTGATTGGCTGCAGTAGCTCCACCCCATAAAAAATCCTTTCTAAAAGCCATATATAATCCTCCTTATTACCATGATAATTACAAGAAAATTTTAACATATTTATAATAGCTTTTGATTTTTTTTATAATGATTCTCAATTAATTTACAATTTAAATATCTTCTTAATATAATTTAACAAAAAGGCCTCCAGATAAAACTCTATCTGGAAGCCATATATCTTTTATAGCTCTTCTAATAAATCCAATAGCTCTTTAAATCTATTCATAGTAGCTAAAATAGGAGCGGGGGTTGTCATATCTACACCGCTATTTTTTAGTATATCTATTGGATAAGCACTTCCTCCACTCTTGAGGAACTTTTTATATTCCTCCAGCTCCTTCTCTCCGCCATTTAATATAGAGGTAGCGAAGGCAGAGGCAGCTGAGTAGCCTGTGGCATATTGATAAACATAATAGTCTCTATAAAAATGAGGTATTCTAGCCCATTCCATATCAACTTCCTTATCAACTACCATATCCTCACCAAAGTACTTAACATTAATATCATGCCATAGCTCTGAGAATTCCTGAGCAGTGAGGGACTTTCCTTCTTCAATAGCCTCATGGGTTATTTTCTCGAACTCCGCAAACATAAGCTGTCTGAACACTGTAGTTCTGATTTGCTCAAGCTCCTGGTTTATAAGAGAAAGCTTCTTATTCTTATCCTTCTCATTTTCAATGAGATGATGTATTAAAATAATCTCATTAGTGGTGGATGCTACCTCAGCACAAAATAAAGTATAGCCATAATAAACATAGGGCTGATTCTTTTTAGAATAATAGGAATGAAGTGAATGACCCATTTCGTGAGCCAGAGTGGACACATCATTCAGTGTATTATTATAATTTAAAAGTACATAAGGCATATTATCATAGGTACCGAAGGAATATGCTCCTCCTCTTTTACCCTTATTTTCATAAACATCTATCCAGCCACTGTCTATTCCCTCCTGGAAGATTTGTAAATATTCTTCACCTAAAGGCTTTAAGGCAGTCTTAATAAGCTCAACTCCATCTTTAAATTCAATATTCTCCTTTGGAACATCGATTAAAGGAGCATATAGGTCGTACATATGCATTTTGTCAACATTTAACAATTTCTTTTTTACCCTCATATATCTATGAAGAAGATGAAGGTTATCATTTATTGTTTTTAAGGCATTTTCATAAACCTCAACAGGTATGTTATTAGGCTTTAAAGAAGCTTCTAGTGCATTTTTATATTTTCTTACCTTAGCCTTAAAGACGAAATTTTTCATAGAAGCACTGAGGGAGGTTCCAAGGGTATTTCTGTATTTCCCATAGGTTTCAAACAAGGCGAGAAAAGCATCCTTTCTTACCCTTCTATCCTTACTTTTAATAAAGCTTTGATAATTACCTTCTGTAAGAATTACCTTCTCACCTTTTTCATCCACTATTTCCGGGAAGGTTATATCAGCATTGGTAAGCATATTGAAAATATTATGAGGTGCTCTTAAATTATCTGATACAGAAGCTAAAAGCTCCTCTTCCTTTTGAGAAAGAATATGCTCCTTAGACCTTAAAATATCCTCTAAAAAGAAGGTATACATTTTGAGTTCCGGCTGCATCTTAATGGCCTTTTCCACATAACCTTCCTCTAAAGACAGTAATTCGGGAACAAAAAATGCATTAATACTAGCTAGCTCAGATAAATAACTGTCAATTCTATTTTGAAGCCCTTGATATACTGTATTAGAGGTATCCTCGTCGGATTTTAGACGACCATAAACCATTATACTCTCTGCGAGTCTTTCTATCTTTTCCGATTCCTTAAGATAAGCTAAAAGGCTTTCTGGCTTATGTAATAATCCAGCATACTTCTTAAGCTCCTCCCCTTCCTTCTTCAGCTTACTAAAAGCTTCTTCCCACTTATCATTGCTGCTAAAAATCTTATCTGTTCTCCATTTAAACTCCTCACCGATTTCATTTCGGGTTGGGAGCTTCTTTACCATATCCATAATATCACTCCTTAAATAATTGAATTTCTATAATAATGTACCCTTCAGAGAACTATAAATATATAGCTAAAAACTAAGAACTATATTGTCTCAGTTATTTGTAATCTTCTTCCTTGCCCTCTATATCCTTTAAAACCTCATTAATCTTCTCTTCAATAAGACTACCAGCATCATTAAGTCTTTCCTCAAGACCTTCTCTATCTTCTATGTAAGGAAAGCTTATGAGCCAGGCTGGATTATAATCCTCATCCATATCCTCTATATAGAAGCCTTTATCTTGAAAAGTTTCTTTTTTAAATAAATCGAAGATAGCACTAAATTCCCAATCCTCCACTTCTTTTGATATTCCAAAATGAATAATTACATCTTTTCCATCGTAATATAATCTAGTGATATAGCTACCACCTTCTTCTATTTCATAGCTACCCATTTCTTTAATAAATTTTTTATCCTCAGGGTCTATCTCCATTAAAACAAAGGATGCAAATTCCATAATACTCCTCCTAGCTTAAAAATTTATATATACTATATTATCATACTTTTCAGAGACTTTACTACGTAATAATTTCTTCTTGCAAATGGTTTGCATTTCACTGTATAATAAATAATATTATGTTACTATTATTACCAGGAGCTGATTTTTTTGATAACTATTGATAAGCTTTATTTTTCTTATACAGGAAAATCTCCATATATTATTGAAGATTTAAACCTAACTATACCTAAGGGATCCTATACTTCTATCTTAGGGGAAAACGGAAGCAGCAAAACAACCCTTATAAAATTAATCTTAGGAGTATTAAAACCCCTTAAAGGGAATATTAGCATAAAAACAAAAAAGATTGGTTATCTCCCTCAAAAGTTAGAGGATTTCAACTCTCAGTTCCCACTATCTGTTAAGGAGCTCTTATCCATTCATATGAAAGCAAAGGATTTAAAGGATAAAAGCTATATTGATAAAAGCTTAGAATTAGTTAATATGCAGAGCTATAAAAACAGCCTTATTGGAAATCTCTCTGGTGGTCAACAGCAAAAGATATTTATCAGTAGAGCTCTCATGGGTGACCCTGAGCTTATAATCATGGATGAACCCTCTACAGGGGTAGATGTCCACAGTCAAAAAGAAATATATAGTGTTATAAAGGAACTAAATCTTAGTAAGGGCATTACAGTAATATCAGTGGAGCATAATCTTTCTGCTGCCCTTAAATATTCAACGGATATCCTGGACCTCAGTGGCTCCCATGGGCTTGTGACAGTAAAGGACTATCTTAAAAAATTTAATGAAGAAAACAAATACCAATAGGAAGGATTTTTTAATATGTTTGAACTGGAATTTATGCGAAATGCGCTTCTTGCTGGATTTCTTGTTGCGATACTAGCTCCTACTGTTGGCTTATTTATAGTACTTAAAAGATATTCTATGATTGGAGACACCTTGTCTCATTCCACCTTCGCTGGTGTAGCTATTGGCTTAATGCTGGGTATACATCCTATATTAACTGCCTTTATCTACACCATTATGTGTGCAGTAGTCATTGAGTTCTTAAGAAATTATTATAAAAAATATGCAGAGATGGTTATGTCCATAATTTTAACTCTTAGCTTAGGTATCGCCATAATATTGGTGAGCAGTGGAAAGGCCCCCACCAATGTAAACTCATACCTCTTTGGCTCTATACTCACAGTAGCTAAAAGCGATATTTTAATAATTGGTGCAGTTACAGTAATCTGCCTGCTGCTAATTTTTGTTTTATACGATAAGCTAATTTATATCACCTTTGATGAGGATGGGGCAAGAGTAGCAGGAATAAAGGTTAAAAGAATAAACTATCTTTTTACCATCATGGTGGGAGCCTCCATAGCATCTTCCATAAGAGTTATGGGTATATTAGTAATCTCCTCGATAATGATAGTACCCGTAGCCACAGCACTTCAATTTAAAAAGGGCTTTAAAGCAAGCCTCATAATAGCCATAGCTGTAGGCCTTATAGATATACTTATGGGATTAGTACTCTCCTATATTTGGAATACAGCCCCTGGAGGTACAATAGCAGTCCTTTCTGTAACGGTACTTTTAATATCTATAATAATAAACAGTATAAATAAGAAGTCATAGATAGCTATCTATGACTTCTTATTTTTACATTCCTCACATATTCCTTTCAATACCAGCTGGTGCTCAGTAAGAGTAAAGCCTGTTTTGGTCCTTACCAGCTCCTCCACCTGATACATTGGACATGGTAAATCTATTTCTTTGCTGCATAATGAACATTTTAACCTATGCATGTGACAGTGCTTCTTAATATTGTAGGTGTATCTCCCTTCCCCTATATCCAACTTGTTTATCAATTCCTTAGCTTCGAAAAGGTCAAGAGCTCTATATACCGTAGAAAGATTAATATCTTCACCAACATTAAGGCACCTATTATATATCTCCTCAGCGCTTACGCTATTTTCACTGTCAGAAATAATCTCTAGTATCCTGGTTCGTGCCTTTGTTATCTTAATATGATTTTGTCTAAGTAACTCTTTATTGTTCACTTACATTACCCCTTAAACAAAAATAGTAAATAATAATTAGTATTATACCATATAATTCTATATATTTCGAAGGCAATATTTTTCATCCTCAGGGTAATTACTTATAAATTTAAAATTTACTAAAAGAAAATCATTTTAAACCCAAAAATTATCAGTATTATTCCTCCTAAATAGTCCGCATACCTCTTCACAAAATCAACCCTTTTTAAATATCGTGCTATAAAATTTGCACCAACACAAAATATGAAAGTAATAATCCCCACCATTAAGGTTATATCCATCAAATACAGATTGCTACCAATTGAACTTAAAGCTGTAAATCCCACCACCATGGCATCTATGCTTACGGATATTCCTAGAATAAAATACATCTTTGGCTGCAATAAAATAATATTTGATTCATTTTTTTTGTTAAAACCTTCTTTTATCATTGCTATCCCAACTATCACAAGAACAATTCCTCCAATGATGCTGGGTATAGAGGTTACATATTTACTGAAAAGTATACCTCCAAAGCCCCCTAAGAGAGCAAAGAAAAATTGAAAAAAAGCAAAGGAAAAACAAAATATTAATTTATTATGAAGCTTAACTCCCTTAGTTAATCCTATGCTTAAGGAAACTGCAAAAGCATCCATAGCCAATGCACTTCCAATTATAATACCATGCACAAACCACATAATATCCAAACCCTTCCTGTCTATAATACATGCCTAACATATCTACTATTATCTAATGATGATATATTATATTTATAGTTTATTCCTTCAAGAAATATATATGAATAATTATTGCCTATGATAATATTCTTCATTACCTAGCTACGAAAAACCTCATATAATATTGCTAAAGGTCTTTTAAAGAACGCTTAATTATTATATATTATTAGATAGTGATATAAAGCATATAAATGGAGGGGTTAAAATGGCAAATTGTATAATAGCTCAATCAGGAGGTCCTACCTCAGTAATTAATGCCAGCGTGGTAGGTCTAGTAAAAGCTAATAAAGAACATAAGCTTTATGATAAGGTCTTTGGAGGAATTAATGGTATAGAGGGGATACTTTCCGAACATTTAATCGATCTAACAAATGTATCAGAGGAAGAGCTGGAAACTTTCAAATTCACTCCATCTTCTGGCTTAGGATCCTGTCGATACAAGTTAAAGTCCTATGAAACTGATGAAGAAGAATATAAAAAGCTTATAGCAATCTGCAATAAAAATGATATTAAGAGCTTTTTCTATATAGGTGGAAATGATTCTATGGATACTATAGCAAAGCTATCTGAATATGGAAAAAGCAATAATATTGACATTAACTTTATTGGAATTCCTAAAACAATTGATAATGACCTTCCTATAACAGACCATACGCCAGGCTATGGAAGTGCGGCAAAGTTTATAGCTACATCGGTTCTAGAAACCTATTTAGATTCCTGTGTTTATACTAACAATGGTATTTTTATTCTTGAAACTATGGGACGAGATACTGGTTGGTTAGCAGCTGCTGCAACGGCGGCTAGGATGAACGATAAGCCTGTTGCTGACTTTATTTATCTTCCTGAGCATCCCTTTGAAGTAAAGAGCTTCTTAAAAGATGTATCAGAAAGATTTAAGGAAAATAATCAGGTTTATATAGTAGTATCAGAAGGAATTAAAAACAAAGAAGGAGGCTTTATATCTGAACTAACTCCAGCACAGAGCCATGATAACTTCGGACATTCCCAGCTAGGTGGTGTTGCTGGCGTTTTAAAGAGCTTCATTATTGAAGCTGGTATAACAAAAAGAGTAAAAACCCTGGAGCTTGGAGTGCTTCAAAGATGCGCCATGCACTGCTCATCAAAAGTAGATATCCAGGAAGCCTATGAAGCAGGCTATTTTGCACTATTAAATAGTTCTCCTGAAAATAACGGAAACATGGTAGCTATAAAAAGAGAAGCTAACGCCCCTTATACCTCCAGCAGCTTTTTAACAGAAGCCAAGAATATAGCAAATCATGTTAAATACATGCCAGAGAGCTGGATAAACTTAGAGGGCAATAATGTGACTGAGGACGCTTATAATTATGTTATGCCTCTTATAAGCAATTCCCCAGAGTTAGTTCTAGAAAATAACTTACCAAAGTTTAAAGTCTACAATAAATAATATATAAATTTAGATAGGCATCTATACTATCAGTCATAGATGCCTATCCTTTTATTAAAAAAACCTTTTTAGAATATCCTTACGGATTTTTGTCTTCGATTTATCAGCTCTAAAGCGTTAAGAAAATAGTCAATTTCTTCTCTATCATTGTACAAACCTAAACTTACCCGAACCATCCCAGGTCTTTTAGCACCAGGGGTATTTTTATATTCTTCAATATCCTTTTTACTCATTTTTAATAATCTTTGTACGTAAGGATGAGCACAAAAACAACCACTTCTCGTTTGAATTCCGTATTCCTCTGCCAGGAGATCCGATACAATATCATGATGAAAATCATTTAAATTAAATGAAATTATCCCAACCCTATCTTTAAAATATTCGTTATCACCATAAATAGTTATATCCTGTATCTTTCTTATCTCTCTTATGAAGTATTCTGTTAATATTCTTTCTCTTTCTTCTATATTTTTCATACCAATGCGGCTTAACTCCTTCATGGCTGAGAGGAGGGCCACAATACCAAAGAAGTTAGGTGTCCCTGCTTCTTCTTTATGAGGTGGTTCATCCCATATTATTTCATCATCGGTAACAAACTTTACGGTACCTCCCCCTTTATATTCAGGTTCTCCGTTAATAAAGCACTCCTTAGGAACTACAATAATGCCAAGTCCAAAGGGAGCATACATTTTATGGGCAGAAAAAACTAAATAATCGATATAATCATTTCTTCCATTCCCTTTAAGCTTTACCTTTTTGTGTGGTATTAGCTGAGCACCATCAACCATAACTCTACAGCCATAGCTGTGACAGAGCTCAGCAATGAAATTTACATCATTTTGAATTCCTGTAACATTAGAAATTCCAGTAAAGGTAAATAGCTTTATATTATTTTTATACTTTTCTAGTTTAGAGCTTAAATCCTCTAAAGATAGCCTACCGCTATCATCTACCTCTACATAATCTACTTTACATTTCCCTCTCCAGGGAAGATCATTAGAATGATGCTCCATCCTAGTGCTCAGGATTACTCCTTCTCTACAATCAATTAGCCTATATGCCAATTTATTAATCCCTTCCGTGGTGTTTTTAACATAGATAATATTATAAGCCTCAGGACTTCCATCTAAAAAATCTAATATTGTTTTCCTGGCCTCTTCATAAAATTCATCACAAAGCTTTGATTTATATCCTTTTCCTCTATGGATTGATGAATACCAACCTGAAAACTCCGCAATGTTATCTATTACACTTTTAAAGGGAGGTGTGGTAGCTGCATTGTCAAAATTGATTCCAACAACATATTTACCAGATTTAACAGGCACGTATTCTTCCAAGCCCATAAACAAGCTTCTATAATCCTTCATATTCATATACATAATAATCCCTCCAATATATAATATCCCTGTTATATAAAAAATGAGAATAATAAATTCCGGTTATTTAGCATATATATATATTGACCTTTATATGATTCATTAGGTAAAGAGTTATAACTAAAAGACTAATAAGATAATATACAAAAAATCCAGGATAACAATGAAATAATTAATAAAGGAGGCTATCATGTTCTATAACAATAACTTTTCACCTGTACCTCCACCTTATATGGGAGGATATGCCCAAGAAAATCCTTTATTTAGGGGAATGATTCCTAATCTTACATCCTATATAAGGTTGTTTCACGCCTCTCCTAATGCTCCAGGGGTAGATATATATCTAGATAATAATTTAGTGGCTAAGGACCTGAAATATCAACAGTTTACTAACTATATTCCTATAGCTGCAGGAGAATATGATATAAAAATATATCCCACAGGAACAACAGCTACTCCCGTTTTGACCTTCGACAACTTTGGAATTACCCCTAACAGCATCCAAACAGCAGCAGTAATAGGAGATGTAAACAATTTAGAGCTCTTCTCTGTACCTGAGCCGCATTTAACTGTAAATCCTTCCATGGTTTTCTTAAGATTTGTGGGACTTTCACCAGATTCCCAATCGCTGGATGTTGCACTTCCTAATGGACAACTTTTATTCAAAGGCTTAGATTATAAGGATATAATGGGTTATATATTAATACCTCCAGGGAATTATACTATTCTATTAAAGGCTGCCGGAACGGATAAGGTAACCTTAACAGCACCAAACTTTATAGTGAAGCCTAACAGGCTTTATACAACCTACGTGACAGGATTTGAGTCAGGGAATCCAGAAAAGCAAATTGTACAGGCTTTAGATGGATTATCTTACATAAGATAACCATCAATAAGACTCTCACTAATCTGCAGCTAATAAAGCTGTATTGGTGGAGTCTTATTTTTTCTGTATTTATGTTAGAGGAAAACTTCTATAATTTTTTATCAAGCTATAGTATAATAAAATTGCAATTTATATGGTTTTAACCTTCTTCTTTTGGAAAGGTCGGTGAAGAGATGATAGTATTAAGCTGTAAGAATGTAACTAAAAGCTATGGAATAGATGAAATATTAAAAGATGTAACCTTTAACATTAATGAAGGTGATAAAGTTGGATTAATCGGTGCTAATGGAGAAGGAAAAAGTACTCTATTTAGAATACTTATTAAGGAGTTATCCAATGATAGTGGAGAAATCTTTATTGATAAAAATCACACCTTAGGCTATTTATCCCAAAGGCTTGAGCTAGATAGTGATAACACTTTAAAGGAAGAAATGCTTGAGGTTTTTAAGGATTTAATATCCCTAGAAGAAAAGCTTACTTCCCTGGAGGAGCAGATGGCTCTTCCATATGAAGAAGAAAATAAAGATTTTCATGAAAAGCTCATAAAGGATTATACCCTAAAACAGGAGTTATATGATCATAGAGGCGGCTATACCTTTAGAGGGGAAATATCTAGAATATTAAAAGGCTTAGGCTTTGAGGAAAAGGAATATGACGCTCCTATAAAAACCCTAAGTGGGGGACAAAAGACAAGAGCTGCACTGTGTAAGCTCCTACTGAGAAAGCCAGATATATTGCTATTAGATGAGCCAACGAATCATCTAGACTTAAATGCAATTGAATGGCTGGAGGAATATCTAAAGGTTTATAAGGGTACTGTTTTAGTAATATCTCATGATAGATTCTTTTTAGATAGCATAACTAGCAAGACCTTTGAGCTTATCAATGGCCATGTAAATACCTATAATGCTAATTACACAAAATACATAGAGCTTCGACGACTGAATCTAGAAGCACAGCAAAAAGCCTATAACCTCCAACAGCAGGAAATTAAAAGGCAGGAGGAAATCATCGAAAGATTTAGGTCCTTCAATAGAGAAAAGAGTATCCGTGCTGCAGAAAGCAGAGAAAAAGCATTAAACCGCATGGAAAAGCTATCTGCTCCCGATAAGGATCCTAAAGGTACAAGAATTCAGTTCAGTGCAGCAATTCCCAGTGGTAATGACGTGTTATTGGCTGAAGGCTTAGAGAAATCCTATGGTACTAAGCTGTTATTTAAGGATGTTGCCATGGATATAAAAAAGGGGAACAAAATTGCTCTAATTGGTGAAAATGGTAGAGGGAAAACTACCCTATTAAAGATTATCATGGGCAGTGTAGATGCTGATAACGGCTCTATCACCCTGGGGCGTAACGTTAATTTAGGTTATTATGACCAGGAACAATCGGACTTAGATGAGAATAAAGAAATAATTAATGAGATTTGGGACGCCTTTCCCAAGCTTACCACTACGGAGATTAGAAATGCTCTAGCAGCCTTTCTTTTTACTGGTGATTCAGTATTTAAGAAGATTAATTTATTAAGTGGTGGAGAGAAATGCAGGATAAATCTCTTAAAGCTAATGCTTTCTAAATCTAATTTTCTCCTTCTAGATGAACCTACTAATCATTTAGATATAATGTCTAGAGAGGCATTAGAAGATGCAATATTAAGCTATAATGGAACCCTCCTAATAATCTCCCACGATAGATACTTTTTAAATAAGGTTATTAACTGTATCTATGAGCTTCAGGAGGACGGGATAAAAGAATATCTCGGTAATTATAGCTACTATATAGAAAAGAAAAGGAATCCTAATAGATATGAAGGCTTAGAGGATAGGGAATCAACAAAAACCAAAACTCAGCTTCAAGAAGAGAAACGGAGAAAGAGAGAACTGGAGAAGGAAGCAAAGGCTCAAGCTGAGAAAATTAAGCAGATAGAGCTTGACATCTCCAATACAGAAGAAGAAATTGAAGCTCTCAATGAGCTGTTATGTAAAGAAGAGGTTTATTCCAATCCCCAACGAGCTCAGGAAACAAAGCAAAAAATCATTTCCTTAGAAAAAAACCTTGAGGATCTCTATCTTCTTTGGGAACAACTATCATAAGTTAATCATAAATAAATCATAGATAAAAATATTTATACTATATACCACAGTAAAAGGCATAGTCCCAATCCATATCAGGATTGAGCTCTATGCCTTTTTCATTAATAACACTTTAGTCATCTTAGCTTTTATTTTTCTTTTAAAATAACTTCTAAAGTCTGTTCTTTATTATCTCTAATAATTGTTAGAATAACTTTATCTCCAGAATTATACTTATCCTTAAGCTTATTTATATCATCAACGGTTTTGATTCTGTTTCCATCAAAACTAATTATCCTGTCACCAGGAAGAATCCCTGCTTCTTCCGCTGGAGAATTTTTAATAACCTCAACCACTAAAACATATTCTCCTTCAGGAAGATTGCTTCGTACAGCAATTTCATCATTTATGTCCTGAGCAGATATCCCTAATAACAACTGAGGCTTGGCCAGTGCTTCCAGTCTATCCTTTGCATTGTTAATTGGTATAGAAAAACCTATTCCCTCTACTCCTTCCATCCTTATCTTAGCTGTATTTATTCCTATAACCTGTCCTCTTGAATTAACTAATGGGCCACCGCTATTTCCTGGATTGATTGCAGCATCGGTCTGAAGATACTCTATACTTCTTCCTTCTATGGATATTTCTCTCCCTAAAGCACTGATTACCCCTGTAGTTACCGTTCCTAAAAATTCAATTCCTAAAGGATTCCCTATGGCTATCACCTCTTCACCTACCTGAAGGTGAGATGAATCACCTAATTCTACAACTCCTGGAACCTTTACTGTATTCACCAGCTTTAAAAGGGCCAGATCCTGATCCTCGTCATAATTTACAATTTTTGCTTCAGCGTCCTCTCCACTAAAAAATATCACATTTACCTCAGTAACATTTTGTATAACATGATAATTAGTTAAAATATAGCCTTCTTCATTAATTATAAATCCTGTTCCTATTCCCTCCTGATAATCCGTAGAATACCCATAATCTATGGAGCTCTTAGTTGTCACCCCTACCACTGCTGGAGCAACCTTTGCCACTGTCTCTGTTACCGATAAACCTTCATCATTACCTCGGAAGGTTGGATAGGATAGATACATCCCCTGAGATATATTTACATCTTTTTTAAGACTTCCTGCATAATTTAAGACTATATAACTTCCTGTCATCCCTCCAAATAAAGAAAATAATAAGGCTATAACGATATAGGGGAATATCCTTCTTTTCTTTTTTTCCACTGGCTTTTCCTGATAAAAACTATTTCTATACAAATTATAATTAATATAGTCCTCCTGCTCTTTATATTCCTTGGATTCATTAATATCGTATTTATCCATAATGGGTATCCTCCTCTATATATAAATCACCCTTTAAATACATAATATAGTAATATTGTAGACTTTATGTGTCAAAATAAAAAACTAGCTATTAAAGCTAGTTTTCTAATTCAATAATATTAATTATTTTTTGTATAGCATCATGAATAGATTTAGGATTTTCTAAAGGGATTACATCTCCCTTTACATCTATCTCATGAATCTCTATTTTTTGAGAATTTGTTAAAGTCTTCAACTCCAGCTGACCAAAATGATGCTTGTCTTTATTCACAATTATAGCCAAGGGAGTATCACCCAGCATCCCTTCGCTCTGTGATGAGCTGTCTCTATTTATCAGTACTTCCATTTCATTAATTACTGCAGTATTATAATCCTTAGAGAATCTATGAGCAATAATATCCTCTGCATATATATCTTCAAGATTTTCAATGAGACCCTCAGGATAGCTAATGAGACCAAGCTTGTCCATAATCCTGTTAAGCCCGATATAGGAGCCTACCTTCTGTAAATTTCTAGATATACTGCCATCCTTTATAGCTTTCACATATTCACTGCTATCAAGATATTTCTCATTTATAGGATTTACCAGCACCATACCTGCTACCTCCTCAGGGTATAGCTTGGCAAAGGTAGTCATTACAAGGCTCCCATAACCATCACCTACTAATATGTAGGGAGCTTGTAAATTAAGCTTACGAAACATCAGGTGAAGCTTTCTAGCTTGAGCTTCAGGATTTTCATATTCCCCCTTGTCACTCTCACCAAAGCCTGCTCTATCATATATAAAGGTATTTACCTTAATATGTGATGGCATCGTATCAATTACCTTTTGCCACTCATACATGGTATAACCAGTATCGGAGTCCATAACAACGGTATGTTCACCGCCACCTTTATAGCTATAATGAATTTTCTTCCCATTTATAGTAGTATATTTAGATGAGGTTTTTAAAGCTTCAATGTCATTAGAATAGCTGACATTCTCATATACAACCCCAGCAAAAAGAAACACTATTATAAAAGCTATAATGGTTTTTATTATCATCCTTGGCTTCCATATTCTTTTTCGATTAACCTTATAGATAGAATTTGAATGATTAATTAATTTCACCGACACTCACCTTTTAAATTATTTTTGTCCTAGTTTTAAATTAGGCCTAGCATTAAGGCTTAAAGGAGCAAATTCTCCTTTAATGTATTGAAAGTAAGCCGCACTCCCTATCATTGCAGCATTATCAGTACATAAAACTGGATCAGGAATTAATATAGCTATGTTGTTTTTGCTGCCTTCTAGCAGAAGCTTACTTCTGAGGGCGCTATTTGATGCAACTCCTCCAGCTATGGCAATTTTATCAGCTCCAAGCTTCTTGCAGGTTGTAAATACATTATCACTTAAAACATCAACCACTGCCTTCTGAAAAGACGCCGCTACATCCGCTTCAACTATTTTTTCATCAGTCATTCTGCACTTGTTTAAATAATTTAAAACAGCAGATTTAACACCACTGAAAGAAAAATCCATGGTTTCTTCATGAAAATGTGCTCTAGGAAATTTAACAGCGGCTTCATTTCCTAGCTTTGATAGCTTATCTATGGCAGGGCCACCGGGATAACCAAGACCTAGGGCTCTAGCAACCTTATCATAGGCTTCTCCTGCTGCATCATCTCTAGTTTCACCAATAACCTCATATACTCCATAATCTTTTACATGAACTATAAATGTATGCCCCCCAGATACAACTAGTGAAATAAAAGGAGGCTTAAGATCCTTATATTGTATATAATTTGCACTTATATGCCCTTCTATATGGTTTACACCGATTAAAGGTTTATTGATGGAAAAGGCTAAGCCCTTTGCATATTGAAGTCCAACAAGGAGTGCACCTACTAGACCTGGTCCATAGGTTACACCTATGGCATCTATATCCTTAAGATCCGTGCCTGAGGTGCTTAATGCCTCAAGAACTACTTCATTTATAACCTCTATATGCTTTCTGGAGGCTACCTCAGGAACAACACCTCCAAATTTTTTATGTATATCAATCTGAGATGAAATAACATTAGAGAGAACCTCTCTTCCATTTACCACAACCGCCGCGGATGTTTCATCACAGCTAGATTCTATAGCTAAAATTTTTATATCCTTAGTCATTTTATCCCCTCACTATTTCTTTTACCATATAGTATTATACTTTATTGATATATCATATTCAATGTGAATTAATAGTTTTTGTTAAATGGAAAGTTGTTTTTAATAATTATCAATGTTATAATTTATGCGAACATATATTTCTATAAGGGAGAAAAGTTATGTCATCTAGTTATGCTAAGGTTATAGTACAAGGGTCCCCCTTGTCCAAATCAAATTTCAAGCTTTTTAATAGTCAAGGAAGAGCAATACTTCCTTATAATTCCGGTAAATATCACGATAGATATGCCCATTATGAGGAGACCATTGCATACGAGGCAAGGCTTCAAAACCCTGATATTATATTGACAGAAGCATTAATAGCAGTATTAAAGGTTTATTATAAAAGTGAAAAGAGACATCCAGATACCAATAACATTACTAAAAGTATTATGGATGGTATAGAAAAAAGTGGAATCATAATAAATGATGCACAAATAAGAAGGCTTATAATCGAAGAATTCTATGATAAAGAGAATCCGAGATTTGAACTAGAATTATATGGAGAAAGCACTTATGTTATGAATTACTCAGTAGATAAAAGAACCATTGAGGAAAAGAAAATTGAGTACCTTCCCCCCAGCAATAAAAGAACTTCTTCTCTAAAGGCTAAAGAAAATACCTCTTCCAAAAAGTCCTGTACCAAATCCTGTGATATCTGCAGGAAAGCAATCGAAGAAGGAATTTCAGCAGATAGAGGTAAAATATTCATTTGCAAGGAATGCTTTAAAAAGCTCTTTTAGCCATGGATAAAATAATATGCTTTGGTGATAGCCTAGTTTCTGGCTATGGTCTCCAAAAAGGGGAAGGCTGGTGTGAGCTTCTACAGAAGGATTATTCTATATCAAAGAATTGGACTATAATAAATAGAGGTATTCCTGGAGATACTATCACGGGACTTTTATCTCGTTCCCATAGGGATGTTCTGCTCTTAAGACCTAAAAGGGTTATATTATTGATAGGTACCAATGACCTGTTATTGGGAAGGTCAGTAAATGTTGTTTTTGAAAACTTAACCTTCCTAATCTCTGAGCTTATAAGCCATAATATTACACCCATATTACTCTCTCCACCTGGGATTGCAGAAGATATGGCGGAAGAAAGCTGGGACTCCTATAACAACTATTCTGTTGTTAACAAAAATATTGAGCTCCTAATAAAGAAGCTTTATAAATATTCATTGGAGAATAAAATTATCTTTTTAAACCTATATGATTTTCTTCACAGCCTTATTAATATGTCTATTGTTTCTTCTTATAAGGACCTTTATATCGATGGTATTCATCTAAGCAGCATTGGTAATAGCTTCATTGCCACTAAGATAAAAGAAATATTAAAAGTGTAGCATAGCTGCTACACTTTTCTATTTATATGAGCATCTATATAGTTTGAAGCACTATTTCCAGCCTCATAGCCCTCTTTTACCACATCATCAGCCCAACTATAGGTATGAATTAAGTTCCCACAGGCAAAAATCCCTGGAATACTAGTTTCAAAGGAATCCTTAACCTCTGGTCCTCCGGTGCTTTGTGAAAGCTTGATCCCACTTCTTTCTGAAAGATCATTTTCAGGCATCCAACCTACAGATAGGAGAAGACAATCACATTCTATGTTTTCTTCTGTATCATCTATAAACCGTCCGTTTTCATCTATGGCAGCTATTTTTATTCCAGTGATTCTTTCTGATCCAAATACCTCTGCAATATTATAACCAAGCTTCACTTCAAGATTAAAATCTTTTATATTCTCTACAATATTACTTCTATGAGAGTGAATATACGGCTGCCTTTCAATAATTGCCTTGATATTAGCTCCTTCGATTAATAGCCTTCGAGCAACAATTAATGCAATATCACTGGAGCCTAAAATTACTACATTTTTGCCGGGAAGATATCCTTGAAAATTAATAAATTTATGAGCAGAACCTACAGTATATATTCCAGCATATTTATTCATGGGAACGTTAATATTTCCATTATATTTTTCTCTGCAGCCAGTAGCTAGTATTATTGTCTTACCCTTATATTCTACAACGCCTTCTTCTGGATTAACAGCAGTTACAACCTTATTTTCGTTTAAATCTAATACCATAGTATTTATTTTATAATCAATTTTATGAGCATCAAGCTTATCTACATAGCTTTGAGCAAACTCAGGACCTGTTAGCTCCTCAGTGCTATCTCCATCCTTGAAGCCAGAATGTATACACTGAACTAATATACCTCCCAGGTAGTCCTCTCTTTCAAGTATGAGTATATTCTTAACTCCTCTTTTTCTAGCTGCTAAAGCTGCTGTCATTCCTGAAAGACCACCACCGATTATTATTACGTCATATAACCTCAAGCATATCCCCCCAAATGTAGTATAACTGCTAATATATTATATATTTTACCACATTTTGCCCATAATAATGATGAACATTCTTAAAAAAACATACATTTACGCACTATATAAGCTCTCCATTAAGCTTGAGGGTTGCTTCAGTACAGTTAACAGTGGCCTTGCTTGCCTCTAAAGCCTGCAAAACCATAGAAGCTAATCCATTACAGCATGGTACTTCCATCTTTACAATATCTATACTCTTAATATTATTCATCTGAATTATAGCTTTTAACCTCTCAATACTATCCTCTTTATCAAATAGCTTAGGGCAAGCAATAATTGTTATCTTATCTCTCATAAAGCTATCATGAAAGTTCTTATGGCTGAAAGCGCTACATTGTGCAGCAATCAAAAGCTCACTACCTTGAAAATACTCAGCTCTAGGATTCATAAGCTGCAATTGTACTGGCCACTGCACTAGCTCTGATTCTTCTCGCTTACCAAAGGAGCTGTTAGACATGCTTTTACAGCCCTGATTAACACTAAGTCCCTTTCCCTTATTTAATGTATTAACTCTCTTTTCTACAGCAATAACATCGTATTCCTCTGCTTCTCTCTCTATTATTTTAATAGCTCCTTCTGGACATCCCTTTAGACAATCTCCTAAGCCATCACAATAAATATCCTTCAATAGCTCTGCCTTACCATCCCTTAATATTATTGCAGCTTCATGGCAGGCCTTTAAGCAAATACCACAGCCATTACATAGCTCCTTATTTATTTCAACAATCCTTCTTATCATATAATCACCCCGTAATCATCGCAAAAAAATAGGTTATAGCTAAATTATAATAAAAAATTATAATTAAAGCTGTAACCTAAGTTACGAATAAAATATTTAATAAACGTAGCTTTTATCTACGATAAACTACTCTTCCCTTCTTAATAACTACATCTACAATATTTGTTGCAACATTGTAGAGCAAAAATTTATAGCTGGGATATTTTAATATTAAAAGATCAGCTTGTTTGCCAATATCTATGCTTCCAATTATATTTTCTTTACCCAAGGCTGCTGCTCCATTTATGGTTAAGGCAGTTATTGCCTCCTCTAAGGTTAAGTTCATATTATAGCAAGCAAGGGCTATAAGAAAAGGAATACTCTGCGTAAAGCAGGAGCCCGGATTAAAATCCGTTGCCAAAGCTACGGCACAGCCCTCATCTATCATTGTTCTTCCTCTCGCATAGCTTTCCTTTAAGCTGAAGGCTGTACAGGGAAGAAGAGTGGCAATAGTATTGGAAGAAGCCAGAGCCTTAATTCCCTCATCAGAAGCTTGAAGCAGATGGTCACAGGATACGGCTCCTAGCTCACAGCCAAGCTCTGTTCCTCCTAAGGAAACAATCTCATCAGCATGAAGCTTTAACTTGAAGCCCATGGCTTTTGCAGCTTCTAGCAGATATCTTGACTCTTCAATTTCAAATACATTCTTCTCACAAAAAACATCACAGAACTCCGCAAGGTCCTCTTTCCTTACTAGTGGAAGCACTTCCTTAATTATATATTTTATATAATCCAGCTTTGTGCCTTGAAAATCCTTTGGGAAGGCGTGAGCACCTAAAAAGGTTGAGGCTATATCTATCTCCCCCTCCTCCTGTAGCTCCTTCATAACCTGAAGCTGCAGAAGCTCACTGCTTAAATCAAGTCCATAACCACTCTTTCCTTCTACGGTAGTTATACCCATAGAAATCATATCCTTTATTCTTTCTCTCCCCAGCTGTAATAAAGTTTCCTTATGGGCCCCTCGAGTTTTATCAACAGTATTTGCAATACCTCCACCACGCTTCATTATTTCCATGTAAGGTGTTCCTTTGAAGCGTTCATAAAACTCTTCTTCTCTATAACCAGCGAAGATAAAGTGAGTATGGGAGTCTACAAATCCAGGCAATATGGAAAGTTCCTCTCCTTGGATAACCTCATAATCATCCTTGCTGATTTCTAGCTCCTCCCAGGAAGCTTTGATATCCTTTATTATCCCATCCTCAATAAGCAGTGAATAATCCTTTAATATATTTAACTCCTGCATTTCTCTACCTTTTTTAGCTTTAAAGCCACTGCAGGTTACAAGTTCCTTTATATTTTTAATTATTATATTATTCGCCATAGGCTACTCCATCAATTTATTTTCTAGTATCTGATCACTAGAAAAGTTTTCTATACCTAAGTAATATTCTGCACAATCAATTAAAGCCTGCATAGGCAGCATTCCAACTATCTCACTGCCTACCACCGATACACCATATCGCCTTGCTTCAATTTTAATTAACTCAAAGCTTCTATATAAAGCAGTTTTAGTATAATCAGTCATGTTCATTGATACTTGGGTTATATTTCTCTCTTCAAGAGTTACCCCCATAGCTTTGCAGAATCTAAGTCCACCACCTACATGCCTGACCTTTTTAGCAATAGCATCAGCTATCTGAAGATTCGGTGTATCTAGATTAACATTGAAGGCAACCAATGGCATCCTTGCCCCAACAGCTGTAACACCAGCTGTTTTATGGGGTGCGGCTGGTCCAAAGTCAGGCTTCCATTCCTCCAGCTTAAGCTTATCCTCCATTCCTTCAAACTCACCCTTCCTTATTACTGCTAGGTTTTCTCTAGAAGGATTCACTGCAGATTTCTCATAAAGAAATATTGGCAGGTTGAATCTTGCCGATGCTTCCTCTGCGACTTCACGAGATAGAAGAATCGCTTCGTCCATAGTAACATTTTTTATTGGGATAAAAGGCACCACATCTACTGCTCCCATTCTTGGATGCTGTCCCTTGTGCTCTCTTAAATCAATATTCTCCACGGCCACTGCCATAAAGGCTAGTATCGTTTCCTTCAAGGCTGAGGGTTCTCCTACCAGGGTAACAACGGTTCTGTTATGATCCTTGTCTGAAGAGTAATCTAGCAGCTTAACTCCATCCCTCCCCCTCAAGGTATCTATTATCTTTTCTATTTTCTCTGAATCTCTTCCTTCACTAAAATTTGGAACACACTGAACAATCTTATTACCAATCATAGCTGCACCTCACCTTATCCAATATATTTATCTACTGCATTTCTAATAATATCATCCTGAACAATATAAGGGAGTGTAATATGGTCAGTGCCATCCCTTAAGGAATTGTATTCCATCACCGTTTCTATAGAATTTTCATTTCGAGCCCAAGCCCTTCTAGCTACTCCTCCCATTACATCCCAAAGAATAGCGTTTTTAATAATTTCATCCACTCTTGTACTTCCATCAAGAACTAGTCCAAAACCACCATTTATAGCTTTACCTATCCCTACTCCCCCACCATTATGAAGAGCTACAAGACTCATCCCTCTAGCAGCATTCCCAGCAAAGCACTGAACAGCCATATCAGCCATTATATTACTTCCATCTTTAATATTTGAGGTTTCTCTAAAGGGTGAATCTGTTCCACTTACATCATGGTGATCTCTACCTAGCATAATAGGTCCAACCTCTCCCTTTCTAACCATTTCATTAAACTTCAATGCTATGTTCATTCTACCAAATGCATCCTGATAAAGAATTCTAGCCTTTGTTCCCACAACCAATTGATTTTTTTCAGCATCCCTTATCCACACATAGTTATCCCTATCCTGTCCTCTCCTATCAGGGTCAATACACTCCATGGCTGCCCTATCAGTTTTACGGAGATCCTCCTCACTGCCACTAAGACATACCCACCTGAAAGGACCATATCCATAATCAAAGAGCTCAGGTCCCATAATATCCTCTACATAGGAAGGAAAAATAAAACCTTCCTTATCTGTTTCTGGATTTATAGATATCTCCTTAGCTCCTGCATCATATACTGCTTTCATAAAAGAGTTCCCGTAATCAAAGAAATAAGTTCCCCTATCTACAAGAACCTTTATAAGTTTAAAATGCTTTTCTAAGGTTTTATCCACAAGCTCCTTGAACGCTTCTCTATCCTTCTTTAATAGCTCAGTTCTTTCCTCAAAGGAGATTCCCTGAGGGCAATAGCCACCTTCATAAACAGCGTGACAGGAGGTTTGATCTGATAGCAAGGGTATTGAAATATTATTATCTACTGCGTACTGAAGAAGGTCAACAATATTTCCATGATAGGCTATGGAAGTTGCTTCTTTATTTTTAATATTAATAGCAGCAAGGTCGAATACCTCCTTTAAATCAGAGGTAATATATTTTACCCATCCTTGATTATATCTAGTTAATATCCTGGAGTAATCTACCTCAGCAATAATTCCAACTCCTCCAGCAATCTCAATTGCTTTTGGCTGAGCTCCACTCATACCACCAAGACCAGAGCTTACAAAAAGAACTCCCTTAAGATCCTCAGAGGTATCAATATTAAGCTTAAGCCTACCAGCGTTTAATAGAGTATTAAAGGTTCCGTGAACAATCCCTTGAGGACCGATATACATCCAGCCTCCAGCAGTCATTTGACCATAGTTGGCAACACCAAGCTGCATGGCATAATGCCAATCCTCTAAATTATCATATTCTCCTATCATTAAAGCATTTGTTATTATTACTCTAGGAGCATCAGGTCTCGATTTAAACAAGCCTAAAGGATGTCCAGACTCTACCACTAGAGTCTGCTCATTAGTAAGCTCTTCTAAATACTTCATTATAAGTCTATATTGCATCCAATTCTGACAAACTTGTCCCGTTTCTCCATAGGTTACAAGCTCATAGGGATATAGGGCTGTTTCAAAATCTAAGTTATTATCAATCATAACCTGAAAAGCCTTTCCTTCTATGCACTTTCCCTGATATTCATCTATAGGCTTACCGTAGATTCTTCCCTCTGGTCTAAATCTATAACCATATATTCTTCCTCTTGTAGTGAGCTCTTCCATAAATTCTGGAGCTAAAGCCTCATGATGTTCTTCAGGGATATATCTTAAAGCATTTTTTAAAGCTAGCTCTGCTTGAGCCTTATTTAGGGTAAAACCCCGATCTGGTGCTCTTCTTATTCCTTCAATAAATACCGGATATTCAGGATATCCTTCTTTAAGCTTAATTTTCATACTTGAATGAATTTTTAGGTTATTCACTTTATAATCCTCCTAAGAAAAAATACCTATATAAATACATTCTACTATTAAAAACCTTTACATGCTATATTTTTTCTGCTTAGCACTTTATAAGGCTACAGCCTCAAACTTTACTAACCAAAATAACTATATCTGCAATGCGTGCTTTAATTCCTTATAATATTTCCTGCTTACAGGTATTGTTTCATTAATTTCTTTAAATGATAAGAAATAAACTCCATTGTTCCAGTAGGTTAATTTGTCAATCTTATTCAAATTTACAATATAGCTTCTGTGACACTTCATAAACCCAGAATTAATTAATCTATTTTCCATTACCTTTAAGCTATCCTCAGAAGTAAAAATTTTATCCTCAGTATGTATATGTGTTTCTTTACCTTGCGTAGTCATATATAATATTATTTCATTATCAATAAAGTATACAATACCATCCTTATTAACAGGAAGCCTTGTTAGATGCAGTTCCCTATGGATAGGCTCCGTTTGTCTCTGAATCTGCGGAAGCTTTTTATCAAAGGCATCACAAACTACAAAGCCTTTAAAGCTTTCTCCGTCCATTTCAGTAATTGCATATATTTCTGGTTTATTTATAGTAGAAATTGATAATATCTCTTCTATCAAACAGAGTCTCTCGATACTTATTTCAATAAAAGGAATAAATATTATATCTGGTTTAATTTCATCAATACTTTTTATAGCAGTATCAATACTAACAAAATCCTCTTTACTAATAGAAACTCCATTTTTGTTTAATAGCTCTAAATAACGATTTATATCTTTACTATCTTTATAAAGTATTATAGTTTTTTTCATATATACGCCTCTCCTCATATTACAATTATCCTATACAGCCTATATAATTTATCAAGAAAAAATGCTATTATAAATATATATAATCTTAACTTATATCGCTCTACTATAATTATCGAGAAAAATAGTAATATTTTTATAGAAAAGATTTTTTAAGGAGACAACTTATGCGAAAAAATAACATTTTGATAGGAATAATACTTATTTTTGTAGGTACCCTTTATCTCTTAAATATAATTGCCAATATAGATATTCTAAGCTTTTCCTTTCTTTGGCCAATACTTTTGTTCTTCATTGGATTAAGCCTAGATATAAAATTTTTTAGGGAAAGAAGCAATGGTGGCAGTCTTATCCCTGGTGGTATTCTAATAGTCTTAGGCGTATTCTTTTTCATTCAGCATATTACAGATTATAGTTTTAGCGAATATTCCTGGGCCTTTTATTCTCTTTCATTAGCCGTAGGTTTTTTGCAATATTATTTTCTCTATAGAAAAGACCGAACACTATTGATAATAGGACTATTTTTCCTTATAACCTTTGTAGTGAGATTTATATCTATTTATTTTAGAGACATGCTTCCCTGGTTATCAATGGAGCTAGTGCTTCCAATAATACTTATAATTGTAGGTATACTAGTTATAATAAAAAAATAGCGTATAAAAAGTACTAGAAAGTCAAAAAAAGAGTATCGCTCTTGTCGATACTCTTTTTTAAACTGATTGTCCTTTCTTATCTTATAAATGAGCTGCTGCTTCACTATAACTATCCTCTTTCACTGATAATCCTTTTCTTTCCGGAAAGAGTACCTTAATTCCCTTTCTTATAAGCTGGCAGCTTACTTCTTTTTCTTTCAAAAGCTCCCCATCAACATTTAGCACAAACTCTTCACTGCTGGATATAGAAATACTCCTTCCAGAATAAAAGCTTACCTGCTTAATGGATTCATGTTTCCCTTTAATAGCCTTAGGAAAAAGAAGAAATATCTTCAGCTTGGACACCTTCTCCACAACACAAAGATCGAAAATTCCATCGCTTATATCTGACTTAGGAGATATCTTGACACCTCCACCATAGCATCTTCCATTAGCTATCGCAGCAAGTAATATATCCTTATACAGCTTAACCCCATCTATAGTTATTGCTGTCTTTATAAATTTAAATTTAAATAAGGTTGTAAGAATACCTAATATATATGCTGCTGATCCTGTAATGTATTTTAATTTCTTAAAGGTATTTGCAGAATAAACTACCTCAGAATCAAATCCTACAGAGGATATATTTATAAAATATCTATTATTAATCTTTCCTAGATCTATGTACTTTTCTTCACCTCTTAAAGTACTTATAAATATATCTTCAATGGGCTCTTCTCCTATAAGGTTTTTAACAAAATCGTTACCACTTCCACAAGGGATAACAGCTAAAACACTTCCTGTACCTACTATACCATTCAACACCTCATTAAGAGTACCATCTCCACCTACAGCATATACCCTGTAATTTTTATGAGATACATAGCTCCTAACTACCTCTGTTGCATGACCTGGATACCTTGTCATCTCTATATGATAAGGCTCATCCACATCCTTAAAATAGTCTTTTATTTTTTCTATATATTCTAGAGACCTTCCCTTTCCAGCCTCAGGATTAATTATAAATAAATGCTCCATGTCTTAATCTCCCTAAAAAATAGTCATTTAAATTATAACATATATAAATAAATTATTGCTATTTTTTAAAGAACGTTAATAGAGCAAATTAATTTTCTTTAATTTCCTCCCCAAGCTCCTTTACTATCTCGTCCCATTTTTCCACCTGGCTTCCTGTAGCCCACTGTGCCATTACAACCTTCTCCGTTGGATTTAACTTAAAAGAAAAAAGAGGTATATCTATTATTCCACCATTGTTAATTCTATAAATTAGTAGCTCTTCTTCTGTAATAACTATGGCTATATCCTGATTTGGAGAAGTATAAATATCTATAGCCTTTGGAAGCTGTTCCTTAACTTTATTCCATGATAAGAATAATCTATCTTCTCCTACCAGCTTTGAAGTAGGAAGGATATTTATATTAAAGTCTAAGTATTTATCCTCGTATCCCTCAATGAGAGAATTTAATCTACCAATCATTATCCAGTGACCGTTCCTTCTGGTTACAGAAAAACTATCTTCCCTGGGACTGCTTTCAAACTTATCTCTATCGTCACTGTTTATGGTATTTAAAGTTGCCTGGGCTGATTGTTCAATTGTTGTTTTTCCAACCTTTCCAATAATATCCGATAGCTTTACCCCTTCAAGCTTAGCTCCCTCAGATTTATTTATATTATCTATATGGAGAGCCTTCAGCTTTTTTGAGTATAGTCCTGAGCTATGCTCTTCTAATACTTCTATGGTCATATAATCTATGCCAACAAAGTTAATATTTACATACCTATCATGAGAACTAGTAGCTTTCTCTATAGCTTTGTTGTCAATACTTATATTTTCCTCCTCTAATTTAACTGCATTTATCCTTTCCCAGGTAGAACCATTATCTAAGCTCCTGTTAACTCCTATAGACCAAAATTCTCTACTTCTAGGAAGAAGAATGTCTTCTATTTGATAAATGTCCTTTAATCCATCATTATCCCAGGACAGCCACAAAGTCCTATAAGGCGATTGATTAACATCCTGTTCTTGATATCTTGCAAATCCTTGGTCGCTACCTAAGGCCAGCAATATACCTGAAGAAGAATCCTTTGAGGTAATATCCTTATCAGCAACATAAGTAGGTTCTTCCGTAGATACTCGCTCTACATAAAGAAAAGCACCTTCATAATAAACTACTCCATTTTCTTCATCCAAAGGTATAAATTCAATAAATAGCTTATCATCAGAATAAACAGTAACCACATCTATTTCATAATCGTTAATATTTAAGGTCCTTGGATTAATATTATAATAATTTACAAAAAAGTAAGATGCAGAACTTTTTCTGCTATAGTATCTTGGACTTGCTGCTATTTCATCTAAGAAAAAGCTTCTTTCAATTCCAAAGCCTATAGCTTTTCCTATCATATTATCAAGAACAGCTTTGTTTGCTAGCTTATCATTTACAATCTTGTACTTAGTTATATTCCAGGTACCACTAATAGTAATTTTTTTATTTTTAGGAGTAGATATCATATCTCCTTGAATGCCACTGGAGATACCACAGCCAGTAAAAAACAACAGAAATATAAGCATCAGAGCAATTTTAAAATTTTTCATAAGCTAGACCTCTTTTTTATTATTGTTAATAGGTATTTTAACTATTACCTTTGTACCTACATCCAACTGACTCTGAAATTCCATGGTTCCGTTATGAAGCTTTACTATTTCATCGCAAATTGATAAACCTATACCATTTTTAGATTTAGAACTCTTTCCTTTATAAAACTTTTCTGTAACCCTAGGGAGATCCTCAGGCGATATACCATAGCCAGAATCAGTTACAATGATTACAATATAATTTTTGTCCTTACTAACATTTAAAGATATTTCCCCTCCATAGGGAGTGAACTTAAAAGCATTATCTAAAATATTTATAAGCACCTGTTTAATTCTATTATCATCCATATACACCATGGGAAGACTCTTTTCTACATTTACAATAAAATTTATATTACTTCTTTCGGCCCTTGGAGTCATGGACATCTCAATAAACTCAATGAGATCCTCTATATTAGCATACCTTCTTTTAAGGGATATTTTACCCGATACAAACTTAGAGAAGTCCAATAGCTCTTCCACCATTGAGGTTAAACGATCTGCTTCCTTTTCTATAATTTCAAAGCCCATAGCAAGGGTACCCTGATCAATATCCTTATCATTTAAGGTGATAGCCCAACCTTTTATAGATGTCAGCGGAGTCCTCAGCTCATGAGATATAGATGAGATAAAATCATTTTTAAGTGTTTCTCTATTCTGAAGCTCCTCAGCCATATAATTGAGGGTATCAGATAGCTTTCCTATCTCATCGTCGTTAATTTTATTATTTCTTATAGTTAAATCCCCATCTGCCATTTTCTCAGCTACAGCAGTAACCTCCTGTAAAGGCACGGTTATGCTATTAGCCAGGAAAATACTCACTATAATGGTTATTAAAAGCACGGCAAAGCCTATACCTAAAAAGGTTAAGGATATGTAATTTATAGCTAAATTCACCTCATTTAAGGAGGTGATAAATCTTAAAACCCCAATTATTTTCCCATTTGCTTCTAGTGGATAAGACACAGCCATAACCTCGATATTATCATAGTCTACAGTGCCTATCCATTTTCCGCTTCCACCAGACAAAGCCTTTTTCACATCACTAGTTTCTATATTAGTATCATGAATCACACCTAAAGAATCTAGAAGCACCTTGCCTTCTATATTGATTATCTGCACCTGAGCTTCAGTCTGCTGCCAAAAAACATTAACATTCTTAGTTATGTTTTCACTCAGGGTAGAGCTAGAAAAATAACGACTATAATAATCTGCAGAAGTCCTTAACTGACTTAAAAGCATCTGTTCCGTATTATTATAATAATAATTTTTTATTATACCTAAAAGCAAAAGCTCAAGTATAAATATGCTCGTAAATATTACTAATACAAAGTTACTAACAAGCTTATTTTTTATACTTTTCATATTATATTATCATTTCCTCCATCTATAGCCTGTCCCCCATATAGTTTCAATATAGGTAGGATCGGAAGGATTTTCTTCTATCTTAGATCTTAAACGCCTTATATTAACATCAACAATTTTGGGATCACCGACAAAATTATAGCCCCAGGCTAAGTTTAAAAGCTCATCTCTACTGAATGCTTTACCAGGATTCTCAGTGAAGATTTTCATAATCATATATTCTTTTGGAGTTACACTGATTTCTATATTATCCTTATATAGCTTTTGTGAATATGTATCCAGCTTAAAGGGAGGTGATTCAATAATATCTCCTTCTATTTCCTCCTGTTCAGCTTCTAATCTCCTAATAAGTGCCTTAACCCTTAAGGTCACCTCCATGGGATTAAAGGGCTTTACCACATAGTCATCGGCACCATACTCAAGTCCCATTATTTTATCTAGATCCTGTGCCTTGGCTGTGAGCATCATAATCCCTATGCTTGTAAACATCTTTCTTAACTCCTGACAAACCTTAAAGCCATCTATTCCAGGAAGCATTACATCAAGTATAGCCACTTGTGGCTTTTCAAGAGCAGCAATTCGTAAGCCTTCCTCACCGGACTCAGCTTCTAGTACTTTAAAACCGCTTCTTTCAAAATTAATTTTCAAAAAGCCTCTTATACTACTTTCATCTTCCACTAGAAGGATTTTATTCATAGCACAGCCTCCTCATATCTATATTTACTCACTTTCCATCATATGCTTATTATAACAAATATCCAACTATAAGTAAAAATATTACACATGTTATTCAAAGGAATAAATAAATATTAATAAATCTAGCTACAAAAATTGAAATTTGTATCTTATTGCCGAAATTATTATTTAGAAAAAAAGAGTCAAACTGAAATCAGTTTGACTCTTTTAGCTAAAAACTACTAAAAGTTCAGCAATAAATCAAAGTCCCATGAAGTTTGCCAATTTGCGGCAAATGAAGTTATGGCTACGCCACAATGAAGTATTGTGCTTACGCACAATATGAAGTTAAGTGTGCTACTCATGTCGCAAGACACTTCATTGCTCGTAGAGCAGCTTCTCTTGCGAAGCAAACTTCATGTGCCGAAAGGCACACTTAATTCAAAAAAGACCACATTTGTCTGTTAGACAAATGTGGTCTTTTTTGTGGCTCCGCGGAGAGGGCTCGAACCTCCAACCTATCGGTTAACAGCCGAGTGCTCCACCATTGAGCTACCGCGGAATACAG